>JAEWUH010000147.1 GCA_023397245.1 Bacillota bacterium | reverse complement strand
ATGACCTTTTGCTGGTTGCCACCGGAAAGACCGCGCACCGGCTGCTCCTCGCAGTTGTCCGGCCGGATATCATAATCCCGGATAAGGTTCTTTGTGTAAGCGAAAATTTCGCTGCGGTTCAACATTCCGCCCCTGCAGTATGGTTTGGAACGGTACTTTTCAATCACCATGTTTTCCGCAACCGTAAACGGAAGTACCAGGCCGCGTCTCTGGCGGTCTTCGTGAATGGTGGAAATCTTATGGTCGATTACGTTGCGGGGAGTTGTATTCTGGATTTCGGCGCCGTTGATTTTAATGGTGCCGCTTTCGGCTTTGGTCAGGCAGGTGATCGCTTCCACAAGCTCTTTCTGCCCGTTTCCGTCGATTCCGGCAATGCCCACGATTTCGCCTTTGCGTACCTTCAGCGAAAGATTTTTAACCGCGTCAAGCTTACGTTCATCCTTCACAGTCAGATTATCGATTTCGAATACGACGTCGCCCGGTACGGCCGGGGTTTTGTCTACCACCAGCTTGACCGCGCGGCCGACCATCATGGTGGCAAGCGCTTCCTCGTCCACGTCGGCTACCGATACGGTATCGACATACTGGCCGCGGCGGATAATGGTGCAGACATCGGACGAAGCCTTGATTTCCTTGAGCTTATGGGTAATGATAATGATTGTTTTTCCGTCGGAAATCAGGTTGTGCATAATCTGAATCAGGTCTTCGATTTCCTGCGGAGTCAGCACGGCGGTCGGCTCATCCAGAATGAGCAGATCTACGCCGCGGTAAAGTGCCTTTAATATTTCAACACGCTGCTGCATGCCAACGGTGATATCTTCGATTTTGGAGTCCGGATCAACCTCAAGGCCGTACTTCTTTACAATCTGAAGAATCTCCTCGCGTGCTTTTTTCATATCTATAACGCCAAATTTGTTGGTGACCTCATTGCCGAGAATAATATTCTGCGTAACCGTAAAATTATCGACCAGCATAAAGTGCTGGTGAACCATGCCGATACCGTGCTCGATCGCGACATTCGGATTTTTAATGTTGACCTTTTCCCCATTGAGGTAAATTTCTCCTGCATCCGCTTGATACAGGCCGTAAAGCACATTCATCAGCGTGCTTTTTCCCGCGCCGTTTTCACCCAGGATGGCGTGGATGGAACCCTTTTTTACATCCAGATCCACATGATCCAGAGCGCAGAAGGTGCCGAACATTTTTATAATGCCGTGCATCTGCACTGCGTATTCCTTGCTGATTTCCATTAATGTAAACCCCCTTGCTTTCAATACGCTCCCTTACACACAGCGGGGCGCAACAAATGTACGCCCCGCTGTGCTTAAGAGACCGATAAATGGGATTGCCGGATTATTTCAGAGTTGCCTCAAACTTTGCATAATCAGCCTTGTTGGCAGGAGGCGTAATGGTCTTATCCTTGATTTTGCCTTCCAGAGCCATTGCCGCGTTGTACGTAGCGTCGCCCATGAGGGTGTGCTCGGTCGGGATACCGACTGCTTCCTCAGTAAGGCCGTAGGTGTAGGTTTTGCCGCCGATTTCTTTTCCGTCAAGAGCATCCTTGGAAACCAGCTGGATCGCTTTGTTTACAAGCTTCATAGCGGAAGTAAGAACATTCTTAGGAGCAAGGTATGCCTGGTCACGGTCAACGCCGATCGCATACTTGTTTGCTTCCTTGGCTGCTTCGATAACGCCCTGGCCGACACCGCCGGCTGCATGGAATACGATATCGCATCCGCCGGAAAACATCTTCTGCGCAATCGCCTTGCCCTTTGCCGCATCGGAGAAGCTTTCGGCGTACTGGGCGTCAACAGTAATCTTCTTACCGAGTTCTTTGGCTCCGTAAGCAACGCCGGCCTTGTAGCCGTACTCGAACTGGTCGATAACGGAGCTGGTCATGCCGCCGACAAAGCCGACTTTATTGGTTTTTGTTGTTTTAGCCGCAATGTAGCCGACCAGGAAGGAAGGCTCCTGCGCGCGGAATACAACGCCCGTTACGTTGGAAGGTGTCTTCTCGTATGCGTTATCAATAATTGCATAGCTGATTTCCGGATTGTTCTTCGCTGCGTTTGTGATAGCATCCGCCATTGCGAAGCCGATACCCCAGATAAGATTGTTGCCATCGTCGGCAGCTTTGTCAAGGTTGGTGGCATAGTCCGTCTGCTGCTTGGATTCCGTGTATTTTACAGGAGCACCGGTATCCTTGGAGAACTGCTGCAGACCTTCCCAAGCGGACTGGTTGAAGGACTGGTCGTTTACACCGCCGGTATCTGTTACCATAGACACCTTAAAATCTGCTTTTGCTGCTGTGGACGATGCTTCAGCCTGGCTCGCTGCCTCGGAAGCCGCTGCAGTGCTGGCTGCCGCGCTGCTTGCTGCCGCCGCGCTGGATGCAGGCGCACCGGATGAGCACGCGGTTGCAGAAGCTGCCATTACGACTGCGAGCAATAGAGCTACAATCTTCTTCATAGTTTTTCCTCCTAAATTATGTTTTGGATATATTAATACCACGGGCGTGGTATTATTCCAGCTTATTATTTTACTTCATTTTAAAATATTAATCAACTGTAGAATGCAGGAAGCAAGCAATCATTTGGATAAGCCCGGAGCAAATTCCGCATACGGCGGAAAGAGCGCGCGGATTTCTGCCGCAAACCGGGCGCAGGAACGGCTTTCAAGGAGTCAGGCAAGGGAAAGGGCAATCTCCATCATCTGCGTAAAGCCGGTCTGACGCTCAAGAGCGGAAAGCGATTCGCCGATAAGCGGGCAGTCTGAAATCGTGAGAATGCAAAGCGCGTTTTTCCCCGCCCTTGCGGCGTTCATATAAAGCGCGGCCGCTTCCATTTCCACCGCGCAGACGCCCATCTTCTTCCATGCTTTCAGGGAGTTCTCATTGTCGTCATAGAACGTATCGGAAGAAAGAACATTGCCGACGACCGTCTTGATTTTCAGCTCTTCCGCAGCCTTTACCGCACGGCTTAAAAGGTCATAGCTGGCAATCGGCGCAAAGGTGCCGGGCAGATTGTACTGGGCGGCATAATTGGAATTGGTGCACGCCCCCATTCCGATGACCACGTCGCGCACATGGATGCCGTCGCCGATCCCGCCGGCCGAGCCGATGCGGATGATATTGTCCACATCGTAGAAGTTAAAAAGCTCATAGGTGTAAATTCCGACAGAAGGCATTCCCATGCCTCCGCCCATGACGGACACACGTTTGCCCTTATAATTCCCCGTATAGCCGAGCATATTACGCACCGTGTTAAAACAAACGGTATCGGTAAGATAGGTATCCGCGATAAACTTTGCCCGAAGCGGATCGCCGGGCATCAGCACAGTTTTTGCAATTTCTCCGAGTTTTGCCCCGTTATGGGGTGTCGGTACCAGTTCCATAATTTATTTCTCCTAGTCTTATTTTAAAAAATTTTTCAGCTGCGTTGTTCCGGTAATCCTGGGCGCAATGCCGAAATAATCCAGAATCGTGGCGGCAATGTCGGCAAAAGTGGGGCGGGTGCCCAGATTCGTGCCGGGTTTCACGTTTTTGCCGTAAATCACCCAGGGGGTGTATTCGCGCGAATGATCGGTGGAGGGCGTCAGCGGGTCGCAGCCGTGGTCCGCCGTAATCATAAACAGGTCGTCTTCCCGCAGCCCGTCCAGAATTTCCGGCAGTCTGCGGTCAAAATAGGTCAGCGCCTTCGCGTAGCCGTCCACATCGTTCCGATGGCCGTACAACATATCATAGTCCACCAGATTGACAAAGCACAGACCGCTGAAATCTTCTTTTGTAAGCTCAATCGTGCGCTCGATTCCCTCTTCGTTCCCCTTTGTCCGGATTGTCCTCCTGACTCCCCTGCCCGCGAAAATATCATTAATCTTGCCCACGGCGATTACGTCGAACCCGTCTTCCGTAAGCTGGTCAAGCATCGTCGTATTGGGCGGCAGAAGCGAAAAGTCATGCCGGTTCGTCGTGCGGGTAAAATCCGGGAAGATGCCGGTAAACGGCCTTGCGATCACCCTGCCCACGCCGTGCTTTCCAACCAGCATATCCCGCGCGATCTGACAGTAACGGTACAGCTCCTCAACCGGAACCACGCTTTCGTGCGCGGCAATCTGGAACACGCTGTCCGCCGAGGTATAGACGATAAGTGCGCCGGTTTCCACATGTTCTTTGCCGTAGTCGCGAATCACATCGGTTCCGGAATACGGTTTGTTGCAGATTACACGGCGTCCCGTCTTTTCCTCAAATTCACGGATGACCTCCTGCGGGAAACCCTGCGGATACGTGGGAAGCGGCTCCGGCGAATTGATGCCCGCAATCTCCCAGTGGCCGATGGTGGTATCCTTCCCTTTGGAGATCTCCCTCATTCTGGCGAAAGCGGCAAGAGGATGCTCCTCCTTTGGGCGGCAGGTAACGCCGTCGATATTGAAGAGCCCCAGCTCCCGCATGTTCGGCATATCAAAATATTTGCTTGTGGCGGCCGCAGCAAGCGTATTGCTGCCCTCGTCGCCGTACTCCGCCGCGTCGGGTTCCTCGCCAATGCCCACGCTGTCAAGTACGATTAAAAAAACTCGTTTCTGCATATTCATTCTTCCTTCTGAAGTGATTTATTCGGTGATACGCCTTGTAGTCTGGCGTATTTTAAGGGATACCGGCAATATGTTTTCCCGTTGCTCAATCTCGTTATTCGCGACCTGATTGATAATCAGCTTTGCCGCAAGCCGCCCGATCTGTTCAATCGGCTGCATTACCGTGGTAAGCGCGGGGGTCATGAGCTCGCTCAATTCCAGTCCGTCATACCCTACGATCATGATTTCATCCGGGACGCGCCTGCCCTGTTCGCAAAGGACTTTGTAGAGCGAAAGGGCTACCATATCGGTGGAAGCCAGAATGCCGTCCACATTCGGAAAGCGCTGCAGGAGCTCCCGGGAACACTCAATCCCGTCAAGGAAGCTGTACCGGCTGTTGATAAAAAGCGGTTGAATCCCGTGCTCGTTACAGACATCCACATAGCCCAAAAAGCGCTGCTGGCTGCTGGAATATTTCTGCGGGCCCCGCATCAGCACGATGTGCCTGCAGCCGCATTCAATGAGGTGTTCCGCGGCGATACGGCCGCCGGAGTAATTATCGGACTGTACGGAGGCAGTGTAGCTGGTTCCCGCGTTTTTGTCGAGCACAACAATCGGGATTCTGCAGCTGCGTATCTCCTCATCCAGATGTTCGTTGTTTGCGGTAATAATGATGCCGTCTGCGTTCATGGAAGACAGCATATTGATATAGGCGATCTCTTTTTTCGGATTTTCATCGGAGTTGCATAAAATCATTTTATAGCCGTTTTGAAACGCTTCATCCTCGATTGCGCGGCCGATCTCAGTCAGAAAGATATTCATGATGCTGGGAACGATATATCCGATGATCCTTGAGGACTTTTTGTAAAGGGAGCGGGCGATTTCATTCGGTTTGAAATCGGTTTCATCAATCGCTTTCAGTACGCGTTTCAGCTTTTCCTCGCTTACCTTTGCCGTGCCGTTTATGACGCGCGACACGGTTGCAGGCGAAACGCCAGCCAGTTTTGCAACATCGCTGATATGTGACAATCTCATCACCAAATCTTTCCTGACGCTTTTCAAAATTTGATGCAATTATGAAAGCGGTTTCAGTACGTTCCTATTGTAGCGCCTTGGAACGAATCTGTCAATATTAATTTCAAATATAAGCGATTTTTATTTATTCTGCCAAAATCGGACTGCCTGTCCGGCTCTTTCTTGATTTAGCACTCTCGTATTATGAGTGCTAAAATTAACACTTTGTTCGCAAATGATACGAATATTTTTCATATATCCCGTCTATCATAAAGCTGTAAACAAAGAGAAGCGGAAAGCTTCCCCAAACAATCTAAAACATAATATTGGAGGTTTTGATGATGTTTGATTTGATTCCTTTTGAAAACAGAAACAGCAGCCTGTTTGATTACTTCAACAGGATGAACCGGGATTTCTTCGGTGACATGGAAAAGGAGTTGACGCCCTGCCGCGCAGATATTCTCGATAAGGGCGACAAATTCATTCTCAGAGCCGACATGCCCGGCTTTGACAAATCCGATATCCATATCGATGCGGACGGAGAAAGACTCACCCTCACCGCCGAACACAGCGAAGAGACCAAAGACGACGGCAAGGATTACATCCGTCAGGAAAGAAGGTACGACACCTTGACCAGAAGCTTTGATATTTCAAATATCGAAGCCGATAAGATCACCGCCAGCTACGAAAACGGCGTTCTTGAGCTTGAACTCCCCAAGAAGGCAAACGTTGTTCCGCCGACGCGCCAGATCGAAATTAAATAAACCGGCATAAGACAAGGCTTGAGCCGCATATGCGCCATTGCATATGCGGCTCTTTACTGTTTTATAGGATTTTGCGTTTTTTAAAGAATAAAATACTTCCTGCTACAAACAGCACGGAAACGCCGATCGCAACGTAATAACCGTACGGCCAGGAAAGTTCCGGCATATTCTTAAAGTTCATTCCGTACCATCCAACCAGAAGCGTCAGCGGCAAAAAGATCGCCGTAATTACGGTAAAGAGCTTCATAATCGAATTCAAGTTGATATCGACCTGTGACTGATACGCTTCACGCACCTGTGAAATATAGTCCCGCAGGTTCAGCACGTTCCGGTTCAGGCGGTCGACGCGGCCGGTGAACATTTTAAAGTTCTTCAGCGCCCCGGAGGAAAGCAGCCTGTTCTCGTTTTCCTCAATGCTCTCGGCGATATCCAGCAGCTGCTCGTAATATTTTTTGTAGAACATCAGCTTTTTGCGCATTACAACGATATCTTTGATGTAATCCCCGCTGACGCCCTCCATCACCCGTTCCTCGATTGCCGAAATTTCCTCTTCCAGCGCGGCCAGCTCCTGAGAATCATTTTCAGTCAGGCTGTTAAAGAACGCGTATAGAATTCTTGGAAGGCTCAGGTTCGTTGTTTTTGTGGAAGCAAACGCATCCAGAACGTTCTGTACCGCATTGTTCGGACTGTCACACACAAATATGATCATCTGCGAGGTATAATACAGTCCGATTCGTTGAGTGGAATACGAATTGCTGTCACTAATCACATTAAGAGCTACAAAATCATAGCCGTCATAGGCTTCCAGCTTCGAAGGCCCCGGGAAGCTGCATTCATCGATGGTATGAACCGCGAATTTTACGTTCAGCTTGCGAAGTTCTTCCGAAGAGCATACCAGAATCGTATCGCCTACATATTCAAGATCATTTTCAACCAGTGTGTCATTCTCTATTTGATAGTGCCTCATTATCATACTCCTAATAGCGCTTTTTAAATTCCTGCGGACAAAAGATTTTATCTATATTGTAACAAAATGTAAGTAAAATTTCAATAAGCACGGCGGTTAAAATAACTTGTGATTTCTTTATTTCCCAATTTATTTTTCCATTTACTTCCGCCCGACGAAAAAGCGCGCCAGTCTTTGCAATGCAAATAGCCAAACAGGGCAGGCCGTTGGCCTGCCCTGTTTGGCTATAAAAACCGGTTTTATTATGCTACCGGTACAACCGCACCGTTAAAGGTGTTCTTGATAAAGTTCTTAATGTCGTCGCTCTTGAGCACTTCAACCAGCGCTTTGATATCCTCACGGCTCTCATCACCCTTGCGCACGGCAATGATATTTGCGTAGGTTGTTGCGGCAAGAGAGTCGTTCGCTTCCACCGCCAGCGCATCAGACACCTTCAGATTGCCCTGGAGCGCGTAGTTTCCGTTGATAACGGCGAGATCAACATCCGGCAGCGCACGGACAAGCTGTGCGGCTTCGATTTCCTTGAACTTGATGTTCTTCTTGTTTTCCGCGATATCCTTCTGGGTTGCGGTAACGCCGACGCCATCTTTCAGCTTAA
>JAEWUH010000109.1 GCA_023397245.1 Bacillota bacterium | reverse complement strand
ATGACGAACTTGCTGACTGCCGTTGCTCCGTTGATTTCAGACCATGCATTGCAAAAATCCAGAAATAGCTGTTTTTCTTTCCCTTCCAGTAATGCAGAGAGTTTTTCCTCATGGTCGGCTATTATCTGCATTGCTTGCCCATAACTTGAACTGCTGCCAAAACTCTGCGTATTAGGGTCAATATTTCCAAAATAAAATTCCTCTAAAATGTTCATATTCATACCACACTTTCTATGTTTCAGTTTCCAAACTAAAAATCCATTAATAAGGTCATTAAAAACTACCGTTCGACTTTTTCGATTTAGCCCATCCTTGGATGCAAGAAAATCCAGCAGATACTCCTTCGGGACAATAATCATCGGTGTAAAGGGTATATACTTCAGCTTGCCATTGTTTGCCCAAGAACGAACGCTGGCAGATTGAAAGCCAGTATATCTTGCCACATCTTCTGGGAACATAGCATCTGGATAATTCGCCAAGGTTGTGAGCAGGTATTCTCGAAGTAAAGGGTATTCCTCTGGATTAATAGCAAGTCGTCTGCCAGTCGTTACTTTTTTGAAAAGCGGATAGTTGGACGGACTATATAGTGCTGGGCACTGCTCGCGGCTCTCTAAATAATTAATTACATCTGTCAGCTTGATTTTATAGCAGCGGGTTTTCTTTCCGCTATGCTGGCATGGAATTAATCCACAGGTCAACAAAAACCGCGCGGTTTGTTTACTGATATGGGCAATGATACGAAATTGCTCCTTCGTGATATATTCTGGATATTGCTTGAGCAGAAGCTTGAAATCATTCATCTCCATCACCTGCCTGATCTGTGTTATGATAACACCGTTCAATTTCAGCCATATCCTCTTTTTGTCTGATGGATTTATTCTTGATGGTGCGGTAATATGGTGATAACAGAAAACCTAACAAGTATCTATTGGGCACAAGGTAGAAGCGTCCGCTACGAATAGATTTTAACTTTCCACGAAGCAACCAGTTCAGCACTCCTGATTTGGAAAATCCAGTTAAACGTATGATATCCGAAAGTTCCAGAGTATCAGGTTCTTTTTGCAGGAGTTTCTTATAATAGCTTGTCATGGTTTTGATGTACCCACTTCGGCTGCTTTGCTGGCAATACCGATTCCTCAGCATAATCAAAACATCAGTGGTTTTGACTTTATGGGTGTGAATCAACTGGTTAACGTGCTCCTCGTAAGGGAGCACCCCTGAGCGCTCCAACTTGTAAATTGTCTTTTTGCTCAGGTGGCAAAGTTCAGCTGCTTCTTGTTGGGTCAAATACTTTTTTCGTGTCGCCTTGATGCCGGCACAAATTTTCTCATAATTCATTTTTTTAGCCTCAATATCTCTCCAAAATTTCAGCAGTAGGCAGCAAACATTGATGACAACAGGGTTTCACATCTCTCCTACATCTCTCCAACGTGCAAAAAAAGGGTCAAAATAGAGTGTTTTTAGCAAACCCGCACGGTTACTTGAACAGTAAGGAAAAGCACTGCAAAAACCCTGAATTTCAGAGCCTATGCAGTGCCTTTATCTACCATTAAATTCTTCTGTTTTCCGTCGATTTACAGTTCTAGGTAACCGCTCGAAATGCGGTTGTCCGTAAGGGCACGTGGGTTCGAATCCCACCGCTTCCGCTATAACATCAGGACAAAATAAAGGGCAATTTTGAAGCGGCTGTGTTCTTCGTAACTGAAAAACACAGCCGCTTTAACCATAGTTTCGATAAATCCATCCTTTTGCAAACCTTCATATTATTTTAGTTTTTATCTGTACGCAGCTTCCTTAAAATTTCCAGTAGCACGGCAACAAAATATGCTTTCACCGTATTGCCAAGGATTTCTTCAATTACTCTGGGAATCCATATAACTGCAAACGGCAGTACCTTCCATGCGGTAAAGATTGTTTCACGAAGGACGATGGTATTAAGGGTGGTAACAATCAAGCCGGAACCAATCATAGCGATAAGCAGTTGGGGGATCTGCCCCTTGCTTGTATCATGATTAAGCCTTTTCGTTATGAAAAAATCAGCGGCTAACAACAGGATACCGAGAGCCGCGCATACAATCATTGCGGTCGTGACCCAAGTAATGTAGGTTTTAAGATTCCCCGATGGATCTTTTACATCAATGGTTCTTTCAATCAGCATTTTGCTGATAAGGTGCATGTTGTCTGTATTGATGTTTTCTTTTTGTACCTGATTGTAGAATTCACTATTAACGCCATCGGCAGCCAGAAACGCATGATCGAAAATACCTGCTGATAACATGAGTGCGGAAAAAATTAAAACTGCAATTCTCATTTTCTTGCTGTCTTTGTTGCGAAGGGCAGACCATAATGCGCCCCGGATAAAACCACCGGCAGCTACGACCAGTGTCATGAGAGGGATATAGGTTCCAACAGGTTTCAAAAGGTAACCCAAAAAGTCAGACAGCCCGGACACAACAGAGCCATACACAGGTCCAAATAAAAGGGATGGCATAATGGAAAAAATGCCGGAGATGCCAACGCTCATACCATTTTGTCCAAACACGGGTATGTAGAAAGAAAATGCTGTTTTCAAAACGAGTGAAATACTCAGGAATACCGCAGAGATTGTGATGCGGCGCACATATAAAGATGATTCTTTCAATTTAAACTTCTCCCTTCTTAAATAGAACATGAAATTTACACTGCTCATGATTAAAATGTTCTTTGAATGGTATTAACTCATTCAGAAAATAAAAAAGGCCCACTAATCCAAGCATCATGCCCAGACGGTCGGCTTCAAAAACGCTGTACTCCCTGTGGTTATTCCACTTCCGTCAGTTATACAGCGTATTCATGCTATCACTACTTCTTAAGATTGTCAACTCATCAAGGTTGGCTCGAATACAGCGGTATTAAAATGGATGTAGTATCGGCTGATATTTATATCACCATGCAGGATTTAACGGGGAATCGCATCGACAGCACAACCGGATTGAATAATAACTACTCCATCAATCACCCCTTTGGCGGCTCTGCATCCTGTTACTTTTCCGTTGAAAGAAGCAGAATAGTCGATTTTGAAGAGAGAATGGAGGAATCGCTGAATTGATTTTTCTCAAAACTGACATACTACCTTTGATAATAAGAAATGGAGGTCACTATGTCAGAAGCAGTTTTAGAAAAACCAAAGGATCGTGTCAGTTATCACGATTCCGTAGAAGAAATGCTGGTACGAATCAGAGATGATGGTTTATCCAGCGTATTCTCAAGATTTGACGAGCAGGAAAAGATACGGTGCAAATTTTGTCTCCAGGGACTTAGCTGTCAGCTGTGCACTAATGGTCCCTGCCGGATTAACGAACAGAAAGGTCCTGAAAAGGGCGCCTGCGGAATCGGGCCCGACGCCA
>JAEWUH010000045.1 GCA_023397245.1 Bacillota bacterium | reverse complement strand
TGAACAGACTTATCAGTCGCCCATTGCAATTACGGAAACGACAACCATTAAGGCCTGGTTTGTAAAAGACAGTCATGCGCAGCTGCCCGATTACACGGTTACCTATAAGGTAGACAGTACGGTTATTTCCGATATCGGGGGTGCCAGAAAGGCCGGGGCGGGCAAAACCGCCACATTGACCGGCGTCGCCCTTCATTCGTACATCGGTACTGCACCTGCCCTCGGGCTTTACATGCAGGATAATGCGGGCGGAATCATGCTGTTCGGGGACAGCACCCTGAAAAATGCGGGAATTCAGCCGGGCGACACTGTTGAGGCGACCGGAAAAACCTCCCTGTATTCCAACAAATTCGAACTCGATCTGTCAGCCGGTTCGGTTTCGGTCAAGAAAACACCGGGTTCCGTTCCGGCGGCCAAAGAAACTAAGATTGCGGATATCGGAGAATCTGTTGGAGGAATGCTGGTAAAGGTAACCGGTGCCGGTGTTTCCGGTCTGACGGAAGACGCAAAATATAAAAATGCAACATTTACTCTGACACAGGACGGAAAGACCCTGTCCGCAAAAATGGACAGCCGCCGCGGGGACGATTATTCTAAAATCGCCGCCAAAGTAAAAAACGGCCAGACTGCGGATATTACCGGAATTCTGGAGGGCTATAACGGCACCTACACTCTGCAGCTTCTCGGCGCGGCAGGTATTGAGAATGTTCAGGACGCGCCGGTAATCCAGAAGGCTGCGGCGGTCGCTGCAGTACCCGGCAGCAACGCAGCGGCCAAGGTCGGCGATCAGGTTACGCTCTCCTGCCCGACGCCGGGTGCAACAATCCATTATACGATGGATTCCGCCGCTTCGGACGATAAATATCTGGTTTATCAAAGCGGTTCAAAAATCACGCTTTCCGTTCTGCCTGCCACCATCACCGCTTTTGCAACGGCGGACAATATGACGCAGAGCGACAAGAGCGTATTCACTTATCAGGAAAAATATGAGGGAAAGTACAACCTTTATTTCGGCCAGCTTCACTCCCATACCAATATTTCGGACGGGATTGGGGAAGTAAGCGATGCCTTTAAGCACGCCTCTGAGGTAAAAAATCTGGACTTCCTCGCGGTGACCGACCATTCCAATTATTTTGAAACCGCGGACGACGCCAAGGCGCACGCAAATACCATTCTGGACGGTTCCAAAAGCACGAACTGGAAAAAGGGGCATGACGCCGCGAGTCAAATCAACAGTGCCAAAGTGGCGAATTCGGATAACCGCGACGATCCGGGTTCCGCGTTCCTCGGAATTTACGGTTATGAAATGACATGGAGCGACGGCTCCGGCCACATCAATACATTCAACACCGCCGGATTTGAAGACCGGCAGAATACCCTTTTTAAGAACAAAGCGCAGTCGGCGTCCAATCCGATCGGGCTGAAAAATTATTACGACGCCCTGATCAGCGCGCCGCAGTCGATCTCCCAGTTTAACCACCCGGGGACTTCCTTCGGCGATTTTTATGATTTTGCAAACTACAGCCCCGCCTATGACAAGGTGATCAACCTCCTTGAGGTCGGCAACGGAGAAGGCCCCATACGCGGCACCGGGTATTTCCCGTCCTACGAGTATTATACCCGCGCTTTGGATAAGGGCTGGCATGTGGCTCCCACCAACAATCAGGATAACCACAAAGGGAATTGGGGCGATTCCAATACGGCGCGCAGCGTCATTCTTGCGCCGTCCCTTACGGAGACAAACCTCTACGACGCGATGAAAAACCACAGGGTTTATGCAACGGAAGACAACGACCTGAGTATCCGTTATACGCTGGACGGCGCCGTAATGGGCAGTGAGCTTTCCGTTGCCAAAGGAGAAAACCTCTCTATTCAGGCACAGCTTTCCGACCCGACCGATACCAAAATCGGCAAGGTGGAAGTAATCGTAAACGGCGGGCGCGTTGCGGCGTCACAGCAGCTTGACTCAAACAGCGGCACGGCGGAATTCACGATCCCAAACAATTACTCCTACTATTATCTGCGCGTGACGGAGCCGGATAAAGACACCGCGGTCACCGCCCCGGTTTGGACGGGTACGGTCGACAAGGCCGGAATTTCTTCCGTAAGCGCGGATACAACACTGCCCGTGAAGGGCGAGGCCTGCAATCTGACCGCTTCGCTGTTCAACAACGAAGACTCAGACCTGACCGTGGAATCATTGGAATACAAGATCGGCGATACCACAATCAAGTCTGTGAGCGGCAGTGACCTGAGCGGCGGCGCAGCGATTTCTTCCCTCGGAACGAAAACCCATACCTTTTCCTACACGCCGCAGCAGACGGGCTCCGTAACCATCAATGCGGTGATGAAAGCGCAGCAGGGCGGGACGGAAAAAACCTATACCAACGCGATTACCCTTCAGGTGGCCGACCCGTCTGCCGTAACCAAGGTACTGATTGACGGTACGCACCTGAATGACTACGTTACAGGCTATTACAGCCAGAGCATGGGAAATCTTACAAAAATAGCCGCGGAAGAGGGAACTCAGGTTAAGATCGAAACCAAGGAAATCACGCCGGAGATGCTGAAAAATACCCAAATGCTGGTCATCAGCGCCCCGGCGAAGTATTCCGGCACCAGCAAGGCCGGGGATGCCTATACGGCTCAGACATTCAGCAGCGACTTTATCCGGATGGTCAAAGACTATGTG
>JAEWUH010000281.1 GCA_023397245.1 Bacillota bacterium | reverse complement strand
TCCCAGCGCAACACGCTGGCGCTGGCCGCCGGAGAGAGCCTTCGGCTTGCGGTCAAGCAGATGCTCGATATCCAGCGTTTTTGCGGTTTCTTCCACGCGGCGCTTGATTTCATCCTTGGGAACCTTGTGCAGCTTGAGGCCGAACGCCATATTGTCAAACACAGTCATGTGCGGGTACAGAGCGTAGTTCTGGAACACCATCGCGATATCGCGATCCTTCGGGGCAACATCGTTTGCCAGAGTATCGCCGATATAAAGTTCTCCTTTGCTGATTTCCTCAAGGCCCGCAATCATTCTGAGCGTTGTGGATTTTCCGCATCCGGAAGGCCCGACGAGAATGATGAATTCTTTATCCTTAATCTCAAGATTAAAGTCAGATACTGCGGTAACATTGCCCTCATAAATCTTATAAATGCCCTTAAGCGATACACTTGCCATAATATTCCTCCTGAAATTACATATTCTTGCAGTCGGGGCCCCCATAAGAGCCTCTTTTCCTTCTGGAATAATAATAACAGAACTAACTGCCGATTAACAGCTATTTTTTATCCAAAGATTAATAATTCAGTTTAGATAAATCCGATAAAACACAAAAACAAGATTGATTTTTCGTACAGATTGCCGCAGCAGATTCATAGGAATTTCCGATATCGCATTTTAGAGGAAAACAGAGTCCTTTTCATCCCGCGTCAGTTCCCTGGCTGCACCGGGAGCCAGTGTTTCATCCAGCTTAAGCGCCCCAATCTGTACCCGTTTCAAATGGAGCACTTCGTTCCCCAGCGCAAGAAACATGCGTTTTACCTGATGAAATTTGCCCTCCCGGATCTTCACCAGAACAAGAGGGTTTTCTCCCTCCCGCAGCACGGTCAGCTCCGCCGGCAGGCAGGTCATATCGCTGAGCTGTACGCCGCTTTCAAACCGCCGGATGTCCTCCGGGGAAACCGGACGGGCAAGAACCGCCTCATATAATTTGAACACATGGCTTTTCGGCGCAAGCATCCGGTGCGCAAAGGCGCCGTCGTCGGTAACGAGGAGGAGCCCCTCGGTATCCTTGTCCAGCCTGCCGGCGGGGAAAAGGCCGCGCCGCCTGAACTCCTGCGGCAGCAGGTCGATCACCGTGGGAGCCCGGGTATCCCTGGAAGCGGAAAGCACCCCGGAAGGCTTGTTCATCATCAGGTAAACAAATTCCTGAAGGTTCAGTTTTTTTCCGTTCACCGCGACTTCGTCGGTCTGCGTGTCCGCTTTATAATCCGCTTTCTTGATAACGGTTCCGTTCACCGTCACCGCTCCGCCGCGAATGATAGCCCCCGCACCGCTGCGGCTTGCCAGATTCTGTGAAGCCAGTATTTTATCGAGCCGTTCTTTGCTCATCGGAGCACCGTCCTTTTTTATTCTTTGCCCTTACATTTGGTCAGGCAGCCCGCCGGAGCGGGCCGCCTGTAAAAGTATTCGGCGGATATTTCCACCGAACCGTCATGCTTCTATTTTAAACGATGAAACGGCGCCGGTCAAATCCGGAAAATTCAGTCGGTCGGCCACGCGTTTGCGGGGATGGCGGAGGAGGCCTTTGGCTCGGCTTCTTCCACGGACGAAGTAATCATGCTCTCCATGCTGTAATCGGCGCTTTCCTGCTCGCCCCGGAATCCGGTCATAAAGCCGTCCAGCGCAGCGGTGCTCAGGTCTCCGCCGATCACCGTGTTGTTATAAACCAGCAGGGTCGCACGCACGTCGGAATTCTGCGGATAATTTTTCACCGCGTACACCCACTGGCGGCAGATCTTCCCCGCATAGGGCTTCAGATCAAGCCCCTGCTGCTTCTGAATATTATTATAATTGTCATACACCTCGTTAAACGCTTCCGGAATGCTTACATCCTTGATTTCAAGCGGTTCGGCGTCCACATTCCAGCCGAACTGCGCCAGAAAGGAAACGCGTTCCTCGTTGGTTCCGGCTTTGAGCGAGTACTTAATTCCTTCGCACTCGGCAGTCGGCCCGGAAATACGAACCCTGCCGAAAACAATTCCTAAGGTTACGGCGATTAAAATTACCGCCAGCACCATGATAATTTTTCTTTTGTCGGCCCTGATTGAAAATAGAAACATAGTTCCGCCCCCTTGTACGAATAAATATGCGGCGGAACGGTAAAAAATGCAAAAGCAGCCTCGTTTCCGCGGCTGCTTTGTAATATTAGTCTTCGAGATTGCCCGCGGCCTTCGCCTCTTCGATGATCTTCTGCGCTACCGGCGGCGGAGCCTCCTCGTAACGGCAGAAGTCAAAGGTAAAGCTGCCCCTGCCCTGCGTTACCTGACGCACATAGGTGCTGAAATCGTGCATTTCAGCCATCGGCGCCTCGGCCTCTACAACCTGCTGGCCGTCGCCGGAAGGATTCATGCCGAGCACACGCCCGCGGCGCTTGTTGACCTCGCCCATAATATCGCCCATGTTCGCGTCCGGTACGCTGCATTTCAGCGTGCCGATCGGCTCGAGAAGCACGGGGTTCGCAATCGGCATGCCCGCTTTGTAAGCGAGGTTTGCCGCCATTTTAAAGGACATTTCTGAGGAATCCACCGGGTGATAGGAACCGTCGTACAGCGTTGCGCGCAGCCCCACGACCGGGTATCCCGCCAGCGGGCCTTTTCCAATGCATTCGCGCAGGCCCTTTTCCACGGCGGGGAAAAAGTTCTTCGGCACCGCGCCGCCTACAACGCGCTCGGCAAACTCAAGCCCTTCGCTGTCACACGGCTCAAATTCCACCCAGATGTCGCCGAACTGGCCGTGGCCGCCGGTCTGCTTCTTGTAACGGCCCTGCACCTGTACCTTTTTGCGAATGGTCTCGCGATAAGGCACGCGCGGCTTCTGCAGCAGAATTTCCACGCCGAATTTGCTCTTCAGCTTGGATACGATCACATCAAGATGCTGCTCGCCCAGACCGGAAAGAAGCATCTGGTGGGTTTCCGCGTTGGTGGAGAACCGGATGGTCGGGTCTTCTTCCGAAAGCCGGATGATGCCCTGCGCAACCTTGTCTTCTTCGCCCTTGTTCTTTGGCACAACCGCCATGGAGAGGGCGGGCGTCGGGTAGGTGATCCGGTCCAGAACGACCTTGCGTGCAGGCGCGCAGAGCGTGTCGCCCGTATTGGCTCCCTGGAGCTTCAGCACCGCGCCGATGTCCCCCGCGCCGATATAGGCGAGGTCCTCCTGCTTTTTGCCGCGCATCAGAACCGTCTTGCCGATACGCTCGGTGTTGCCCGTGCGCATATTGATGAGCTGGGAATCGGTCGCTACCTTGCCGGAAATTACCTTTAAGTAGGAAAGCTTGCCGATAAACGGATCCGCGATGGTTTTAAATACGATGGCTGCCGCCGCGGCGTCGTCGTTGACGGAGAGCTCAACTGGGTTGCCGTCCACGTCCGCGGCGATCTCCGCGCTCTTTTCGGCCGCGGAGGGGGCGAGCCAGGTAAGGCCGTCCATAAACTGCTCCATGCCGCGCATCAGCAGCGCGTCGCCGCAGAATACCGGGCTGATGGTGCCGGACTTTACGCCCTTGCTCACGCCGACGATGACCTCCTCCGGGGTGAACTGTTCGCCGGAAAAGTATTTTTCAAACATTTCGTCGCTTGTTTCGGCGACGGCTTCGTAAATCGCGGTGCGCAGGCCTTCCAGCCTTGTGCCCATATCCGGCATCTTTACTTCCACCGGCGCGCCGTTCTGATAATCATAGGCTTTGTATTCCAGAATATTGATATAGATGTTCGCCTTGCCGTCCACAATGTACGGGACGACCACCGGGCAGACGGACGGGCCGAAGCTCGCCTTTAAATCTTCGAACACCTTGTAAAAGCGCGCGCTTTCGTCGCACAGGCCGTTTACGAAGAAAATCTTCGCCAGGCCGCGCCCGGTTGCCGCGGCAACCGCTTTTTCGGTGCCCACGCTGACGCCGTTTTTGCCGGAAACCGCAATCAGTACGGAATCCGCCGCGCGAACCGCTTCGCACATGCCGCCCTCAAAGTCAAAAAGACCGGGAGCGTCGATCAGATTAATTTTATGGTTCTTCCATTCCAAAGGAGCCACGGCGGTGGATACGCTGGTTCTCCTTTTGATTTCTTCGGGGTCGAAATCACATACGGTATTTCCTTCGCCGACCTTCCCAAACCGGTCCGTTGCTCCGGATAAGTACAGCATGGCCTCGGCAATGCTCGTTTTGCCCGAGCCGCTGTGTCCTGCTATTGCAATGTTAAGAATGCTTTTTGCGTTATACTGTTTCATAATCGATACTCCTTTCGCGGATTGTTTGGTATAACCATACGAATTGTTTAACCAAATTATTGATAATTATAGCGTATATTTACAATAATTACAATGCTAAATTGCTTAATTTTATATTTTCCGTTCCAATACTCACAAAGTTTTTTTATTCATAATGCCGACAAGCCCTCCGGTTTCGAGCACAGGATACAAAAAGCGCCGTTTTTCTCCCGGCGGGACACAAAAAACCCGTCCGGCGAACCGGACGGGCTAAATATTTTATGAGGGAGAAAATCAGGCTTTGCCTGCGCAGCCGAGGACCACGTTGATCTTGTGGGCAACCATGTCCTTGATGGCGGTACGCGCCGGAGCCAGATACTGTCTGGGGTCGAAGTGGGACGGATTTTCCGCCATGTACTTGCGAATGCTTGCGGTCATGGCAAGACGGAGGTCGGAGTCTACATTGATCTTGCAGACAGCCATTTTCGCGGCTTCACGGAGCATTTCTTCCGGAATGCCGATCGCGTCTGGCATTTCGCCGCCGAATTTGTTGATCTGGGCAACAAACTCCGGAATAACGGAGGAAGCGCCGTGCAGAACGATCGGGAAACCGGGCAGACGTCTGGAAACCTCTTCAAGAATATCAAAACGGAGCTGCGGCTTCTGGCCAGGTTTGAACTTGTAAGCACCGTGGCTTGTCCCGATGGCAATCGCAAGGGAGTCTACGCCGGTTCTTGTTACAAAGTCCTGAACCTGCGCCGGGTCGGTATAGGAAGCATTTTCCGCTTTGACTGCAACAGCATCCTCAATACCGGCAAGCTGGCCAAGCTCCGCTTCTACGGTTACGTTATATTTATGGGCATACTCGGCAACCTTGCGGGCTTCCTCAACATTCTGCTCATACGGCTTGGAGGAACCGTCGAACATAACGGAGGTGAATCCGCCATCGATGCAGTCCTTGCAGAGCTCGTAGGACGGACCGTGGTCAAGATGCAGAGCGATCGGAATATCCGGGTTCTCGATTACGGCAGCTTCCACCAGCTTTGTGAGATAGGTGTGGTTGGCATATTTGCGCGCACCCGCGGATACCTGAAGGATGACCGGAGCTTTGAGTTCTCCGCAGGCCTCGGTGATGCCCTGTACAATCTCCATGTTGTTGACATTGAACGCGCCGACAGCATATCCGCCGGCATATGCCTTTTTGAACATTTCCGTGGTATTAACTAATGGCATGGGTAGACGACCTCCTATTTAAATATACATTTATTATAACGCAATCCGCTAAAAAGATAAAGCCTAATTGTTAAATATATATTTGTACGAAAGTATGCGAAAGGTTCCCAAAAGCCGCCCGGTTTCCGCGGACCATCCAGTTGCGCCGACTATTTAAAAATGTCCGGATTGTTCCGGCTGTAATGGAATATGTACTGCTGCGCGATTCCCGCGTATTTCCCGAACGACTCCGGCTCCCTGCCGGGAAACAGCGTTCTCATCGCCCGCTTCATCCACACGTCCATGGGGAACGCCTCCAGGCGGTGCAGACCGTAAAGCAGGGTGCAGTCCGCCACCTTGGGGCCCACCCCGGTAATGGCCGTCAGCTTCGTCCGCGCTTCGGCAAGCGGGAGCCGTTTCAGCTCCGCAAAATCGATCTGGCCGCCCGCCACCTTCCGGGCCGCGTCGATAAGGTACCGCGCGCGGAAACCACTCCGCAGCGGGCTTAAATCCGTTTCCTCTAAAACCGCCACGGTTTCGGCCCGGGGAAACGCGTACGCGCCGCCGAGCTCTTTGCCGAACGCTTCGCAGAACCTTGCCACGATCCCCTTGATGCGCGGGATGTTGTTGTTCTGGGAAATAATAAACGAGCAGAGCGCCTCCCACGGCTCCTGATTCAGGATACGCATGCCGGGCGCGAACCGGGCGGCCTCGGCGAGCACCGGGTCGCGGGCCGCGAATTCCGAGCGGATTTTTCCGTAATCGAGCCGTAAATCGAAATATTCACTCCAGAAAGGATCCTCCAGTATCTGCGGCAGGTTTCTTTCGGAGAGATTCAAAACCCTGCCGGACGCAACCCCCGTGTAGGAGCCGTCGGGCTGGAGCTCCCAGCGGAAGCACTGCCCGCAGTCCAGCGTCTGCGCAAGGTTAAAGCTGCTTTTCTCAAAATTCATGGTTTCCCCCTGTGTTCGGCATAGCCGGTATGCGCTGCCATTCCTCATTTTCCGCGCTGCCGGGCAGCCGTGTTTCCGGCATAATTATACCATAAAAACGTAAAGGTTAGAATACGCAAAGTTATGAAAACGCTTGCCCATAAGTTTACATAACGGCTTATGCACCAAAAATGTATAAAATTATAAACGGCATGAGGTTGGGACTTATCCACATTTTCCACCGAGTTTTCAACCGTGAATCCCGGTTATTCCACATGTTTTATGTAAACTACTGCAAATACGAACTGTATAAATGCCGCCGTACCGGGAAAAATCGGATGTATATTCCCTCAATTCATTATAACAACCGGATTCGCTTCCGGCAAAAAAATAGAATTTATGATGCGATTCCTGAAAATTTTTATCCTAATTATAGATGAACTGTGTTATAATAACAAAGTATAACAAAAATATGGGAATAAGGGAGTTTATGATATATGGATGACGAGAAAAACCGCCGCGGCGAGGACATCATTGCGGGCAGGAACGCGGTAAACGAGGCGCTGCGAAGCGGGCGCTCCATCGACAGCCTGTACGTGACCAGAGGGGCGCACACCGGCAGCATCGGCGCGCTGATTGCCAAAGCCAAGGATATGGACATCGCCGTAAAGGAAGCCGATAGCAAAAAGCTGGATTTTATGTGCGGAAACGCAAACCATCAGGGCATTGTGGCCGTTGCGGCGGTGAAGGAATACGCGACCGTCGAAGATATTTTCCGGCTTGCGGAGGAACGTGGCGAGCCGCCGTTTATCATCGTTGCGGACGAGCTGGAGGATCCCCACAACCTCGGCGCGATTTTAAGGGTGGCGGAATGCTCCGGCGCACACGGAATCATTATCCCCAAGCGCCGTTCGGCCGGACTTACCTACGCGGTGGGAAAAGCCAGCGCGGGCGCGGTGGAATATGTTCCGGTGGCCAGGGTGACGAATATTCCCGCCGCGATTGATGAGCTGAAAAAGCGCGGAGTCTGGGTTTACGCCGCCGATATGAACGGGGAAAACTGGTGCGGCGTGGATTATGCCGGCCCTGCGGCGGTCGTCATCGGCTCCGAGGGCTTCGGCGTGAGCCGCCTTGCAAAAGAAAAATGTGATTTTGTCATATCTCTGCCAATGAAGGGAAAAATAAACTCGCTGAATGCCTCCGTTGCGTGCGGCATTATCTGTTACGAAATCCTGCGCCAGCGCAGCGGGATCAAGAGCCAATCCATAAAATAAGAGCCGCAGATTTATGATGGATCGGCTCTAAGACAAAATAACACAGGAGCGGATATTTTATGGCCGACAAAAAATTGACTCCGCACAAGGATCTCTTTATTGAAGAAATCCTTGCGGAAGCACAGGCTCTGCGGGAAAAGGACCCAACGGCAAAGGCGGAAAAATCCCCTGCGGAGCATCCGAAAGCCGCCGCGGTACCGGTGGAACCCGCGGAACAGGCGAAGCGCGCCCCAAAGGCCGTGCAGACAGAACCGAACGGGAAGTCCGCTGTTTCGGCAGACTCTCCAAAGGCCGCAGTACCGCCGGAATCCGCGGAACAGGCGAAACACGCTCCAAAGACCGTGCAGACGGAGCCTGCCGGGAAGTCCGATATCCAGGCTGAACCGCAGAAAGCCGAGCCGGTGAAAACCGCAAAGCAGGCGAAGCACGCCCCAAAGGCCGTGCAGACGGAGCCTGCCCGGAAGCCGGAAACCCCGGCAGAACCCCGGAAAATCGCCGCACCGGATGAGATTGCCCAGCAGGCCCGGCGCGCGCTGGAAGCTCAGACTCCCCCGCCGCAGTTTTTGAACCTGCCGCCGGAGAAGAAAAAGAACGGAAAGAAAAAAGGCTTTTCTCTATTTAACCGGCGCAAACGCAAATTTGCGGAGTTTGAGGAAGAGGACGATATTTATTACGGCCTGCAGCTGAAGCCGCTGGAGGAATACCGCGACGCTTACGAAAAAGCAATCCAGATGGAGGTTGGCAGGGAAAAGAGCCGCGAAAGCGATTCCGTTTTTTCCTACCTGTTTCAGGGGAGCAGTCCGGATTCCCCTGATACCGAAATCGAAAAGCGGTTTGAGCGCCTGCACAGCGAACGCAAAGCCCGTGTGGAACAGGCGATCCGGCAGGCCGGCGTTGAGGATGACGATATTTTTTCCCTGTACGGAAGCAATCTGGAAGCCTCCGAAGCGGAGCCGGATGAGCCGGTAACCGAGCCCGGACAGCCCGCGGTGGTTCCGGCGCCGAAACCCTCGCCGGTTCCCACAAAGCCCGCCCCCCGGCCGGAAATCCAGCCGGGCCCCGCACGCGAACCGGAGATCCCGCAGCCCGTTACGGAGCCGTCGTTTGAACCCGCACCGGCGCAGCCCGCTTCGCCGTCCCCCGCACAGCCCGCCACGCCGGAAATCCGCTGCAATGCTATGGAAGATCCGGTAAAAGAGCTGTTTACCCAGGCTGAAAGAAATACGGAACCGCCCGTTATGCCGGAATTTTATTTCAAGGAGAATGAGGAACCGGTAAAGGAGCCTGTTTCCGCGCCGGTGATGAAGGAGGAGCTGCCCAAGGCACCCGCCGTAAAGGAGCCGCCCGCAAGGCCGGCGCCCCGCATGAGCGCCCCGGCTGTTTACCGCAGCGCGGCCCCCGTGCCGATTCACATGGTGGACGCGGGCGACCTGAACGCCGTCCTTACCGCCGAGGCCGCCGCATACCCGCAGGAAAAGCCTGCGCAGCCGCCGGAGCCCATCGAACTGCCGCGCGCCGGGGTATGGAAGGAAGCGGAGACCGGGGACTATAAACCGCCGATCATTCTGGAACAGACCATCGAGTTTGCTCCCGTGCATAAAATATCCCAACCGGCCGTGCAGGAACCGGAGATAACGGAAATCCCGACGGAGCCGCCCGAACCGATCCCCCTGCATGCAACGGCGGACGTGCGGCCGGAGGAACCCGCCGAAGAAACTTTTGAGGAATCTGCCGAAGAAGCCTTTGAGCAAACCGCCGCGGAGGAGGAAGCAATCCCCGCCAAGGCGAAAAAAAGAAAAGGTTTTCATCTGTTCGGAAACGAGGAGGAAGAGAACGACTCCGAGGACAACCTGCCGGTTGAGCAGGACGAGCTGGACGACTACTCTCTCCCCTCCGACGCGCCTTCCGTTTCCCACGACCTTGGCGAAAGTCTGGGCAAAATGTACCTGCGGCTTGCCGTCACGGCGATCAGCGGAGCGCTCCTGTTTGGGAACGGCTTTCTGGGCGAAATGACCGGTCTGCTGCCGAAGGAAATAACCCTTGATTTCGGCATGCAGCCTTATCTTATTGTGAATCTTGTGTTTCTGCTCATTGCCTGCGCGTTCAGCATGACCGCCATTCTGAACGGAATCAAGGGGCTGTTCAGCCTGCAGGCGAATTCGGACAGCGCCGTGGCCGTGGCGTCGGTCGCCGCGGTAATTCAGAGCGTTTCGCTGATGTTCTCACCGCAGAACGTAAAATCCGGCGGGCTTCATCTTTACGCCTCGCTGGTCGTGCTGGCCCTGTTCCTGAATACAGCGGGCAAGGTGAGCATGCTGAAACGGATCGGTAAAAACTTCCGTTATATTTCCGCACCCGACCAGAAACAGGCGGTACAGCTTTTTGACGACCACAACACCGCCCTTCAAATGGCAAAGGGCTGCGTCATGGACGCGCCCGTCATCGCGTTCCAGACAAAAACGAACTTCTTAAAGCATTTTTTAAAGCTTTCCTATGAACCCGACCCGAGCGAGCAATCGTCCCAGACGCTTGCGCCCATCCTGTTTATTTCCTCACTGGTGCTCTGCATTGTGACGCTGTACCTTTCCCGCGACGTGTACCGCACGCTCAGCGCGTTTGCCGCCGCCGCCTGCATCAGCGTGCCGTTTCTGAACATGCTGAGCACCAACCTCCCGCTGAGCCGCCTGAGCAAGATCGCTTCGCACTGCGGTGCGATGATTGCGGGATATCCCGCGGTGGAGCATTTCAGCGGCACCAATGCGGTCATGGTCGACGCAAAAGACCTTTTCCCGCGCGGAACCGTCATTTTAAACGGCATAAAGACCTTCGCGGGGCAACGTATCGACGAAGCTATCGTGGATGCCACGGCGCTGATGTGCGCGGTGGGCGGGCCGCTGAGCGACCTGTTTGATCAGATCATCCAGAGCCGGCGCGATATGCTCCCAAAAATCGACAATACGGTGTATGAGGACGGCAGGGGCGTGACCGGCTGGGTCTCCGGCAGGAGGATTCTTGTGGGGAACCGCACCCTCATGGAATCCCACGGCATTGAGCCTCCCTCGCACGATTATGAAGAAAAATACATAAACGGCGGCAAGAAGATCGTTTACCTTGCCTCCGGCGGCGACCTTGTCGCCATGTTCATCGTTTCCTATAATTCTGACCGCCGCAGGGCACTGGAGCTTCGGCGCATGGAGGACAACGGCATCGGCCTGATTGTCCGCACCTGCGACCCGAATATCACTCCAAAGCTTCTGGCGGAATGCTTCGGCCTGGACGAGCAATGCATCAACGTCCTGCCGCAGCGGCTGGGAGAGGTCTTTACCGGGCTTACGGCAAAGCCGCAGGAGCGCACCGACGCGCTTCTGGCCACAAAAGGCCGCCCCACCGCGATGATGCGGATGCTGGTGGCCTGCGTACGGCAGCGCAGCAATATCACCATCGCCGTGGCGCTGCAGAACGTTGCCGTGATTCTCGGCTTTGTACTGGTCGCGTTCCTTACCTGCTACTCCGGCCTGCGGCAGCTCAGCACGACCGCGCTGCTCGCATACGAGCTGTTCTGGACCGCCGCCATCCTTTTCGTTCCCAGAATCCGCAAGCCCTGACAGATCTTGCCGGACAGCTATTTCCCGGAGCGGAAACGGAATAAGAAAAAGCAGGATATAATATATTCTTGTATATTACCGGGTGCATCGGTAATAAATTTATAAAAAGAGAGTATGAAACCGATTAAAATTACAAGCAGCCTGAAATTTAAAAACCTAATCAAGCGCGTCATCATGGTATGCGTCGGTGTATTTTTCATAAGTTTTGCCGTCGCGCTCTCGGTCTACGCCGGAATGGGAACCGACCCGTGCACCTGCATGAACCTCGGCATTTCCGCAAAAACCGGGCTGAGCTTCGGAAACTGGCAGTTGATTTTCAACTGCAGTATCTTGATTTTTACCTTTCTCTTTTCCCGGCATTTCATCGGGATCGGCACATTCATCAATATGACCGCCGTCGGCTACCTTGTGGATTTTTTCCGATGGGTTTTCACTTTTACCTTTCCGGCCCAGCCTTCCGTTCCGCTGCGCATCCTCGTAATGGTGATCGCGCTGGCACTGCTGTCCTTTTCTGCTGCCCTTTACATATACCCGCAGCTCGGCATCTCTCCCTATGACAGCATCGGCTACATGATGGCGGAGCACTTCCGTTTCCAGTTCCGCTGGTGCCGTATCGCCAGCGACGTGCTTGCCCTGCTGATTGGCTGGCTCTGCGGCAGCGTCATCGGCATCGGGACGGTGCTTACCGCATTCTGCATGGGCCCGTTCATCAAGGCGTTCGGCGACCTCATCGCCAAAAAGTTTCCGCTGGAATTTGATTAAACGAAAAACCTCCCGCCGAAATCGGCAGGAGGTTTTTCATTTTGCAGTCTGTGGCTTCATCCATTCTATTGCTGTTTTTACCCCTTAATGTGAACCAGCTTGCGGGGGCGGTGATGCGGAATAATAATGTGGCATATTTCACATGAAGAACTGTCCCGCCGCTCGATTCAGGGGCGACAACAAAAAACGCTGTGTACGGAATTTTTCTTCCCATAACACAGCGCCGGATTCTCACTCTGCCGCATCCGCAAAAATTAAAACCTCCCCTATACAAAATATGGATAAAGAAGTATAATAGTTCTGCAAATGTGCGGGTTTCTCCCGTTGTGATATGGAGGGTTCGCTCCGTATTGCAAGGGGCGGGGTGCTGTGAACGCCCTGCTCCTGCGTTTGCTTTTTTATTGTGCCTCTGTGACAAATTATAGCGCTTTTAATGATAATATGCAATAATTTTCTAAGAATATTTTCAGTATTAAAATCTAAATCTTTTGTTGCCCTCATGCCGGGCGGCCCATGCTTTCGTTCCGGGACGAAAGTATGCAAAGTCCCGGCAAGGGGGATTGTTAATTCCCGGCGGGAGGGTTCCATACAATCCCTCTTGCATCCCCCGGGGTATCCCCATTTAACTCGGTTATGTCATTTTTCAATAGGGTTTTCATTGGCGGTTAAGTATTTCGCTTTATGCTTCAGGTTATATCTGATCTGGGTAAAGTTAATAAATATTTTCAATAGAAAAACAGCCGCTCCGCTTCGGAATCGATTTCAACGACGGAGCGGTTTTATAATCTATTTTATCATTTCATCGATTACTTTCTGCGCTTTGGCGTTATCATCGGAAACGCAGAGGAACACATAGTTCCCGGCCGTTACCAATACCGGATTTTTCAGCTTTTCCATTTCCTTCGGCTGGTAATCCTTAAAGCCCGCCTTTTGGTCTTCGATGCGTTTCTGAGCGCCCTCTTTTACCCTGTTCAGAAAAGTTTCGTCTTTCGCCTCAAACACCGCGATCTCCTCCGCGGTTGCACCGGTGCTCTCATACACCTTCGCGCGGGATACCGCACTCTGGTCAAGCCCGTAGAGCTGCAAAGCCATCGCCGAGTCGGCGGGGGACATCTGGTCCTTGAACTGGACGGAGGACAGAAGCCTGTCCGCCGCGACGGAGGGATCGAGCTTTAACGCCGCGCTGTTTTTTGCACATCCGCCGGCAAAAAGAAACAGGGCGGTGAGCAGCAGTGCAATATATTTTTTCATTCGTTCCGAACTCCCTGTAAATGTTAAATATGGGTGCGCAGGTAGTCACACCAGATTTTGCAGTATTTCCGGTTCAGGTGAACGCCGTCGGGCGAAGCCTCTTCCGGAAGATACCCGCCGCTGTTGCTGACTGCGGTGTTTACCTTCAGGTAATACACATTTTCCCTTTCGGCAATTTTTTCAATCTCCGTGTTATAAACGGAAATTTTGTCATTGTTGTAAATTTTATCCGACACGGACTTTTTCTCGGATACCGGCAGGATCGACTGCAGGAATATTTTTGCCTGCGGCTGGTACTGCTTGATGTCCTCGACCATTTTGGTGTAATCCTCAATAAACTTATCGGTATTGCTCCAGCCCAGCTCATTCACTCCCAGCATGACATAAACCCGGCTGAACTGGCTCTTGCGGAGCGCCTGCATCACGGTCACCTTTTCGCCGTCCGATTCCACCGCGGGCTTGGTGTAAACCGTATTGACCATCAGACCCTTTATCGCGTAATACTGCGCGCCCTGCAGCCCGTTATAATTTTCAAGGCCCTCGGTACGGCTGTCCCCGATAAACAAAGCGCCGTCAAAGTTTTCCTCATCCGGGGCCGCCGCCGGCACGGATAGTTTCTGCGCCGCGGCGGCGGACATGGAAACGGCCCGGCCGGACACGGACGAAGCTGCCTGCGTCTCCTGCGGCCTGATCCGCATACTGATTCCACTGATAACCGCAGCCGTACCCGCCGCAAATAAATACAATATTCCGGCGCCGCAGATACAGACGATTGTCCTGCGGATAAACAGCCTGATTTTTTTCCTTCTTGTTCGCATTGCCCTATACACCCTTATTATATCATATTTTACTGGAACATTCTCCCCGCGGCCGCAAATTTTATACGACTCCGTAATCCGGGAAGCCCGACTTTATGGCAGCAGCGATCATCTTACCGCGCCGCTCTTAACAATTTCCGAACAAATGGGGGCTTTTTCTAATATTTTATCACTATATAGTATATTTTGTCGATTCAAAGTGCAGCAGAAAATTTTAGTAATTTTTCGTCTTAACGCACAAAACACTTTTTTCACTCCGGCACACGGCAGGAGCGGTGATCTGTCCTTCGGTCAGGCGGGCTGCGTTGCTGAAATAAAGATAGCATAAGGTTCTGAAATAATTCTGAAATTTTAAGGAAATTTCTCAGATGTACGAAAAGATCCCGCAACGAAAAAGGGTATGGCATAACTGCCATACCCCTTCATTGATCGGATGGTTTTATTTTGCTTCGTAAACCGCAACCGCGCATGCGACTGTGGCGCCGACCATCGGGTTGTTGCCCATGCCGATGAGGCCCATCATTTCAACGTGTGCGGGAACAGAGGAAGAACCTGCGAACTGCGCGTCGCCGTGTACGCGGCCAAGGGAGTCCGTAAGGCCGTAGGAAGCAGGGCCTGCGCCCATGTTGTCCGGATGCAGGGTGCGGCCGGTGCCGCCGCCGCTTGCAACGGAGAAGTATTTCTTGCCGTTTTCGACCGCCCACTTCTTGTAGGTTCCTGCCACAAGATGCTGGAAGCGAACCGGGTTGGTGGAGTTGCCGGTGATGGAAACGTCTACGCCTTCATGCTGCATGATGGCAACGCCCTCGCGGACGTCGTTTGCGCCGTAGCATTTCACGGCTGCGCGCTCCCCGCTGGAGAAAGGTCTTTCTTCAATCACGTTCAGTTCATCGTTGAAGAAATCAAAATCGGTCTTTACGTAGGTAAAGCCGTTGACTCTGGAAATGATATACGCGGCATCCTTGCCGAGGCCGTTCAGGATGATGCGCAGGGGCTCCTTGCGGGCGCGGTTCGCGGTACGGGCAATACCGATTGCGCCTTCCGCGGCGGCAAAGGATTCGTGTCCGGCGAGGAACGCAAAGCACTTTGTCTCATCGCGCAGAAGCATTGCGCCGAGGTTGCCGTGGCCGAGTCCCACTTTTCTCTGTTCGGCAACGGAACCGGGAATGCAGAACGCTTCCAGACCGAGACCGATTTTTTCAGAAGCTTCGGCGGCGGATTTCACGCCGGTTTTCAGTCCGATTGCACAGCCGAGGGTATAGGCCCAGGTTGCGTTCTCGAACGCGATGGGCTGTACGCCCTTTACGATTTTATCTACATCGATTCCCTTGGAAAGGCAAAGGTCACGAGCGTCTTCGAGACTGGCAAGGCCATACTCGGCAAGACACTTCTCTATTTTGGCCATTCTTCTTTCTTTGCCTTCAAACTTTACATCGTTAGCCATATAGTTTTGTCCTCCTGTTATGGTCTTAATTATTCTTCACGCGGGTCAATATACTTGGCCGCGTTGTCGAAACGTCCGTACTGCCCGATGTTCTTCTTGTACGCCTCATCCGGGCTCATGCCGTGGCGGATATCCTCCAGCATTTTACCGAGCTTTACGAACTGATAGCCGATGACTTCGTTGTTTTCGTCAAGGGCGGTTTTCAGTACATAGCCTTCTGCCATTTCCATGTAGCGCACGCCCTTAAGGCCGGTGCTGTACATGGTGCCCACCTGGGAACGGAGTCCCTTGCCCAGGTCCTCAAGTCCCGCGCCGATGGGGAGGCCTTCTTCGGAGAAAGCGGTCTGGCTGCGGCCGTAAACGATCTGTTTGAACAGTTCGCGCATGGCAACGTTGATTGCGTCGCATACCAGGTCGGTATTCAGGCATTCCAGCAGGGTTTTGCCCGGCAGAATTTCAGCAGCCATCGCTGCGGAGTGGGTCATGCCGGAGCAGCCGATGGTTTCCACAAGGGCCTCCTGTACAATGCCGTCTTTTACGTTCAGAGTCAGCTTGCAGGCGCCCTGCTGCGGAGCGCACCAGCCCACGCCGTGGGTCAGGCCGGAAATATCCTTGATGTCATAGGCTTTTACCCATTTGCCCTCTTCCGGGATAGGCGCCGGGCCGTGCTTGGGGCCCTTGGTTACAGTACACATTCTTTCCACTTCTGGGGAATAATTCATATCGGTACTCCTTTCGGTTTCAGTGTCCTTTGGTTCCACCAACATACAAAGTTTATTATAAAGCATTTCCGTTTTTTTCGCAATAGTATCATGCCCGCAATAATTAATAATTTAACAACCGGAATCGCTATTATTCCTATAATATAAATTTTATAATTCTGTCCGCAATCCGCAGATACAAATGCGCTTATGGAAAGTTCATGAAATATTCTTTATTTTTGAATAACCGTATGTTATACTTATTTTTATATGGAAACAAATCACTGTTAATGATAATTTGAGGTGTCTGCTATGAGTAATATTCTGAAAGCGCTTTTCGGCAATTACAGCAAGCGTGAAGTAAAACGCATCCAGCCGATCTGCGATTCCGTGCTTGCCCTTGAGGACAAATACAAAAAAATGTCCGAAACCGAACTGAAGGCCATGACCCCCGCGCTGAAGGAACGCCTTGCAAACGGCGAAAGCCTTGACGATATCCTGCCCGACGCGTTCGCGGTCTGCCGCGAGGCTTCCGCCCGCGTTCTCGGGATGCGGCACTTCCCGGTGCAGATCATCGGCGGCATCGTGCTCCATCAGGGCCGTATCGCGGAAATGAAGACCGGCGAAGGAAAAACCCTCGTGGCGACTCTTCCCGCGTACCTGAACGCGCTTTCCGGCAAGGGCGTCCACGTGGTTACCGTCAACGATTATCTGGCCCGCCGCGACTCCGAGTGGATGGGCAAGGTTTACCGCTATCTCGGCCTGAGCGTCGGCCTGATTGTTCACGATCTGGAAAACGAGGAGCGCAAGAAGGCTTATCTGGCGGATATCACCTACGGCACGAACAACGAGTTCGGGTTCGACTATCTGCGCGACAACATGGTTATTTATAAAGAAGATAAAGTGCAGCGCGGCCACAATTACTCCATCGTCGATGAAGTGGACTCCATCCTCATCGATGAAGCGCGGACCCCGTTGATTATTTCCGGTCAGGGCGAAAAATCCACGGAGCTGTACAATGTGGCCAACCATTTTGCAAACACGCTGAAAATGGTCAAGGTCGCGGAGCTGAACGATAAAGAAGACAACGACGAGCTTTACGCGGACGCCGATTTCCTCGTGGATGAAAAAGCGAAGACCGCCACGCTCACTCCTTCCGGCGTGAAGAAAGCGGAGGCATATTTCAAACTCGACAACCTGACCGACGCGCAGAATATCACTATCCAGCATCACGTCAACCAGGCCATTAAGGCGCGCGGGGTTATGCAGAAGGATATCGACTATGTGGTGAAGGACGGCGAGGTCATCATCGTCGACGAGTTCACCGGCCGTCTGATGTACGGACGCCGCTACAACGAGGGTCTGCACCAGGCAATCGAGGCAAAGGAGGGCGTAAAGGTCGCCCACGAAAGCAAGACGCTCGCGACCATCACCTTCCAAAATTTCTTCCGCCTTTATACGAAATTATCCGGTATGACCGGTACGGCCATGACCGAAGAGGAAGAATTCCGCGAAATCTACAAGCTGGACGTCATCGAAATCCCGACCAACAAGCCGATGATCCGCAAGGACTTACCGGATGTTGTTTATAAAACCGAAAAGGCGAAATTCAACGCCGTGATCGACGATATTATCGAGCACCACGATCAGGGACAGCCGGTTCTGGTGGGCACCATCTCGATTGAAAAATCCGAGGAGCTCAGCGGGCTGCTGCACCGCCGCGGCGTAAAGCATGAGGTGCTGAACGCGAAGTACCACGACAAGGAAGCGGAGATCGTCGCGCAGGCCGGCCACAGGAGTGCGGTTACCATCGCGACGAACATGGCCGGACGCGGTACCGATATTATGCTCGGCGGCAACAGCGAATACATGGCGAAATCCGAAATGCGCCGCATGCAGTTTTCCGAGGAGCTCATCAGCGAGTCCACCGCCTTCTCCGAAACAGCGGACGAGGAAATTCTGAATGCGCGCAAGGTCTTTGCAGAGCTGAACGCAAAGTACAAGGAACAGATTAAAGAGGAAGCCGAGGCCGTGAAAGCCGCCGGCGGACTTTACATCATCGGTACGGAACGCCACGAGTCCCGCCGTATTGATAACCAGCTGCGCGGCCGTTCCGGCCGTCAGGGCGACCCCGGTATGAGCCGTTTCTACATTTCTCTGGAAGACGACCTGATGCGCCTGTTCGGCGGCGAACGCATCAACAACCTGATGGAACGTCTGAATGTGGACGAGGACACCCCGATTGAAAACAAGATGCTTTCGAACACCATCGAAAGCGCCCAGCGCAAGATTGAGGGACGCAACTTCGGCATCCGCAAGAACGTCCTCCAATTCGACGACGTCATGAACCGTCAGCGTGAAATCATGTACGGCCAGCGCGACCAGGTGCTGAACGGGGAGAACATCCGCGACCAGATCATGAAGATGATCGAACAGGCCATCGAAGCGCAGGTAAAGCAGTTCCTGCCCGGTTCCGAGCTGCACGACGACTGGAACCTCAACGGTCTGCGCGACCACTACATGGGCTGGCTCATTACACCGGAGGATCTTGTTTACACCAAGGACGAACTGGAACGGCTGGAGCCCGATTTTGTGCGGGATGAGCTGATTAAAAAGGCGAATGAGCTTTATGAAAAGCGCGAAGTCCAGTTCGGCGACGAAATCGCCCGTGAGCTGGAACGCGTTGTACTGCTGAAAAACGTCGATTCCGAGTGGATGGACCACATCGACGCAATGGAGGAACTGCAGAAGGGGATCCGTCTGCGCGCCTACGGCCAGCACGACCCGGTCGTTGAGTACCGTCTGGAAGGCTTTGAGATGTTCGACGCGATGATCGCAACCATCCGCGAAAACACCGCCCGCATGATGCTCACCGTACAGCTCCGTACCCAGGAGGAGCCCAAGCGCGAGCAGGTCGCCCAGCCGACCGCCACCAGCGCCGACGGCACCGACACGAACCGCACCGTCCACAAAGCCAAAAAGCCCGGCCGCAACGACCCCTGCCCGTGCGGCAGCGGCAAGAAATACAAGAAGTGCTGCGGTAGAGACGAATAACAATTAATAGTACTCAATATGACAAGGCCCCCAATGCGGCGCATTGGGGGCCTGTTTTATATTCTATTTCCTCTTTCTCTATCTATGCTTTTTATTTCTTTTAATCTACTGCGGGCTATTCTCTTATGCTCAGGACGATGACCCCGGACTATAAAAGGTGGAAGAATCGGAGGTCTAACATTATGTAATGGATTAGGCCTTGGTTTAGGAGGGAAAATTGTCTTTGGCTTTTTCTTTGACTTCAATCCTAATTTTTCAGCAATGATATCGATTATGTTTTTTAATTTCATATTATCACCCACAAATTAATTTATATATAGAAAAAATAAAAAATACTATGATTGATGTCATTGAGAGGTAAAAACTTACCATTGAAATAGTTATAAAAATAACTCTGGTATTATTTTTTTCATACTTGGATTTTTGAGCGGCAATAATTAAATTATTATAGTCAGTTAATTGTTGTTCTCTCGTTAAGAATTGATCAAAATTTTCACCGACTTTTTCCTGTATTACATCTGTATTGGGAAAAGCTACTATTTTATAACGCCATTGGGACAAAGATGCGGTTACCAGACTAATAATTAAAAACAGTGTAATAATAGATACCCATATAAAGATAAAAGTCAACGAAATCCGGCCGCGATGATCTATGATAACCGGAAGAAGCATATACAGAGCAGCTGTTATAAAGGAAAAAACCGTCTGCATTTGGCTCGACTGCCGTATCAATGATTGTTCTCTGGCGTTTTCTTCTTCATACTTGAATTTAGATAATTCATGAATAAAGTCCAGTAGAATCACAGCATCATTTTTATCATTAATATTTACATTCTGTTTTCCCAATCAAACCACTCCTTATATATTTGATTATATTCCGCTACCCAATATTTTTCAATATTAATATTACCTAAATGAAAATAAGGCCGGCAAAGTGCGCTTGCACCCTGCCGGCCTTGCTTTTCACTATGAAATTTACGCCGTTTTGCCCTGCGCGGCGCTGATGGCCTTAATCAAATCAAAAATGTAGTTGCTGCCGCGGCTGATGAGAATCCCGGTGAGGATGCTGCCGAGGAAGGGGACGGGGGACTGCAGCCCCACCAGGGAAAGGATATCCACCTGATAGGCGGCGGTCACCAGCACGCCGACGACAATGGAAATGATCATCTGCCACTGGATTTTGCCCTTCACAAAAAACTCCTTGATATACGTGATAAGGCCTTCAATGATAATCGACAGAAAAAGAATGCTGAAAAAATTCATTGACTTACCCTCCTAAAATCAGTTTCATGGCGGCCGATACCAGCGCGCCCGTTGCGCCCGCAAGCAGGTAATTTACAAGCGCGTTCCACCGGGAACCGGAAACGCTTTCCAGCCGGTCGATGCGCATGCCGTGGTTCGTGAGCTTTTCCTCGTGGTTCTTGAGGATTTCGCCCATCTTGATGTTCAGTTCCTCCAGCTTCCGGCTGCGCTTTTCGCCTTCCTCCTGCTTGTCTTCGAGCTTTTCCACGTCCTTCTGCTCCCGTGCGCAGCGCTCGTCGATGGTCTTCCGGCGTTCTCCGCAAATTTGTTCGTCCATCATTTCCATGGGCTAACCCTTCGAAAAGCCGTTCCGGCCGGACTGCCGCATAATCTTGGGGTAGTCCCGGTAAGCGATGTCCAGATCGACGTTCCCGCTGATTCCATCCACCTTTCCGCCGCCGGAATACTGCCATATGCCGATGCCGTCGCGGCCGGGCTTTTCTGCGTAATGCGCGAGCCACAGGTCAAAGCGCCCCAGCCGCTCCATATCGAGCCGGTTTTTGATCCAGTCCGGGTTGGAATACAGGCATACGTAATAACCCGCCTTTTCCACTCTCTCGCAGAACGCGATGACGATGTCCGTCAGCGTTTCGCGGCTCAGGTTTGTCTGTGAGCGGTCCTCCAGATCAAACGCCACGGGATAAGCGAACCGGCAGCCGCGGATGATCTTCAGAAAAAAGTCCGCTTCCAGTCTTGCCTGCGCGGCATTCCTTGCGTAGCTGTAATGGTAGGCTCCGCAGGGGACACCGGCCTTCTGCGCATTTTGATAATTTCGGTAAAACTTGCGGTCGGTCTGCACGCCCGGGTTCTCCCAGCCGTAACCGGCGCGCAGCATGGCAAAACCGATGCCCGCTGCTTTTACCTTTGCGAAATCCACGTCCCCCTGATGGTGGGAAACGTCGATTCCCTTTACACAGTACATGATTTTCCTCCCTTTGCTTCTAAATTCTTATGTCGGGATATCCTTGCACATTCCTTTTCTTTTCTTGCAAAATTTTCCTTCTTAGGGGAAAACCTAAGAAAAAAGCCCGCCGGATTTCCGGCGGGCATAACATTAGGAAAAATATTCCGTTTTCCTCTTGACAACTGCGCCTTATGTGATATATCTATATCATAAAGTTATAAATATATCACATAAAGGAGATGCATTTATGAAAAATAAACTTGGCCTTTTAAGTCTGCTGGCGCTTCTGGGCTTTCTCGGCCTGTTTACGGCACAAAGGGGATATCTCGGCTTTTTCGGCTTCCTGTATTATATCCGCTATTTCTTCGTGATACCGGACGAATTATTTAAAGCCAATGTACAGCAATCGGCCACCCCGGCGTTTTTTACTGGCCTTGCGGTCTCAGCCGCCGCCGTTGCCGCGACAGTGTGGCTGAACAACCCGAAACTTGCCGTAATGGGCTTGGGCATCGCTATGGCGCTTTCCATTTTCGTGTTCACCTTTATTCTTCTCTGGTGTGAATTCCGGGAAAGCAGAGGGGG
>JAEWUH010000274.1 GCA_023397245.1 Bacillota bacterium | reverse complement strand
GAGGACAGCAGGCTGCACACGGTTTCCTGGTTCATTTCGGCGGGCGTCAGCTGAATAATCGCCGCATTCAGGCCAACCTGGGCAATATGCGGGATATCGGACTCCTTCACGCCGAGCTGATGCAGGCGGACCGGCATCTTCATGCTTTCCATCAGATGCTCCACGGCGTCCGCAAATTCGTTGATTTCCGAATAGCCGAGATAGCGCATCAGTTTATCCATTTTTTCTTTCGCCTGTTTGTAGCAGAGGCGTATAAACGCGGGCAGCGTAATGGAGCAGGCGGTTCCGTGGTTTGCGCCGAATTCCGTGGTGAGCGGGAAGCTCAGCGCATGGATTCCGGTGGTTCTTGTCTGGCTGAACGAGACCCCCGCGGTCAGGCTTGCCAGAATCATCGCGGCACGTGCTTCCTTGTCGTCCGGCGTATCGTAAGCTGTTTTGATGTTTTTCAGAACCAGTTCCAGTGCGCCCAGCGAAAGCATATCGCACAGGGGCTGGGATTCCTTGTTCCAGTAAGCCTCGATTGCGTGGCAGAACGCATCCATTCCGGTGGAGGCCGTAACGGCCGGCGGAAGGGTATAAGTAAGCTCCGGGTCGATCATCGCGCAGTCCGCCCAGAACTGGTTGTTGACCATCGGCATTTTGACGCCGGCCTTTTTATTGGTAAACACGCCCACGTTGGTTACTTCGCTTCCGGTTCCCGCAGTGGTGGGAATGAGGATGAGCTGCGTTTTGCGCGGCTCAAGCACGCGGCTGCCGCCTGCGTAGTAATCGTAAATGCTGCCCGGATTGGTCACAAGGCAGGAAACGATCTTGGAAACATCCATCGCGCTTCCGCCGCCCAAACCGATTACGCAGTCCGCCTGAACCCCGCGGGCTTTCTCCGCCGCTTTGTCCACGCTTTCACAGGATGGATTGGGCTCTACTTCGCTGAAATACGCAACGTTCTTGCCCGTCATACAGTCGCCGAGCGATTTCGCAACGCCGGACTTATAGAGGAACGGGTCACAGATCAGAAGGACGTTGTTCCCCTTGATATGTTCACTTAATTTCCGGGTTATGCCGTTTTCAAATTGGATATTTACCGGCATATAAAAGCTAAATTTCTCTTTCATTTTTACATTTCTCCTTCTTGCACGGTATTTTGCTGCAGCTGGCTTTTCTTCTTCTGTTCCAGAAGAATTCCCAAAGCTCCAAGCAGAACCACAGCCATGCCGGCATATTGCATTGGCACCAGTCTTTCACCGAATGCCATATAGGAAACCAGCGCCGCCACAACCGGCATCAGCAGTAAAAACACTTTTACAATCCACACGGGGAACCGTCTGAGGTTGTAATAATAGACGATATAAATCAGGGACTGACCGGCCGCGCAGATCAGCAGTATGATGACGATAAACATATTGTTGATTTTTGCAAACTGCCGGAAGTCGCCGGTGAACAGCGCGGACAGCGTGAAAAGCGCCATCGTAATAAAATTGTTATAGAATGCAACCACATAGTCGCTTACCGGGTTTACCTTGCTGGTCTGAACGCTTTTAATGAGAAAAGCGTTGATGGAAACAAACAGCGCGCTGAGGATAAAGAAAATATTGCCCGCGTTCCCCAGATTGAAGCTGGTAAGATTGATCCCCATCACCAGAAATACGCCGAAAAGCATAACCAGAGAGCAGGCCCAATCCGCACGGGTAAACCGGTATTTGTAAATCAGTACCGAGATGATGTTTACAAACAGGATATCGCATTTCAGCAGCGCGGTACCGCTGCCCGCCGGAGAGAGCGAAAGGCCGATAAAGCCGGTCAAATCCAGAAGATAGCCGAACACACCGATAAGGAGCAGCCTTTTGGTCACGCCCTTTGTGTGGAACAGGTCCATAAACTTTCCGCCGGCCAGCATGATGACAGCCAGAACGACCATTGTGATAAGGCGAACGGCAATGCCCACCGAAAAAACCGACAGAATCCGGACAGCTCTTTGCGTGGCGACATAGTAGACGCCCCAGATCACAGATAGCAGAAGCAGCGGCAGTACGGACTTTAATTTCATGATTCTTCTCCTCTAACAATTTATCGATTTCGATATAATTAAATCGGTCAAAGGGCATTTTCTCTGTATTCCCTTAAACCTCTTCTTGAGCCACCTGATACTCGTCTTCCATCATCATCATGGCAGCTCCCACCGCGCCGATATTATCCTGCGCCTTTACACATTTGACGCTGAAATTTTCGATGAGCGCGGGAGTTACGCTTTCCTTAATTACATCATAGACCATATCGGAAAAGAATGCTCCGCCCATGCCGCTTTTGCTCGCAATAATAACCTGCCTGGGGTTAATTGCCGCCAATGCCATTGCAAGGCCTTCGCCCAAATAGGTTGCCGTTTCCTTCATCAAATCCACAGAGTCCGGTTTGCCCTGCAAAGCGGATTCCACAAACATGCTCATGGAAAAACGGTCCATGTCACCGTCCACCATCGCTTTGATATCGGAAAAATATCCGCATCTCATCCGTTCGATAATTTTGGTCTTAATCGCCTTAAAGGAAGCCTCCGTATCCAGACAGCCTTTTCTGCCGCAGGAGCAGTAGCGGTAGCTGTTTACCAGCCGCACATGCCCGATTTCACCCGCGGTTCCGTTGTTGCCGGAATACAGCTTGTTCCCGATGATCATACCCATTCTGAGGCCGTACTTCATGGAAAGCAGGACGAAATCGTCTGCTTTTTCCCCATATTCCATCCAGCGGTATGCGATGGTCATCGTATTGATGTTGTTTTCAATAATTACCTTGTAACCGAATTTCTTTTCTATAATCTGCTTGATGGGTATATTCTTCCACCCGTTGATGTAGGCGTATTCAATGCTGAGCCCTTTTTCTTTGTTCACGTAGCCCGGCAATCCCAGGCCAATCCCCAGGACCTTGGACTTTTCCTCCCCGACAAAGTCCAGCGCGCGGCGGATTACGGCTTCGATCTTTTCAAGAATGGTGTCTACGGTATCCGTGGAGTGGATTTTGTCATCCACAGAAAAAACCATCTGAAAAGAGAAGTCTACCACCACACAGTTGAGACTGTCGGCATTGAACTCCACACCGATGAAATACTGCCCATCCGGACAGATATGAAGCCATGTGGGCCTGCGGCCCACCCGAACAGAATCGCAGTCTTCTTCCACAAGCAGTTTCTTGTCAATTAAATCATTGATGGTGTTTAAAACGGTCGTCATACTGTAGCCGGTCCTCTTCTTGACCTCATGCCTTGAGATCATTTGATTGTAGCGGACCGTACTGATGATCTTATTCCTTTTTAAATCTTTTCTGCTTTCAACAATCCCCTGCTCCATGGTTCTGCCTCGCTTTGCTTTATTTCATATCGTAATTATATAATTATAATAATTTTATTTTTAAACGTAAAGAGTATTTGGGGGGTTATGGAAGTTATTTATGTAACTTTTTCCATCCTGCGCTGTTTCGGGACACAGCTCTATTTTACCACCATTTGATCTGATCGGTAATATACTGCCGCTTCGCAATGAAATCGGGGCTGGCAACATTTCTCGGTCTTGGAAGGTCGATGTCGGTTTCTTCTTTGATATGGGTCGGTTTATTGGAAAGAATCAGGCAGCGCTCCGCCATATAGACCGCTTCCTCAATATTGTGCGTAATAAAGATAATCGTCGTTTTTTCCTTCTGCCAAAGCTTGATCAGCTCGTCCTCCAGCTTAAAGCGAAGTTCGATATCAAGCTGGCCATACGGCTCATCCATCAGCAGCAGTTCGGGGTGCACCGCAAACGCTCTTGCAATAACCACTCTCTGCAGCATGCTGGCGGAAAGCTGGTTTGGGTAATAGTCGCGGAATTTTGTCAGGCCGACAATCTCCATAACCTCTTCCGCGCGTCTTTTCTGCTCTTCCTCCGGCACCTTTTTGATGTTCAGGCCGAACCGGACGTTCTGCTCCACGTTCAGCCACGGCATCGTGGAATATTCCTGAAAAATGTAAGCGATATTGTGCTTTTTCAGGTTCACCGGCTCGCCGTCGATATAAATCTCGCCCGCGGTAAGCTCGTTGAGCTTGGTCAGGCTGTTGAGAAAGGTTGTTTTGCCGCAGCCGGTCGGCCCGACGATGCACAGGAACTCTCCTTTTTTTACTTCAAAGGAGATATCGTCCAGAACAAGCAAATCGCCGAACGCCTTTGTAATATGGTCTGCTTTTACTTTAATTTGATCTTCAGCCACTTGAACTCCCCCTTTCGTTTAAAGTGTCTTGTCCACGATGCTTGTGATCTCTTCCCTCAGCTTCAGGAATTCGGGATTCACATAGTCTCTCGGACGTTTCATCGAGATATTGTATTCACACTTTACGCTTGCAGGGCAGTTTGTGAGCACAACGATACGGTCGGCCAGATACAGGGCCTCTTCGATGTTGTTGGTTACGAAAATGGCGGTTCTTTTCTCCGATTCCCAAATTCGCACAAGCTCTTCCTGCATCAAATACCTTGTCTGGGCGTCCAGATGGCCGAAAGGCTCGTCCATCAGCATAACCACAGGCTCGTTGCAGTACGCCCTCGCAATACCGACGCGCTGCTGCATACCGCCGGAAAGCTTTACCGGATACGTATTTTCAAATCCTTCCAGCCCGACTAATTTAATATAGTGAGCTGCTCTTTTTTCTCTCTCCGCTTTTGCAATTCCTCTTGCCTTCGGCCCGAATTCAACGTTTCCCTTAACGGTAAGCCAAGGGAACAAGGCGGTAGTCTGGTAAACAACGCCGCGCTCGGGGTCCGGTTTGTTGACTTCCTTGTTATTTACAACGATCTTTCCGGAAGTGGCAGTCTCAAGCCCCGCAATGAGGTTCAGCAGAGTGGTCTTGCCGCACTGGCCGGGTCCAAACAGAACGACGAATTCGTTTTCCTTTACTTTCAGCGAAAAGTTGTCAACGACTTTCAGGGTTCCCCGCTCGTTTGTAAACTCTTTCGATACGTTTTCGCAGTTGATGATATAATTATCTTTTATATTCCCCTGTTGTTCCACGCGCATAGCTTTGCCTCCGCTTCTCTCATAATAATGGCAAGGATGAATCCTACGATACCGATCGCAAGGATACCGACCAGAATCTGGGTTGTGTCATTTGTCTGCATTCCGCCGAAGATCAGCCAGCCGACGCCTTCCGAGGAACGAACCATTTCAGCCGCAACAACCGTTGCCCAACTGCTGGAGAGCGCAATCTGAAGACCGGCAAAGATGTATGGAACGGAAAAAGGAATTACGATTTTGGTAAACAGCTGACGGTTGTTGGCCCCCAGCATTCTTGCGGCTCCAACCAGAACCGGATCAACCGCTTTCGCGCCCGCATAGGCGTTCTGAGTAACGTTTGAGAAAGCGGCAAGAAAGATCAGGAAGAACTTCGTCATTTCGCCGATGCCGAACCACAGAATGGCGAGCGGAATCCAGGCGATTGGAGGGATCGGGCGGATTACTTCGAAAATCGGACGAAAAATTGCTTCAATCGTCCGGTTCCAGCCCATTCCCATTCCCAGGATAACGCCGAACACGCTGGCTACGATATAGGCGATCATTACGCGTTCAAGGCTCCAGAAAATATGACCAAACAGCGTGTACTGGCCGATATTGGAATAGCAGTCCTTTATGAAATCCTGGAAAACCACAACCGGGGTTGGAAGGAGCTTGCCAATCTCGGTACAGGCCGCGCCGTATTGCCAGAGAAGGATGAAGAGCAGAATGGATGAGGCTCCGGCAATTAACTTTGTTACATTCTTTGATTTTAACTTCTTTTTCATTACTGTTCTCCTCCTTTGAGCACAATTTTTTCAACTACGGTAATCAGCTGTCCGAGCAGTGCTCCGATCGCGCCGATGGAGATCATGCCGACGATAATAACGTCCGGGCGGGAAAGTCCTCTGCACTGCTGAATCATGAATCCGAGGCCCTTGGTGGAAGCGAGCAGCTCCGCGGCAACCAGCGCCGTCCATGCGGAACCAAGCGCAACCCGGCAGGCTGTCATGACCATGGGCAGCGCCGTAGGAATCGCGATTTTGAAGAGCAGCTGCATATTGGACGCACCGAAGGTCTGCCCCACCCACAGATGAACCGCTCTGGTACGTTTGACGCCGGAATAAGCGTTCACGATGCAGGGGATCAAAGCGGAAAGAAAAATAACCGCCGCCTTGGAAGCAATGCCGATGCCGAGGAAAATGATCATGAGCGGAATCCACGCGATGCCCGGAATCGGCCTGAGCAGGTCAAACAGCGGACGGACAAACATGTCGATCTTCTCGTTCCATCCCATCAGAATGCCCAGCGGGATTCCGATGATGAGTCCCAGGAAGTAACCCAGCAGGGCTACCTGAAGGCTCGCTCCGATATGCTCCGGAAGGGTAGCGCCGTCCGGATTCACGTCGTACAGTTTGATAAAGAAGGTTCTTACAACCTTAAGCGGACTGGGAAAAATAGAAGATGGGAACATCTTTAATACATCTGTGACAAGATACCAGACGAATACAACGACTAATACGGATAACACAGATAACAGCAGGTATTTGGCTCCGTTCTTCTTGTTTTTCATTTTGCACCTCGATTCTTGAAATGTAGAAAAAGCTGTCAGGCATCGAGAAATCGCGCAAGGCAAAGTGGCAAGCATAGTTAAAGCAGTATCAAAGTTGTTTTACAATTTTGCGGTTGCGCGACTTGATCGACAGCCCGAGCATTTATTACTGCGTGTTACTTTGCGGATTATTTTGCTGTGTTTATCTTAATGCCAAACGCTTCTTCAATAACGGAGGAATCAAAGTTCTTAGGTACGTTGGGGAGAAGATCTTTTTCGATTTTCCCTGCGCCTGAGAAGAAGTTTGCGAGCAGCATGTAGCTGTCACCTAAAGTATAGCCGGATTTTTTGTAATCTTCCTGTGTAATGTAATCGCGTACGGCAATTTCATCATCCATCATCTTATCGGTATATACCAGGCCGTTGTCTTTAAAGAACTTCATGGAGAAGGTATGTCTTTCGTTCTTGTCTTTTGCCAGCGCTGCGCAGGCCTTTTCATAAACCTGGATGAATTTTACGACGTCTGCTTTCCGGTCCTTAAGTACGGCCTTGCGTGCGAGGATACCGTCCTTCATCTTCATGCCGGAAGCCTGTTCAAACGAAATCGCCTTTACTGCGCCTGCAGCTTCCGCCTGGAATGAATACGGAGGAGGAACGGAGAGCGCGTCGCCTTGGCCGGTTTTGAATGCCTGGAGTGCCTGGGCAAAATCCATGGAAACCTGCTGGATGTCAGTCTCCTTCAGGCCGAACTTCTGGGCGTAGCTGATGGCTACATACTGGGAAACGGTTCCCAGTGAGCCGAGCACTTTAATGCCCTTAACGGTATCCTTGGAGCCCAGGACATCCGGGTTGTCCGCAAGCTGTCCTTTCACCTTTGCGATCGGGCTGTCTTTTCTTACATAAAGTCCCATGCCACCGGCTGTATTGGATTCATAAACCAGCGTACTGATGTCGTTTGCCATGGAGAAAACCGCCGCGGTTCCCGCAACGCCGATATCAAGCTGTCCGGCGGAGAGAGATTCGTTCATCGGGGTACCGTTCTGGAACATAACGAATTTGACGTTCAGGCCTGCGTCCTTAAACCAGCCCTTTTCATAAGCATACTGTGCCGGTACGTTTACGGTAAACGGCATCATGCCGACATTGAGGACTTGTCCCGAGGGAGCGGCGGCTGAGTTTGCAGCTGCGCCTGTGTTTGAGGCTGTACCTGAACCGGAAGCGGATGTGCTTGCCTGGCACCCCGCAAAAGTACTGACTAACAATGCGGTAGCTAAAATGGCCGAGATAATCCTTTTCATTATTAATTCCTCCTGATTTTTGATCGAAAACCTACAAATTCTCCTTTTGCTTAAAACAGAAAAGCTCGGTAAGACGATTTTACACTCCCTTTCCGATTTTATTATGCTTCAACGGTTTCAAATTCAATAAAAAGATTCCCCATTTTAACCTTTACTCTATGGAAATTTAAAACTGTCATCGCATTAATTTATCGTTTTCGATTATATTTTATCATAGATACACAAAATGTCAACATATTATTTAAAATTTGTTTGAATTTTCGCTGTTGTTTTATTGATATTTTTAATTTTGTCGATTTAATATTAATTTTTTCGATAAATATAGGTCTTTATGCCCCTCTCCTCTGCAGACCGCTTGAAAATACAAAGTACCGGCAGGTGTTTCATCCGGAAATACCCCCACATACGGCAACGAACTACCCCGCCGCAAGCAGTGGGGTAGTTCGTTGAAAAGGGCGGAGCTCTAAGAAAATCCAACTATTTTACCGTGGTTATATAGCACATAACTACCGGTTTGTGACCCGGAAGCGTGCTGTACAGCGCGGTGGTTTTGCCTGCGCTCCCAACCGCCTGTACGGTCACCAGATACTTTCCGTTCTTGCGAACCACCGCAACGCGGAAAGCCCCGCTGTTTCCGACCGTAAATTTCGGTTCCTCCCGGTCTTCCGACATCATGGCGAAGGTATAGGATTTTCCCACCGGAACGCCAAACGGGAATGTCGTGTCCGACGTAACCGGATAGGCATTTTTGGCTTTTTCCGGCAGCAAAACGTAATCCGAGCAATGAGGGATGGTAACCGTTGCGTAACCGTCCGCATCCACGATGCAGGCGTTCTGCTGCATACTTTCCAGCAATCCGGAAACCGGGTTGCAATAATAGAAATACATATTGGAATTCGGTCTGACGCCCGGCTGATTTCCCACGTAAACACGCACTCTGGCAGGTGCAGGAAGCAATCCGTTGTTGGCAAATCCGATGACAACGCCGGAACCCGAACCGGAAGCATTTCTCACTGCGGCGGGCACGGAATTTCCGCGTGCCGGCTGAACGGATACAACAAGGTTTATTGCCGAAACCGGAACAGCCGAACGGCTGACGTCCGCTCCCGAAAAGCTCCAGGTATACAGCTCTTTGCCGCTTTGCGCGTCGGTTACGGAAAATGCGATATCCTTGCGGGCATCCCGGGCGGAGAGCAAAACCTCCCGCGGAAGCTGGATTACCACCGTTGCGCTGCTGTTTGTGTTATTGGCCACTGCCGCGGGCATCTGTATGTTCAGGCTGACCGACTGCACCGCCGGATTATTCAGCTGAGCCAGCAAATCACCCGCCGGAGGGGCAACCCGCACCTCCGCCGGAGACTGCGGCGTTGCATTCATGACCGCGGCTGCCGCGTCGTCCGGCACCGTAACGGTAACAGAGGAGCGGTTTCCGAGAACGACCGGTTCTCCCGCGGGTCTTGTGCTGATCGTCTGAACCGTCCTGCCGTTCTCCTGCCCCGTGGTCACCGTTGCGGCTCCCGGCGCGGTTTTCGCAGGCGTATTGTCTGATTTGTGGCTGTCGTCGTTCCGACTCGCGGCTGACGTAATTTCATTGCGGTCGCGTACGCGCAGGCAAACACCGTCAGGGTCCATATAAACCAGGCCGATCGCGCTGACGGTAGCGCCCTCTTTTACCACGCCGCTCAAATTGATATCCGGATTGATATATCCGTTGATTAAAATGCGAATGCCGCTTCCGCCGGAGGACAGCGTAAATTCCTGTATCACCCCGCCCATGGATTTCACTCCGGACACCGTTCCCGTGACCTGAACCAGGCGGCCGCCGTTTGCCGAATAATTCAGGGCGTCCGCCACGCTGAGCGGTGCCGGGGCTGCCGGTTTGACGGAAGTGTCGATTACTTCATAGCCTTCCACGCCGGAACCGATCTTCAGTTCCTTATCGCCCTGATATTCGTCTACATGGCCGACCACACGAAGCTTTTGCCCAACCCTGATTCCGCTTCCGTTCGCAACCGGATAAATGTTGATGCCTCCGGTTGCGTCCTGAAGATAGACGGTATCGGTAAAGGCGTTCGGCTGTTCCGAACCGGCCGTCACCGTTCCCTCAACCTCATAGACGTCCCCTGTCCTGCCGTTTTTCCTCACATCGGCAATCGATGTCGTCGGAATATCCACCTTCACCATATCGAGAAGGTTCTCGGCGATCGTCCTGTTCGCATAGGGCAGATCCCAGTTATTGTCGGCATCGGCCTTTACTTCAAAATCGGAAAGGAATACCGTACCGGCGATCAGGATATGTCCTGTGCCTGCGTCTTCCTGTGCAAGTGCGCACACCTCACCCTGCTTTTTCACCGCCTTTGCGGCATCGTACGGGTCGGCAGCGGAAGAGGCCGGCACACTGGACTCGTACTTTCCGTCCGTCATCTTTGAATTGATGGAATAGGTGGTATCAAATCCGTTTACAAGCCAGTCTGCCCCTTCGCCGGGAGTTACCGAGCAGCCGCTGTAAAAGCTGTACTGCTGCTTCGGGTCAATTCCCGCCATATAGGGGGAATCCGTATTGAAATTCTGGAAGTACAGACGATAGGACGAACCGCCGTTCGTTTTCTGATCCACCACCTCGTCGCTGGAGATTGTGGACTTCGCCCCAATCCCGGAAAGGAGGGTGTTGATCTGCGTGCTCGAGGTGTAGGGGTCGTTTTTCCCGTCCTGATAATCGGCGGTGCCGCATATAACCGCCGTGCCGCCG
>JAEWUH010000273.1 GCA_023397245.1 Bacillota bacterium | reverse complement strand
GTTCAGTGCGGACGTCACATCCGGCAAGCTGAGAAGCGCTTTTAAGTACATGGGATTTTACGGTATGGTTGAAGTAGCCCTGTTTGCTGATATTCTGACCCTGAAAGAAGCGCTCGAATTTGACCGTGAGATTCACAATGATGAAGACTTCCTGCTTACGAGCTGCTGCTGCCCGTTATGGATTGCCCTCATTCGAAAATCCTACCAGACGATGATTCCCCATGTGCCGCCGTCGGTCTCTCCGATGGTGGCCTGCGGCCGCTCCATCAAGAAAATTCACCCGGAAGCAAAGACCGTATTCATCGGCCCTTGTCTGGCAAAGAAGGCGGAAGCCCGCGAACCGGATATCGCGGACGCTGTGGATTATGTCCTGACGTTTGAGGAGGTTGCGGAGCTTTTTACACTGATGGACATCCATCCCGAAACATTCGAGGAAGACCAGAGCGACCATTCTTCAAGAGCGGGCCGAATTTATGCAAGAGCATCGGGCGTCAGCGAAGCCGTACAGGCGACACTTGACCGGCTGCGGCCGGACAGAAAAATACCGCTGAAAGCCCGGCAGGCAGATGGTGTTGTTGACTGCAAAAAGCTTCTGAAAGACATTGCGGACGGAAACATTCACGCGAATTTTATTGAAGGAATGGGATGCCGCGGCGGCTGCGTAGGCGGCCCAAAGTCACTGATTGATAAAGATGTCGCCCGCGAGGCGGTAAATCGCTATGGAGATGAGACCGACATTAAGACTCCGGCCGATAACCCGTATGTTTTGGAATTACTCCATATGCTGGGCTATGAAACGGTGGAAAGCCTGCTTGACCGCGATAATAATTTCACCAGAATCCTATAAAACAAATTTTTACAGCTGTTTATTCCCGCTGGACTAAGCTGTGCCAAAAACCAAACGCCACCTCCTGTTGTAGAATAAATTTTACAGCAGGAGGTGGTCACCTAGTATATACGCACATAAGGCAATGCGGGAAAATCGCGCTGGATACTGCCCGTACAGTAGTAAAAAGACTATAGTCACGGAAGAGCTGTAACCCAACAGTGACCTAAAAGCGCTTCCTATTTTATTTTATCTCTGTAAAGCGTCATGATAGACGAAAGCTCGTTTTCAAGAACTAATCCGTGTCCGGGTGCAATCATCTGAATCGGCAAATTTGCCAAGTTTAAAACGATCTCTTTTTCCGTTTTGGAAGCAGATTCAAATACTTTTTCGTAGTAGCGCTCCGCCGCGTCCAGGAGCGTGTCCGCCGGGTAATCACGGTCTACCGGAGGTTCCGCGGCCGCATACTGACCAAACAAATCATTGGAAAAAAGGATGTTGTTCGTGTTCCAGAAGGTAACCATGTTATCATCCCAGTGCAGTCCCGGAGTCTCATAAAAGGTGAATTTATTTTCCCCGAATTCAACAGCATCACCGGTTTTGACAACATGGAAATCAGCCTTGGGCAACCCGGAAATGAGACGTTCTTTACAGGCTGCCGTGCAAAAGACGGGAACATCCGGATATTGCTGTAACACCGCGGGCAAGGCGCCGCTGTGGTCTTCTTCGGAGTGATTCAGTATAATTGCGTCCAGTGGCTTTTCTCCAATGACCGAAATAATTTCCTCCGTCAGCATGGAAGCAACCCTGTCGGGGAGCGTATCAATTAAAACGTTTGCTTTGCCCGTAACAAGGTAAGCCAAAAAAGAAAATTCCTTATCCGGCTTTATAATCGTTTTTCCGATCGCATAACATTGTTCTGATATTTTATGCTTCATGATTTTACCTCCTAAATAAATTTTATTCTGCCCGGAAAAGCTATTTTCGGGCAGTGTCGGATACCGTTCCATAAAAAAGTCTTCTTTTCTCATAGCCGTTTCAGAGTTGAGTGACACACTGAGCTTAAATATGCTGCTTCTCTCTCCCCCGTTTCTGCTCTGATTATACATGATTTTTGAAAGCAGCGATGTTGCAGACGCAACAATTATAGAGCTTAGTTTGCCGCATTTGAAAAAATTTACTCGCAGCAATACAAGAGGAAGGCAGACCTCATCCTTAAAATAACTTTTTCTCCATGTTTTGATTCAAATCATAAGAAATCGTAAAAAAAATGGTAAAATAAATACAAGAAAAATTTTAGGAGGCATCGATATGGGAAAAAAATTAACGGATAAAGTGACCTGGGTTGGAAAAATCGACTGGGAACTCAAGAAATTTCATGGTAATGAGTATTCTATACACAAGGGTTCGTCTTACAACTCCTATCTGGTACGTGATCAGAAAACTGCGCTGATCGACACGGTATGGCAGCCTTTTGATAAGGAGTTTGTCGCCCGGCTCAAACAGGAAATCGACCTCAAAAAAATCGATTATATCATCATGAATCACAATGAGATTGACCATAGCGGCGCGCTGCCTGAATTGATGCGTGAAATACCGGACACGCCCATTTACTGCACCGCGAACGGTGCAAAAATCATCAGGGGCCATTATCATCAGGAGTGGAACTTTGTTTCCGTCAAGACCGGCGATTCCCTCGATCTCGGTGGCAGCAAGCTGATTTTTGTCGAGGCTCCGATGCTCCACTGGCCCGATACCATGTTTACCTATATGACAGGCGAAAATATTTTGTTCAGCAACGACGCCTTCGGCCAGCATTACGCCACCGAATCGCTTTATAACAGCAAGGTGGATCAGGGGGAGCTTTTTGCGGAAGCATTGAAATATTACGCCAACATTCTGACCCCGTTCAGCCCGTTCGTTACGAAAAAGATTCATGAGGTTCTGGCGCTGAATCTGCCGGTAAACATGATCTGCCCGAGTCACGGCGTAATCTGGAAGGACAACCCTGTACAGATCATCGAGCAGTATCTGAAATGGGCCGACAATTATCAGGAAAACCAGATCACGCTGGTTTACGACACCATGTGGAACTCGACGCGCCAGATGGCGGAGGCCATGGCGGCCGGCATCCGGGAGGCCGATTCCACTGTAACGATAAAGCTGATGAACGCAGCAAAGCAGGACAAAAACGATATTATCACCGAGGTGTTCCGTTCCAAAGCGATTTTGGTCGGCTCACCCACCATCAACAACGGCTATCTTTTCTCAATCGGCGGCATTCTGGAAATGATGAAAGGATTAAAATTCAAGAACAAGGGCGCAGCCGCGTTCGGCAGCTACGGCTGGAGCGGCGAGGTTGTAAAACAGTTGACCAAACAGCTTTCTGACAGTGGCTTCCGGGTTGTGGATGACGGCCATCGGTCGTTGTGGATTCCGGACGAAACGGAGCTCGCTGTTTGCAGGGAATACGGCAAGCAGTTTGCACAGGCTCTTTAAATGTTCAAAAAGCAGACGGTTCGTCTGCTTTTTCTGCTATATTGACATAAAATCTTTAGAATATTAAAATAACGGTGAAAAGATTTCTTTGGAGGGAGGCGGCAGCTTTGGCGGAATGTGTTCGCTGCAGCGAAGGATGTCTGCACAAGCTCTGCATGCATAAAGTACCGATTTTTTCGTCCTTGGATCAGGAAAACCTGCTCCATATCGCATCTCTGATCAACCACCGAGAATATAAAAAGGGAGAGACCCTTTTTTCCGAGGGAGACAGCCCTGACACCCTTGTGATCGTCAACGAAGGCAGTGTTAAGGCTTTTAAAATAACCCCTGACGGACGGGAACAGATTCTATACGTATTTTCGGAGGGGGATTTTTTCGGAGAACGGAATCTGTTCGGCAGGCACACGGCGACCTATACCGCGGAAGCACTGGAGCCGGTTAAAACATGCTCGCTTTCCAAGGACAATTTTCATAAGCTGCTCCTCGCCCATCCGGATATCGCGGTAAAAATCATCGAGGAACTGGAGGAGCGAATGGCGCGCATGGAGGGAGCGTTTCAAAGCATGGGGGTGCGCAATGTGGACAACCGCGTGAGCGCGCTGCTCCTTGACTTTGCCCGCAAATACGGGGCAGCCGTACCGGAAGGTACCCTGATTCGCCTGCCGCTGAGCCGAGAAGGTATGGCAAATTATCTGGGCATTGCCCGCGAAACCGTGAGCCGGAAGCTGGGGCAGCTGGAAAGCGAGGGGGTCATCCGGTCCGTGAGCAATAAAAGCATCCTTGTGCTTCATTATGACGCGCTGGAACTGTCGGCGGGAATCTCTTCCTGATAGTTTGATCGCAATCACATACATTCCTCCCACACCCTGTTACAATAAATACGAAATCAAAAGCAAATGATAGGAGGAATTTTTTATGATTATAAAAAATGAAGTTACAGTCGGGGGTATGGCGGCTTCCGTGCCGGATGCGCTGCCGGTGTTTCAAAAACTCGGTATCGATTTCTGCTGCGGAGGGAAAAAGCCGCTTGCGGAAGCGCTTTCCGAAAAAGGCGTGAGCCCGGAGAAATTTTACGAACTGCTGGAGACAGAGAAGGCAAACCGAAAAGAAAGCACGGAGCGTACTGATTTTACTGCTATGAGCCCGTCTGTTCTCTCTGCTTATATTGAGGACACGCACCATGATTACCTGCACCGGACATTGCCGGAAATCGGTGGGCTGATGCTTGCCGTTATCCGTGCTCACGGAAAAAATCATCCTGAACTGTTTGAAGCTTACCGGCTGTTCGGGCAGCTGAAAACCGATCTGGAACAGCATCTCGTCAAGGAAGAAACCATACTGTTCCCCGCTCTTGCGCAGGACGGTGCTCCGAATCGGGCAATCGGAAATCTCGCTGCCGAAATTATCGGCGAGCATGAGGCCGCGGGAGAACTGCTTGCGGAGCTGCACAAGGTAACCGGTGATTTTGCGGTTCCGCCGGATGCCTGCCAAAGTTACAGGAAAGTCTACGCTTTGCTG
>JAEWUH010000271.1 GCA_023397245.1 Bacillota bacterium | reverse complement strand
AAGATGAAAAAGGAGGCGGCGGCACAATGACAGAAACAAAATTAATCACCATTGAACCCGGCGATCTCTTGGGACAGGCGTTCCAAATGCAGCATGACGGCTACCGTTTGGTTCAGATTTCTTCCGTCCGCACCAAGGAAGGCTACGAGCTTACCTATTCCTTCGGCAAGGAGCTGGAGCTTGTAAACATCCGCATCGAGGTTCCGGAGGACGCGGAAATTATGAGCATCAGCCACATCTTTGCGCCGGCGTTTCTTTATGAAAATGAAATTGTTGACCTGTTTGGCGTAAAAATCAAGCTAATCACGGTAGATTACGAGGGCAAGTTGTATCGGATCAGCACAGAAACGCCCTTTAAATAAGGAGGAATTTAACCGATGTCTACTCGAAGCGTTGTACCGTTCGGGCCGCAGCATCCGGTATTGCCGGAGCCGATTCACCTTGACCTTGTACTTGAGGATGAAAAAGTTATAGAGGCTGTGCCGTCCATCGGCTTTATCCACCGCGGGCTGGAAAAGCTTGTGGAGAAAAAGGACTTTAACGAATATACCTATGTCGCGGAGCGCATTTGCGGAATCTGCAGCTATATGCACGGCATGGCCTACTGCGAAGCGGTAGAGCATATCATGAACGTGGAGATCCCGGACCGCGCAAAATATCTGCGCACCATCTGGGCAGAAATGTCCCGTATACACAGCCATCTTCTGTGGCTCGGCCTTCTTGCCGACGCATTCGGCTTTGAAAGCCTGTTCTATCAGAGCTGGCGCATGCGTGAAAAGGTTCTCGATATGATCGAGGCTTCCACCGGCGGCCGCGTGATCTTCTCCGTAAACAAGATCGGCGGGCAGCTCAAGGATATGCCGAACGACATGCTGAACAGTTTTCTGAAAACATTCGGCGAAATGGAAAAAGAGCTGAAGGAACTGACCAAAACGTTCCTAGGCGATGTCGCCGTCAACTCCCGCCTCAGGGACGTGGGCTTCCTCACGAAGCAGCAGGCCCATGACCTTGGCTGTGTAGGCCCGTTCCTGCGCGCAAGCGGTATCCCTCTTGATATGCGCAAGACCGGTTATGCGGCGTATCCCAATATTGATTTTGAACCGATCATCAGCAACGTGGGAGATTCCTACGCGCGCACCGATGTGCGTATCCGTGAAATCTTCCAGTCGATGGATATTATCCGCCAGGCGGTTGCCAAGATTCCGGACGGCGAGGTCGCCACACCGGTAAAGGGCTTCCCCCCGCAGGGCGAGTATTTTATGCGCGTGGAACAGCCCCGCGGCGAGGCCGTGTATTACGTAAAGGCAAACGGAACGAAATTCCTCGACCGTGTTCGTGTCCGCACTCCTACCTTTGCGAATATCCCCGGTCTGCTTGAAACCTTAAAGGGCTGCCAGGTTGCGGATGTGCCGATTCTGATTTTGACCATCGATCCGTGCATCAGCTGCACCGAAAGGTAGGGAATTCTTATGAAGATAATGCCATTTGCAAAAACTGTTTTAAAGAATTTAGTTTCCGCTCCCGCCACAAGGAATTATCCTTACACACCGCGGGAATATACGGACCGCACCAGGGGCCATATCCAAGTGGATATGGACACCTGTATTCTCTGCGGGCTGTGCTCCAAAAAATGCCCGGCCAACGCCATTACAGTTGACCGCGCCGCAAGGACATGGTCCATCGAACGCTTCGGCTGCATCCAGTGCGGCTACTGCGTAGAGAGCTGCGCAAAGAAATCCCTCTCCATGCAGCACGCTTATACCGAGCCGAACGCGCAGAAGAGCACAGATACTTATGTAAAGCCGCCCGAGCCGCCGAAGGAACCGGCAGCAGCACCGGCTACACCAAAAGCACCGGCTGCCGCGCCGAAGGATTCTGCTGCCGAGGCAAAGGAACCCGCAGCGCATGCATGATTAAATCCATTACCGTTTTCGGGGTGGTTCAAGGGGTCGGCTACCGCCCGTTTGTGGCGCGGCTTGCCGAAGAACTTGGGGTTCGAGGAGTTGTAATGAATAATGGCGGGATTGTAGAGATTACCGCTGAAGCGTCAAAACAGGCGATGGATCAGTTTATCCACCGCCTTAAGTCGCGGCAGCCCCCCGGCGCTGACGTTACGCGGATTCTCTGCAAGCCCGCGCCACCCCGGAAATTTGAGGATTTCCGCATTGTGCAGAGTATTGGTACCAGCGGCGAAACGCCGCTGATCCCGCCCGATCTGCCGATCTGCGGGGAATGCTTAAAGGAGCTTGCGGCTCCCGGAGATCGCCGGTACCGCTATCCGTTTATCAGCTGCGTTGCCTGCGGCCCGCGGTACAGCATCATCAGCGATCTTCCGTACGACCGCTGCAACATTACGATGGACGATTTCCCCATGTGCCCCGCGTGCCATGAGGAATATACCACAGAAACGCGCCGCCGGCACGCGCAGACGATCTCCTGCCACGACTGCGGCCCCCAGCTGATTTTTCAGACGGGCGGCAGACGTTACGACAGGGAGGAAGCGCTGGAAAAGGGCATTGAAATGCTACGTTCCGGCGCAGTGCTTGCTCTCAAGGGAATCGGCGGATACCAGTTTGCCTGCCTCCCCGGGAAGGAAGAATCGGTGGAACGGCTTCGCCGCTTAAAGCACCGGGATAAAAAACCGTTTGCGGTTATGTTCCCCACGGTGGATTCCATTCGTACAGTCTGCAGCGTGAGCGCGGAGGAGGAAAAGCTTCTTACCTCGCCCGCACGGCCAATCGTTTTGCTGAACAAAATAAAGAATGTTTTCTGTGAATCCCTGAGCAGCGAAAGCCGGTTTTTGGGCGCTTTTTTGCCCTATACCGGCCTGCACCAGCTCTTAACGGAAGCCTGCGGCCCGCTTGTGATGACAAGCGGCAACTTTTCCAATGAGCCGATTATCATCGATGACGCGGAAATGCTGGCTTTTCAATCCGGCGATTTTGACGGCGTGCTTTACCATACGCGCCGCATCGTTACTCCTCTGGATGACTCGGTGGCGCGGGTTTCCTGCGGCGCGGTGCAGATGATCCGGCGAAGCAGGGGCTATGTTCCGGCGCCGCTTTTTTTGGAAGCGCGCGCGGAAGAGCCGGTTCTGGCGATGGGCGGCGACCTGAAAGCCTGCTTTTGTCTGATGAAGGGCGACCGCGCCTATCTGAGCCAGTATTTCGGCGATATGGAGGAATACGCGGTTTCCAAAGTATACCGCGAAAGCCTTGGCCGGATGAAACGGCTTTTCCGGATGGACCCCGCTGTAATCGCCTGCGACCTGCACCCGGATTATTTTACCGCCCGCCTTGCGGAAGAGCTGCATAAGCCCACCGTAAGGATTCAGCACCATCATGCCCACATCGCCTCCGTCATGGCGGAACACAGCCTGAACCGCTGCATCGGCGCCGCGTTTGACGGCACGGGCTACGGAACGGACGGCTGCGTATGGGGCGGCGAGTTTCTTCTTTGCGATGGCGCGGAATACCGGCGCTTTGCGCAGCTGGGCTATGTTACGCTCTGCGGCGGGGATCGGGCTTCCAAGGACGCCGGGCTCACGGCGCTCTGTTATCTGGAGGCCGCGGGGATTGAAACGAAAGACAGCCGGAACGCTTATGTGAAAGCGGCGCTTGAAAACGGAATCAATACGTTTCCGTGCTCCAGTATGGGAAGGCTGTTCGACGCGGTCAGCGCGGTATTGGGTATCCGCAGCTATAACACCTATGAGGGTGAGTGCGCCATTGCGCTGGAAAACGCGGCGGCAGCGGCGCAGTCGGCGGGAACAGCCCCGTATCCGCTGGATTTTGAAATCCGCCAAACGGAATCCGGTTTTCTGATCGACCAGATAAAAATGATAAAAGAGATTTACTCTGCGGCGGAAAGCGGAGTGGAACCGGGCGCGCTGGCGCTTGGATTCCATTTCGCGGCTGCCCGGATGCTGGCGGAGGTTTGCCGCTGTATCCGCGGCATCAGCGGAGAAAACAAGGTTGCACTGAGCGGCGGCGTTTTTGCCAACCTCCTTCTGCTGCAGGAATCGATAAAGCTTCTGCGGGGCGGCGGCTTTGAGGTTTTCCTCAATTCTCAAGTACCCTGCAACGACGGCGGCATCTGCCTCGGCCAGGCATGGCTGTGCGCGCAGACCGCTTCAAAAGAAAAAGAAAGGCAGTGATATTATGTGCGTGGCAATGCCGGGCAAAGTAATAAAGGTGGACGGAACAGTTGCGGAAGTGGATTTCAGCGGGAATGTCGTCCGCGCGGAGGCGGGTCTTGTGAAGATTAAGCCGGGTGACTACGTGCTGGTTCACGCCGGCTGCATTATACAGGTGATTTCCGAGGAGGAACGCAACAATCTGGCAAGCCTGTTTGAGGAAATAGAAAGCTATGCTTGATTATAAAGAATATCTGAAAAATTATGACGGAGAGCCCGTCCGGCTGATGGAGGTCTGCGGTACCCATACGGCCGCGATTTCACACAGCGGGATCGTCAGCCTGCTTTCGCCGAATATCAAGCTGATTTCCGGCCCCGGCTGCCCGGTCTGCGTGACCGTGACGGCCTATATTGACCGCCTTGCGGAGCTGGCCTTAAAACCGAACCACGTTGTGGTTTCCTTTGGCGACCTGCTGCGCGTGAAGGGCAGCAGCAAAAACCTGAACGATGCAAAGGCGCTGGGCGGGCAGGTGCGCATGGTGTACTCTCCGCTGGATACCTTAAAGCTTGCGGAAAGCGAGCCGGAGAAGACGTTTGTTTTTGCGGCGGTGGGGTTTGAAACCACTACCCCCGTTTACGCAATGCTGTTGGAAGAAGCCATACGCCGCGGAATAAAGAATATTAAGCTGCTTACTTCGCTCAAAACCATGCCGCAGGTCATTGACTGGGTATGCGCAAACCAGAGCGGAATCAACGGATTTATCGCCCCCGGCCATGTTAGTGTCATTACGGGGAGCGAGCTATACCGCCCGCTTGCGGAGAAGTATTCCATCCCGTTCGTGGTAGCCTCCTTTGAGGCAGAGCCGCTCCTGCTGGCGATTTACGCGCTGGTAAAGCGGCGCGGCAGGGGGGATGTGCTGAACCTGTACCCCTCCACGGTAACCGCCGAGGGCAATCTTACCGCGCAGAAGAAGGTCTCCCAATACTTTGAGCCCTGCGACGCTTCCTGGCGCGGAATGGGTACCATAGAGGGTTCCGGCATGCGGCTCAGGCCGGAACATTCCGCGTTTGACGCGGGAAGCGCAAACCTTACGGAAGACCACAGTGCCAACCCGAACTGCCGCTGCGCACGGGTGCTCACCGGAGCAATCGGCCCGCGCCAGTGCCCGCTGTTCGGCAGTGCCTGCACCCCGCAGTCGCCGCAGGGCGCGTGCATGGTCTCCACGGAGGGAAGCTGTTACCAGTATTTTGTAAACCGCAGAAAATAAAATCTCTCTGTCATCTGCGGACGCACAGCGTCTTTTCGTGCCTACGGCGATTATAGGTTTTTTCTTTGTGGTAGCAGGGGCTTTTCTTCTCGCACCAAACAAGCGTCCCGAGCACAAAGTTAATGCTTTCCTGTCAATGAAAACCCTATTGAAAATTGACATAACCGGGTTGAATGGGGATACCTCGGGGATGCAAGGGGGATTGGATGGAGCCCTCCCGCCGGGAATTACCAATCCCCCTTGCCGGGACTTTGCATACTTTCGTCCCGGAACGAAAGTATGGGCCTGCCCGGCCTGAGGGCGGCTAAAAACCAGCACCCGATTTAGTTAGTGTAAAATTGTGTGCAGGCTCAGCCGCTACCCGGCCTGGAGGCAGTCAAAAAGGATTGAGATTCAAGAACAGAAGATTGGAGTTATAAAACGATGAAGATAACAATGGCGCATGGCAGCGGCGGAAAAGCCACTTCGGAGCTGATCGCAAATATTTTTTCCAAAAGCTTTCACAATCCGGTGCTCTCCAGAATGGAGGACTCCGCCGTGGTTCCGGGCGCGGAAACCATCGCCATGACGACCGACAGCTTTGTGGTCACTCCCGTTTTCTTCCCGGGCGGCGATATCGGCCGGCTCTCCGTCTGCGGCACCGTGAACGACCTGCTGATGAGCGGCGCACAGCCCAAATACCTTACCTGCGGTTTTATCATTGAAGAAGGTGCGGACAGCGGCGATCTGGGAAAAATCGCGGAATCCATGGCGAAGACCGCCGAAGAAGCGGGCGTGTGCATCGTTGCCGGGGATACCAAGGTGATCGAGGGCAAGGGCGGCGTCTGCATCAATACCGCGGGGGTCGGCTTTGTGCCGCAGGGCCGGAACATCAGCGCCTCCAACTGCAGGGAAGGCGACTGCCTGATTCTGTCCGGCTGTCTGGGCGAACATCACGCCGCTATTCTAAGCTCCCGGATGGGAATAGAAAACAAAATACAGAGCGACTGCGCGCCGCTTGGGGAAATTGTCGGCGCGCTTTTTGAAAACGGAATCCGGGTCAAGGCGCTGCGCGACGTAACCCGCGGCGGGCTGGCGACCGTACTGAATGAATTTGCTTCCGCTTCGTCCTGCTGCATCGAGCTGAATGAGCAGGATATCCCGGTTTCGGAGCAGGTAAAGGGCTTCTGCGGGATTTTGGGGCTTGACCCGCTCTATATGGGCAACGAGGGAAAGCTGGTTGCCGTTGTGGAAAAGGAAGATGCGCAGAAAGCGGTTGAGCTCATGCGCAAAGCAAAATACGGGGAACACGCGCAGGTCATCGGCAGCGTAACGGCCGGAGAGGCGGGGACGCTTCTGGTTAAAACGTCGGTGGGCGGCACCCGTATTGTATCCGAGCTTTACGGAGAGGGCCTTCCGCGAATCTGTTGATATTAGTAGAAATGATGACGCCCGCAGGCTGTAAGTAGCACAGCCTGCGGGCGTCTTTTGTATTTGTAAATTATATTATTCCGACGAATCCAATCCGGTGGCCGAACTGCCTGCCTGCTTCATCTTTGCCTTGATTTCGGCGCCGATCCATAAAATAACCGGCATGATAAATTCAAACGGGATGGAGTAGATAGGGAAAACCTTCAGCCACTGAATCTGGGATGCGGAGGTTGCGTTCAGTATTCCGGCAACTGCAATCATGAGCAGACCGCAGGGTACCGCCAGCTTTTTCTGATCCTGAATCCGGAATAAGCTTGTCAATCCGAGGCTGGCGGAATACAGGCAGACGCAGATTTTAATAAACCCGGAGAGCAGCATATTAATGCCGATCAGCACTTCGATTCGGGTAAAAAAAGTGCCGACGGAAAGGAGGCTTGCTGCGCTGTAAGAAGGGTAAGATGACAGCAAAGCGGTAGGTGAACCGAGCAGAAGAATATTGCGCAGGTTAGCAATTAGTATCAGGAATACGGTGAACACAAGACCCTTCACAAAGATGCCCGGCATACGTACATTCGGGCCCGCGGAGGAATGCAGGGTAAGAAAAAAGAAGATTTCCCCTGTGGAGAGCGTAAGATAGAAAAAAGCTCCGTTCAAAAGAGACTTGGTATCGGTCTGCAAAACCGGTTTCAAATAATCGAAATTCATATCCTTAAGCCCGACGATAAAGGTAAGCAAAATGATTAGCGTGATAAAAGGAAGAAACATTTTGGAAATTCGCCCGATGCTTTCGGGCCCGTTTTTTATGGACCATACGCAAAGCATCACAAGGAACGAGGAAATCAATATTTTGGGGGTTTCCTCCAGATTCACCGCAATAATATATTGAGAGAATAGATTCGTAACCATACTGCCAAGGTGAATCGCAAAAAGAAAATAAATCAGTGAGAAAACGCTCCCGAACAGCCGGCCGAATACGGTAAATATGATTTCAAATAAGTTCAAGCCCGGATACAGATGAATGATACGAAGGTATAACGCCATGAGGGGCAGAAAAAGAACCCCGGACAGCAGGGCGCATATCCAGGAGTCCTGTTTTGTCTGCGGGTAAAATGCGATTACCACGATGCTGCCGAGGGAAAACATCACAAATACAGACAGAATCTGCGCACCGGTCGTTTTATAATTTGTCATTGTAGAACCTCAGTCGAGTTATTCGGA
>JAEWUH010000146.1 GCA_023397245.1 Bacillota bacterium | reverse complement strand
CAGGACCGGAATGGCCGTACACATCGTTTACGCCGATTTTGGTAACCGGGGTGGGCAGCTCTTCGGCAAGCAGACTGCACACGGTATCGCCGAGACCGCCGACTACGTTGTGCTCTTCCACGGTGATGATTCGGCCGGTTTCCTTCGCGGCCTTGAGAATTAGCTCACGGTCGATCGGTTTAATGGTGTGGATGTTGATCAGCCGCGCGTCGATCCCCTGCTCCTCCAGCGTTTTAACGGCCTGCAGCGCACGGGATACCATCAGGCCGGTCGCTACAATCGTGACATCCTTGCCGTCGCGCAGGGTAATGCCCTTGCCGATTTCGAACTTGTAATCGTCGGAGTTATTGAAGCTTTCCACGGCAAGGCGGCCGAGGCGGATATAGACCGGGCCGTGATGCTCAATCGCCGCTTTCACGGCGGCTTTCATTTCGTAATGGTCGGCAGGATTCAGCACGACCATGCCGGGAATTGTTTTCATCAGCGCAAGATCTTCGTTGCACTGATGGGTGGCTCCGTCCTCGCCCACCGAGATACCGGCGTGGGAACCCACGATCTTTACGTTCAGTTTCGGATATCCCACGGAATTGCGAACCTGCTCATAGGCGCGGCCCGCAGAGAACATTGCAAAGGAAGTTGCAAACGGAATTTTGCCACAGGCTGCAAGACCGGCGGCTACGCCGACCATGTTGCATTCCGCAATGCCGCAGTCGACAAAGCGGTTCGGATACGCTTTTTTGAACGTTCCGGTTTTTGTTGCTTCCGCAAGATCCGCATCCAAAACGACAACCTGCGGGTACTGTTCGGCTAATTCAGCCAGCGCCTGGCCGTAGCTTTCTCGGGTTGCCTTTTTTACCATCTCAGCCATTTATTCCGCCTCCAGTCCGGACAGCACCTTGTTTAAGTCCTGCATCGCAACTTCATATTGCTCTGCGTTGGGAGCGGCGCCATGCCAGTTCACTTTATTTTCCATGAATGATACGTCTTTGCCCTTGACGGTCTTTGCAATGATTGCGCTCGGCTTGCCTTTTACGGTTCTGGCGTGGCTGAACGCGGTTTCGATCTCATCGAAATCATGGCCGTTGATGATCTGGACATCAAAGCCGAACGAACGGAATTTTTCATCAATCGGCTCGGGGCCGCCGACTTCCGCTACCGGGCCGTCAATCTGCAGGCCGTTGTTGTCAACGACGAGGCAGAGGTTATCCAGATTATGGTGCGCGGCAAACATCGCGGCTTCCCAAACCTGACCTTCTTCAATTTCGCCGTCTCCCAGAATCGAATACACACGGTAGTCCTTATTGTCCATCTTGCCCGCAAGCGCCATACCGCAGGCGGCGGAAATACCCTGGCCGAGGGAACCGGTGCTCATATCGATGCCCGGCGTGCCTTTCATATCCGGATGCCCCTGCAGCATTGCTCCGATATGACGCAGCTTTTTCAGCTCATCCGTAGAAAAGTAACCCCTTAAAGCCAGTGCCGCGTAAAGTCCGGGCGCGCAGTGGCCTTTGGAAAGGACGAAACGGTCCCTGTCCGCATCCTTGGGGTTCTTCGGATCATTTTTCATCTCTTTGAAATAAAGGTAGGTGAACAGATCCGCGGCGGATAACGATCCGCCCGGGTGTCCTGATTTTGCATTGAAAACTCCCTCAATCGCACCCATTCTGACCTTGCAGGCCAGAATCTGCAATTTTCTTTTCTCTGTCTTATCCATGCTGACCTCCTGATTTTCGTTAATTCTTAATAATTATACAACGCACTATCTGGTAATTCAATACTAAAGAAGAATTGCAGCTCATAAAGTCGCTTAATCTCTCTGTCGACTGCGGTCGACATCTCCCTTTAGCTTTTACTCCGCGGCCGCAAACTGGCTGTTGTAAAGGTTTGCGTAAAAGCCGCCCTTTGCCAAAAGCTGTTCGTGAGTACCCTGCTCAATAATACTTCCGCGATTCATAACAAGGATGAGATCGGCTTCTTTGATGGTGGAAAGACGGTGGGCAACGATAAAGCTGGTGCGTCCCTGCGTCATCCGGGTGAACGCCTTCTGAATACGGATTTCGGTTCGGGTATCGATGGAGCTGGTCGCCTCATCCAGAATCAAAATCGGCGGGTCTGCCAGCATGACCCGCGCGATGCAGAGAAGCTGGCGCTGGCCAAGCGAGAGATTGCCGCCGTCCTCGGAAAGGACGGTGTCGTAGCCGTCGGGCAGCTTTACAATAAAGGAATGGGCGTGGGCTTCTTTTGCCGCCGCAATGACATCTTCCTCCGTCGCGTCCTTTCTGCCGTAGGCGATATTGTCACGCACGGTGCCGGAAAACAGCCACGTATCCTGCAGCACCATTCCGAACATGGAGCGCAGGCTGCTTCTGGTAATGTTCCGGGTATTGATGCCGTTAATTTTTATGGTTCCGCTGTCCGCGTCGTAAAAGCGCATCAGAAGATTGATGATGGTGGTTTTGCCGCAACCCGTCGGGCCGACGATTGCGATGCGGTCGCCCTTGCGGGCGGAGAGGTTCATATCCTGAATCAGCTTCGCTTCCGGACGGTAGGAGAAGTTCAGATGCTCCACGTCGATATTGCCTTCGCAGCTTTTGAGCACCAGTGCGTCCGGAGCGTCGGGAGTTTCCTCGATTTCGTCAAGGGTGCTGAAAAGCCGCTGGGCAGAGGCAAACGCGGTTTGAATCTGCGTGATGACCGCGGTGACCTCGTTAAACGGTTTTGTGTACTGGTTTGCGTAGGCGAGGAAGGAGGAAATCTGCCCGATGGTCAGCGGCCCGGGGCGCCCGGTCACCGCGCAGACGGAACCGATTACCGCCACGGAGGTATAGACAATCCCGTTGACAAAGCGTGTGCTCGGGTTGCTGAGGGAGGAGTAAAACTGGGCTTTTACCCCGCAGCGGTAAAGACGCCCATTGATTTCATCAAACTGTTGCTCCGACCGCTCTTCATAATGAAAGGTCTTTACGATTTTTTGACCGCTGATCAGCTCCTCGATGTAGCCGCTCAGCTCACCTTGTGTGGCCTGCTGTTCCTTAAACTGCCGGTGGGAGAGCTTTGCGATAAAACCGGCGACGAAAAGAGAAAGGGGAGTGACCAGCACCACCACAACCGTGATGACCGGGCTGATCGTCAGCATGAAAATCAGCGTACCGATTATTGTGACAACGCCGGTAAAAAGCTGCGTCAGACCCTGCAGCAAGCCGTCCGATACCTGATCGACATCGTTGACGATCCGGCTGATTAGGTCGCCGTGGGCATGTCCGTCAATATATTTCAGCGGCAGCCGGTTGATTTTTTGGTAGGTCTGCATCCGCAGATCGCGCACGGTTTGGTAGGTGACCTTGTTTGTGCAGTAAGCCATTACCCACTGGAATACGGCGCTCAGTACGATTGTAAAGGCCAACATACCGAGGATCGGCAGGATTCCCGGAAAGTCCACCTTCCCGGCGCCGATGATATGATCGACTGCCTTTCCGATCAGAATCGGGCCGTAAAGCGTCATGGAAATACTGATTACCGCGCTGACGAGCGCGATAAAAAGATAGAGGGAATACGGTTTGGCATAACGCATCAGACGTTTTAACACGGATTTTTTCATTTTCTGTTCACCTCGTCCTTGCTGAGCTGCGAGAGACAGATTTCCTGATAAATCTCGCAGTTTTCCATCAGCTGCTCGTGCGTGCCGATTCCCGCGACCGCCCCGTCGTCCAGTACGATAATTTTATCCGAGCGCCGGATCGCGCTTACCCTCTGAGAAACGATCAGCACGGTCATGCCCGCCGTTTCGTTTTTAATGGATTTCCGCAGCGCGGCGTCGGTTGCAAAATCCAGCGCGCTGGCGCTGTCGTCCAGAATCAGAACCTTTGGGCTGCCCACCAGTGCGCGCGCGATGGTCAGCCGCTGCTTCTGCCCGCCGGAAAAGTTCTTGCCGCCCTGATTCACCGGACTTTTGATGCCGGCCGGCAGGACGGAAACAAAGTCGTACGCCTGCGCGATTTTCAGCGCCCGTTCTATCTCTTCGGCGGTTGTGTCTTCCTTTGCCCAGCGCAGGTTACTTTCGATTGTGCCGGAAAACAGCACCGCCTCCTGCGGAACCATGCCGATTTCACTCCGCAGCTCGCCGAAGGAATAGCCGCGCACATCAACGCCGTCCACCAGTATCTTACCCTTAGT
>JAEWUH010000038.1 GCA_023397245.1 Bacillota bacterium | reverse complement strand
AAACCAGCAGAAGGTGCTGATTGCCCGCGCGCTTGCTGCGGACGCAGATATTATCCTGCTGGACGACCCGACCCGCGGCGTTGACCAGCCCACCAAAAACGCTCTGTACGAGGTGTTCCGCGAGGCTGCCTCGGAGGGCAAGCTGGTTATCTGGAGGACCTCCGACGACGCCGAGCTGAAGTTCTGCACCAACCTTCTGGTGCTTAACAGCGGACGGATTGTAGGTTCCTTTGAGGGTGACAAGGTAGACCATGAGGCCATTATGGGCCTTTCGTTTAAAAACGAGGATGAGAAAAAAGAAAAAGTAGAAGAAAAGAAAAAAATACACGCGCCTCTGTACACGTTCGCGCTCATTGCCATGGTTGTGATTTACGCCATATGCTCGGCAAAATCGCCGATGCTGCTGAGCGGATACGGCCTGCAGCTGATGGTGGTCGGCTTCGCCGCTCTGATGCTGTGTTCCCTCGGACAGACCTTCATTGTCGGATTGGGGCACATTGATTTGGGCATTGGCAACTACTGCAGCCTGATTAACGTGCTGGTCTGTACCGTGCTTTTCAACAATCCGGCGCTCGGAATTCCGGTTCTGCTGCTCCTGCTCCTGTCGTATCCGCTTATGGGCTATGTAATCTATAAGCGCAACGTTCCGGCAATCATCGTGACTCTGGGCATGTCCTTCGTATGGATCGGGATCGCCCTTTCCCTGCAGGCTATGCCGGGCGGCACCGCTCCGGAATGGATCCGCAATGTGTTTTACAACAGCGCTCTGCCTGGAAATTCTCTTTGCTTCTGGCTTGTAGGCCTGCTGGCCGCAGCAATCCTGTTCTACCGCTCCCGTTACGGCACCGTGCTGAGAGGGTTCGGCAACAATGAGCATGCCATGATGAATTCGGGCTGGAGCCGTGCAAAGGCCTATATGGCAGTTTACGCCCTGGCAGGCTTCCTCGCCTTTATGGCGGGCATTGCGACCTCCGCCATCAATAACGCCTCCGACTCCTCCGCGTCCGGCACCTACACTATGCTTTCCGTGGCGTCGGTCATTATTGGCGGCGGTTACTTCTCCGGCGGCGTGGTCACTCACTTCGGTGCGGTCTGCGGCGCTGTTATCCTGACTATGATCAGTGTGCTGCTTGGCCTGCTGAACGTCAGCACAGATTACACCGCACTCATTCAGGGCCTTGTCCTGATTCTGATTCTGTCCCTGCGTCTGATGAAAGGAAGTGGAAAGAAAGCATGAAAAACCAGAAAGTAAAAGCTTTTGCGGAACGCAACGGCAGCTGGCTGTTCGCAGCCGCGGGCTGTCTGGTGCTGTGGGTTCTGATGGGCGTGTTCGGAAACGGCGGCGTCAGCGTGAGATCGCTGATTGATAATGCTTACACCGCGTCCTTTCTTGCCATTGCAGGTTTAGCGCAGATGTTGGTGGTAACCACCGGCCGCGGCGCCATCGATCTTTCCATACCCGGCATGATCACATTGGGCGCTTATATGAGCATGGGGCTGTGCAACGGCCAGAACAGCCTGATCATTCCGGCACTGCTGGCAATCGTCGCCGCCGGTGCGCTGGTTGGCTTTCTTAACAGCATGATGGTCATTTACCTTAAAATTCCTGCAATCATCGCGACTATGGCGATGAATTACCTCATTGTTACGATCACCATGCTGATCGGACACCAGTTCAACGTATTCGCCGTCCCCTCCATACTGAAGAACATCGCCACATTCCGTGTGGCCGGCGTGCCCATTATCATCGTGCTGGTGATTTTGCTGGCGGCTCTGGTGCACTTTTTGCTTACCTCCACCACCTACGGCAAGAGCCTGCTCTCTACGGGCCAGAATCTGGAGGCAGCCCGCCTGGCCGGCGTGCAGGTTGTAAAAACGGAAGTTCTTACTTATATTTTCGCGGCGGTTCTGGCCGGTCTCTGCGGTGCCCTGATTTCCGCACGGGTTACCGGAGCATATCTGGGCATGGGCAATAACTACCAGATGGACAGCATCGCCTGCATTGTAGTCGGCGGCACTTTGATGTCCGGCGGCCGCGCGAACGCGGCGGGCACATTCGTCGGCTCCCTGTTCCTGTACCTGATCATCTCCTGTATGCAACTCATGGGCGCAAACGCCGGCATGCAGAGCGTTGTCAAGGGTGCGCTGATCATCGTGGTACTGCTGATCGGAGCTTCCGAGAATCGCAGGAGCCGTCAGAAGAAATATCACAAATCCGCTTCTTCGGAAGCAAAGGCTTCGTAACGCAAGAAAGGAACCTGACTGATATGATTATTGATGCGCATGTTCATTTGGGGGAAGACGTGGTGTTTGATGAAGTCAACCGCGAGGAAGAACTGATTGAATATTACGATCGGTTCAACGTGGATGGGGGAATCATCCAGCCCTTTATCCCCAGACCCTATCTCTCCGAGCATGTAAAGATTCATAATCGCATTGCGGCTTTCTGCAAGGAGATGGCGCCCCGAAAGAAATTCTTTGGAATGGCTTCCATCAATCCCCATTTTTTCCCCGAAGATTATGACGCCGAAGCGACCCGCTGCATAAAGGAGCTGGGCTTCGTGGCAATAAAGATTACCCCGATTGCGCATGCCTGCCACCCGTCTTCCAGAGACGCATACCATGTCTATGAGGTTTGCCGGGAGCTGAAGGTTCCCCTTATGATCCATACCGGAAACGGCATTCCGTTTGCCGACCCAACCAGCGTCTACCAGGGCGCAAAAGATCACCCGGACGTACCGGTGATTCTGGCTCATGCCGGCTCGGAATCCTTCCATCAGCAGGCCCGCCTGCTGGCAAAACAGCTGGACAACGTATTTCTGGAGCCAAGCTGGTGCGGTACCAACGCCGTCAAGCATATGATTGAGGAAGTCGGCTGCAGCAAAATCCTGTTTTCTTCGGATAACCTGGACCAGATTCCCGTGGAACTGGCCAAGTACCGCCAAATTGTCAGGAACGAGGACGATCTGGAAAACGTCATGTGGAGAAACGCCAACCGCATTTTCCGGCTCGGCCTTTGATTCTAACCTCAATTCAGAAACACGGAGCCGGCGTTCGACGGTTCCGTGTTTCGCTTATCAACCGACAGGAGGAATCCCAAATGTGGAAAACCGCCCGTGCAGACAGGCAGTCCCGCAAGGAACGCCGCAGTGCAAAAGACCGGCGCATCAACACGCTGATGATTGTTCTGAGTATCTGCTCAGGGGTGTTTGTGCTGTGCCTGATTCTCTGGAATACGGTCGGAGGTTCCCTCCGCGGGCCGGACCAGGCAAAGGCACTGCAGGTTGGCAGCGAAACCTACACCGCTGCGGAATTCAACTTCTACTATTTTGGAGCCTATCAAAGTCTGCTTGCCAAAAGCAATGGTTCCGAGAGTCTGATGGGGCTGGATAAATCGAAGAGCCTGGCGGAGCAGACCTGCACCGTCAGCGATACCAAAATGAGCTGGCAGGATTATTTTACCGGGCAGGCAAAGGATGCCCTGTCTTATATGTCGGCAGCTTACAGCGAGGCCGTAAAAGCAGGATACACCAAAACCGACAGTATCTCCAGCACCGTGGAGACTTATATGGATTACTACAGGGTACAGAGCCAAAGCGAAGGGTATTCCAGCCTTGCGGCTTACCTGACTGTCACCTATGGCAAGGGCATGACGGAAGAGGTACTGCGCGGCCTGATGGAAAAGACCTGCATCGGCAAAGCTTACACCGACGACCTGAAGTCGAAATACCGGTTTAGCGACACGGAGCTGAAGGCATACTACAGCAAACATATTTCCGAAAACTCCGCCTACTCCTACCTGTACGCCTATGTGGACGGGGGCTCTCAGAAAACGTGCAGCCGTCTGGCCGCAGCCTCCACTCAGGCGGAGTTTGAAAGTCTTACCCTCAAACTGACCGGCTCAAAATGCTACACCATGAAAGATGTCATCGGTTCCGAATTGGGTACTGCGGGAGCGAAGGATGTGGCCTGGCTGTCCGATTCTGTGAGAAAAGCCGGAGATACTTACGTCAGCCGGAACGGCAATACCGGCTATGTGCTTTATTTTCTTTCTGTCAATGACAACGGCTACAGCAGCGGAAAAAGCAGCGGCTGGGTTTCCATTGCCAAGACGGGCCTGAGCAACGAAGCCTTTGCCGGCTGGGAAAAGGAAGCAGCCGCCAAGTACCCCGTTACGGTCTGCAGCGGCATGAAGTATGCCAGAAGCCTGAACTGAAACCGGAATAAAAAGCTGAAAAATAAGAAATAGAAAACCGTAAAAATCAAGGAGGATTATCAATGAAAATCGTAATTTTGGACGGATACACGGAAAACCCCGGAGACCTTTCCTGGTCCGGTCTTGAAAATCTGGGACAGCTGGCCGTATACGACCGTACCCCCGCGGATAAGGTCATTGAGCGGATCGGCGACGCCGAAGCGGTCTATACCAATAAAACCCCCATTACAAAGGCGGTGCTGGATGCGTGCCCCAATGTAAAGTTTATCGGCGTGCTGGCGACCGGATACAATGTTGTTGACGTGGATACCGCGAAGGAAAAGAAAATTGTGGTTTCCAATATTCCTACCTACGGAACCGATGCGGTTGCCCAGTTTGCCATTGCGCTTCTGCTTGAGCTGTGCCATTATATAGGGGAACATTCCGACTGTGTGAAAAAAGGCGACTGGACAAATAACGCCGACTGGTGCTTCTGGAACCATCCTCTGGTGGAACTGGCGGGGAAGACCATGGGCATCCTCGGCTTCGGAAGAATCGGACGCCGTACCGGCCAGATCGCACAGGCGCTCGGCATGAAGGTCTTGGCATACGATGCTTACCGTGACCCAACGATGGAAAGCGAAACCTGCCGCTATGCGGAACTGGACGAACTGTTGAAAGAATCCGACGTGATTGCTCTGCACTGCCCGCTGTTTCCTTCCACAATGGGGATTGTCAACAAGGATACCATCGCCAAAATGAAGGACGGCGTCATGATCATCAACAATTCCCGCGGCCCGCTCATTGTGGAGGAAGACCTTCGTGACGCCCTGAACAGCGGCAAGGTGGCCGGAGCGGCAGTGGATGTGGTTTCCACAGAGCCGATCAAGATGGATAACCCGCTTTTACAGGCGAAGAACATCATTATTACGCCGCATATCTCGTGGGCGCCGAAGGAAAGCCGTCAGCGCCTGATGGACATCGCGGTGGAAAACCTTCGTAAATTCAAGGAAGGTACCCCAATCAATGTTGTAAATAGGGGCTGAGGAAGTGGCAACTCTAAAAAAAGTGGTATTGATTCCGGATTCCTTTAAGGGAACCATGGATTCCGCTAAAATTTGTTCCATTATGGCCGAACAGATTCTGCGTTATCAGCCGGACGCGCAGATCGTGCAGATTCCCGTCGCGGACGGCGGAGAAGGCACGGTGGACGCTTTTTTGACCGCGATGGGCGGGGAAAAAGTGTTCCTTACCGTGAAAGGCCCATACCGCGAAGACCTGCGCGCATTCTACGGGCTGGTCGATGACGGCCGTACGGCGATTATCGAAATGGCCGTTTGCGCGGGCCTGCCTCTGGTCGGCGACGACAAGCACGCCGAAAGAACCACCACGTACGGCGTCGGTCAGCTGATTGCTCACGCGGCGAAATCCGGCTGCCGGAAGATTGTAGTCGGACTGGGCGGCAGCGCGACAAACGACGGAGGCGCCGGCGCGGCTTCCGCTCTGGGAATCCGTTTTCTGGATCACAAGGGGAATTCCTTCGTACCGGTAGGCGGAACGCTGGATCAGATTCAGGCAATCGATATGTCCGGCCTGTGCCCCGAGCTGAAAAATGTGGAACTGGTTACCATGTGCGATATCGATAATCCGCTGTGCGGGCCGCAGGGCGCGTCCGCGGTATTCGGGCCGCAGAAGGGCGCCGATGAAGAAACCGTAAAGATGCTGGATTCCAATCTTGCGCACCTTGCCGAAGTGATCCGCAAAGACCTGAAAAAAGACATCGCCAATCTTCCGGGGGCGGGAGCCGCCGGCGGAATGGGAGCGGGTATGGTGGCGTTTTTAGGCTCTCGGCTCCAGATGGGCATTGAAACCGTACTGGACACCGTGCGGTTTGGCGAGATCGCGGACGGCGCCGATTTAGTGATCAGCGGTGAGGGCAGACTGGATTCCCAGAGCCTGCGCGGCAAGGTTGTAATCGGTGTTGCAAAACGCACAAAGGAGCTCGGAGTTCCGATGATCGCGGTGGTAGGGGATATCGGCGATCAGATTGAGCCGGTTTACGATATGGGAGTTACGGCTGTTTTCAGTATCAATCAGGTCGCCGTGGATTTTTCCGTTTCAAAAAACCGGAGCCAAAGCGATCTTGCAAAAACCATGGATAATTTAATGAGATTCTTATCGGTTCTTTAAGGCAGCACCGCACAAAGCGGATATGGGATGCTATTAAAACAAAAGCCGGGGATTCGCCGCTTCTCTTCGGAGAGCGTCGGAATCCCCGGCTTTCTTTCTGTTTCACTGCAAAACTGTTTGCCGTATATTTCATGTTGAGAAAGGGATGACATATGCAGGATTGCAATCCTGCCGACCGGAGACTTCCGCGACAGTTTCATCAGATGAAAAGTCCGGAAACCGGTCAACCCAAAAGGCTCCGGTTCCGCGCCGTTATCTGCAGCGATTGATATAAGAGTAAAATCAAATGGCAACAGGCTGAGTTTTCACAATTTCAGCCCAAAACTGTACCAGGTACAGTTAAAAAATAGAGTTTAAAGCTGTAAAATAAAGGTGAAATTTATTTATTGAACCGAATTAATCGAATTGAACGGTATTGATGCATAGATATCAAAAAATTTACCGTTTATTAAAAACGGAAACAGTAATTAAACAAAGGAAGATGGAGCCCTGCACACAGGGAAGGAAAGGCGGTATGTATGAGGATTGTATTCAAAAAGTTTTTGTCCCTGGCAATCGTGTTCAGTATGCTGACATCAGTATTTTCGGTGTCCGCGTTTGCTGCTCAAAGTGGAAAAGTATGGCAGTATGTCGGGGGAGCCGGCATTTCTGTAGGAGAGGTTGAGTACATAGGCCTTGTATTTGACAGCGGCGGGGTTCCCTATACTGCCTATACGGATTACGAAGCCGGACAGACAGTCGTGAAAAAATACGAGAAAGGAACACAAACCTGGCAGCCTGTCGGAGACGCAATTTTCAACGGTTCGCCCCAACCGGTTTCACTTGCGGTTAATTCCTGCGGCGAGCCCTATGTTGCGTATCAGGAAAGCAGCTCCCAGAGAGTCTCTGTTAAAACGTACGATGCACAAACACAGACATGGCAGACGGTCGGTTCAGCAGGCTTTTCGGGAGGATCGGCTTACGGAATTTCCCTTGCCGTCAGCAGGGACGATGTCCCATATGTAGCCTTTAGAGATGGCATGAGCTTTTTATATGCGACCGTAATGAAATATTCCGGCAGTGGCGAAACCGGCTGGGAACCCGTCGGATTGTCCGGTTTTACTCCGGGGGGAGCAGATTATCTTTCTCTGGTTTTTGATAACACAAACATACCCCATCTGGCCTTCATGGATAATTCAGCTTACAGTAAAGCAACCGTGATGAAGTATACCGGTGTAACCGCGGAAAATGCTACAGGCTGGGAAACGGTCGGTACGGCCGGCTTTTCCGAGTATTCGGTCAATTATGAAAAATTAGCCTTTGATCAAAGCGGCACGCCTTATGTTGCCTATCGAAGCGGGCCGGAAGGGAAAGCGGTCGTGATGAAATATACCGGTGCGGAAGGCACCGGCTGGGAGCCCGTCGGTTCGCAGTATTTTTCGGACGGGATGGCCGCATTTGTCTCCCTTGTCATTGACAGCGGCGGTACGCCTTTTATTGCTTATAATGATACGAATTACGCAAAAAATACCAGGAAAGCAGCCGTAATGAAATTTACCGGCACCGGCTGGGAGCCCGTCGGCTCCGGTGATATTTCGGAGGGGAGTGCAAGACATACTTCCCTTGCACTTGACCGTGACGGCGCCCTGTGGCTGGCTTATGAAGACGGAGCGAACTCAAACAAGCTGAGCGTAAAGAAATATGATTATATAAAGTACACCGTAGGTTACGGCGCCGGAAGTCACGGTACGCTGAGCGGCCCGCTGAGCGAAACGGTCAATTCCGGAGGCAGTCCCCAAAGTATCCCCGCCGTATCGCCCGAATCCGGCTATGTTTTTACCGGCTGGAGCTGTGACGGGAATACCGTGCTGACCTCCGAACAGCTGGCGCAGCAGGAGATTACAGGGAACGCTGTCTATACGGCGCAGTACAGGCTGATTGCGGCAGGGGATCGATTTACAGACGACGGAATCCGTTATGAGATTACAAATATCAGTCCCGGGCAGGTAAAAACCGTAGCGAGCCCAAGCCCCTATTCCGGTACGGTGACTATACCGAACAGTGTTTCCTACGGAGGCGCCGATTACGATGTGACATCAATCGGCGACCATGCGTTTGCCGGATGTACCGGGTTAACAGACGTGACGGTTGCGCAAAGTGTCCGGTCGATTGGGGCATATGCGTTTTCAGGCTGCACCGGCCTGACGGATGTTACTTTTTCGGGAAGCGCACCGGAGACTGTGGGAGAAAATATTTTTTCCGGCAGCCACAGTCCGGTTCAGGGCCATATTCCTGCCGAAACAGCTTCGAAGTACAAAAGTGCGTTTTCCGCTTATTATCCGGCGCAGATGGTATTTGACGACGGCTCCAAAATCACCGGGGTGATTTCTTCCTTTGAAAGTCTTCCTTCTTCGGTGAAGGAGCAAACTGCAGCGTACGGGACAGAATATGCTTCATTAAATCTGCCAAAAACGCTAAAAGCGGTTGTAGACGGTATTTCGGATACGGCAGTCAAGGTGCTGGAATGGGTTTCCAATGTCACTTACCGCCCCGACAAGGCGGGAACCTATCATTTTTACCCGACGTTTGACAGCGGCTTCCAGCTTAAGGACAGCGGTGTAACACTGCCGAAAATCACGGTGACCGTAAAGGAAAAGACGAGTGAAAGCAGCTCCAACAGTTCCGGCAGCAAGACCAGCCAGCCAATCGCCCCCGCTCCAAAGACGGAAACCAGAGTGGATCCGTCCGCCAATACGTCTGTTGTGACCACGGTCGCAGACCGTGTCGGTGTGTTGGGAGATTCAGCGGAAATTACGGCGACGGTTCCGACAGTAACTTCCGATGCCGCCGGTACAGTTCTGGATACCGGCAGAACTTCACATGTGGAAATCAGGTTACCGGAAGATACGGTTGTTCAGCAGCTTAACGCACAGAGAAATGTAGATTTAACCCTTACCGTACCGCAGAATGTCGCTCAGGCTGCTCAAAGCATGGATGTTTCCATCAAAGCGACAGCGAACCTTCTTGCGGCTGCAAAGACAAACCGGCGCGATCTGACCGTCCGGGTCATAGATGCGGATAACCGGCAGCCTTCCTACAGTTGGACCTTCAAAGGCAGCGACCTCGCCGCATCCTCCGCGCCGGTTGGGGACGTGAATTTTTCCCTGACCATTTGCAGGACAGATGAAACCGCGCTGAGCGGAGAACTTCCAAAAGAGAGTAAAGGCCTTGTGCTGACGTTCCGCCACAGCGGCCTTCTGCCCTCGGCGGCAAGCGTTACGTTCTCTGCAAAAGACAGGGGATTCCAGCCCGGACAGAAGCTGTATTTCTACTATTATAACCCGGATACCGGGTCTGTGGAGAAGCAGAATCAGGAGTATACCGTGGATGCGGACGGCAACGTAACTGTACAGATCAGCCACTGCTCCGATTATTTGCTGACGCCGCAAAAAATCCATTCCATTACAGTGGATACCCGATCCTATACAATGGCGCCGGGAATGAACTATGTAACGGGAATCCGGCTGGCGGGAGCGGAAGGCGCAAAAGTAAAAGCATATTCCTCCGCAAAAGATGTGGCAAAAGTGACCGTGCTGAAAAACGGCAACGTAAAAGCAACCGGGCTAAAAGCAGGTACGACCTATATCATGATTGACGTATACGACAGCAAGAATAAATTCCTTACCCATGCGTCCGTGCGGCTGACAATAAAGAACGGCGTAAAACCGGGAGGCAGCTCCGCACGTCAGGTTGGCATATTCTGATGTAAATCAAAACAAAAATTATATAAAATGCGCTTTGATGGGCTCAAATGAAGCCGTTTCAAAGCGCATTTTTATTTCCGCTATTCGCAATACAAATATCTTGAAAATAGAAAATTCCGTAATATAATTAATTTGTGATTCTGTATGCCTTATAAAACCGCCGTCGGCCAAATACCCAAATACCCAAATACACTCTAAGGGGCAGCGAAGGATGCTTAAAACAAAGCTTTGCACACCGAAAATCAATCAATATATCGTCAACAGGGAAGAAGCGGAAGAAAAGCTTAAACTTCTGCCGGAGTACCGGCTGGCTTTTGTCTTTGCCCCGGCGGGGTATGGCAAAACAACTGCGGTAGCAAATTATCTGTTAAAATCAGAATTAAAATATGCATGGTTTTCTATTGATGAAGCCGATAACGATCCCGTACGGTTTTGGCGGTATCTTATCGCTTCCGTTGATTCCGCTCTTAAAAACGCCTGCTTTCAGGAAATATCCATCAGTATGGAGCTTGTTTCCTCCAACATGACCGCAGACCTGCTGACCGACGCGTTGAGCGGCATCCCGGAAGATATCGTCCTTGTACTGGATGATTATCACCTTATCCATAATGAAACCGTTCTGAAAAGCATAGAACATCTTGCCAAATTTATGCCGCCGAATTTCAGCATGATCATTCTGAGCCGAAAAGAACCGGAGCATGAGCTTTTTAATCTATGCGCCCGGGAAAATGCAATTTGCCTCGGCACAAACGATCTTTCCTTCCGCTTGAATGAAATCGCCGAGCTGTTTCTGCAAAGAGGAATCCGGCTGGGCTCGGAAGAGTTAAAAGTATTGCAGAAATGTACGGAAGGCTGGGCCGCAGGGTTGATAGCGGCTTCCTTCTCCATTCGGGAAAACAATGACATCAGCGGGGCCGTTCATGCGTTTTCAGGGAAGAACCGGGACATTGAAAAGCTTTTGCTCAACGAGGTCTTTAATCAATGGACGGACGAAGTAAAGGAGTTCCTGATCCATACGTCATTTCTGGACAAGCTTACCGGGCCGCTTTGCGGCGCTGTGGCCGGAAACGGAAAAAGCGCGGAACTGCTCCGAAGGCTTTCTGAAAGCAATAGCTTCATCGTTCCGCTCGACCGGGAAAACACATGGTTCCGGTACCATCATCTTTTTCAGGAATTCCTGATGAATCGGCTTGAGCAGGAGCCTGCTTCAACCCGGCGTTCCCTATACCGGCATGCTGGGGAGTGGTATCGCGAAAACGGGTTGATGCAGGATTCCATCAGCTGCTTTCTCAAGGCGGAAGAGTACGAAAAAGCCTTTCCGCTTGTTTGGAATATTTATCTTTCCATGACGCAGAAAAGTGAATTTGAACTGTGGCGCGGGTATGTGGAAAGTATGCCCCAAACGCTTTGTGAAAGCGACGTAAGAGTCTGTACCGGCTATTCCTGGGTGCTGTCGATGGAAAACCGGCTGGAAAAAGCGCAGCTCTGGGCGGATAAGGCTCAGGCCTGTTATGACGGTATCAAAGACAGTCTGGAGGAAAAGGACAGGAACTTTCTGGAGGCAAATATTGCCGCCACCTGTGCCAATACGGCAATTTTCAGAATGGATGCGGCGGAAGCGGTAAAACAGTATCAAAAGGTACTCCGGCTCAATCTGGATGTGCCGGTGATTGTCGGAGAAATGAACTCGGGCGAACCGAACCTTTTAAAAACGGCCTACGGATTTAAAGGAAGACTGAGTAAGGTCACGGAGGCCTATGGAAATTATGTGGAAGAGATACCGAAGCTCCTCGGGGATTTTTCTTCTTACATTGCCGTAACCCTTGCGGAATGCAATTATGAGCGCGGTGACTTAAAAGCGGTGCGGGAGATGCTTGTGAAAAATATGGGCAGGATAACCAGCCTGAATAACCCCGGTATTATCGTGCCCTGCTTTATTGTGTATTCAAAAGAAAAAAGAGCCGAAGGCGATCTTGCCGGAGCTTTTAAAGTAATCCAATCGGGTAAAAAAGTCTTAAAGGATAAAAGCGGAAGCGTCTGGAATTATTTCTTTGATATTTTTGAGGCAAGCCTGTACCTGTATGCGGGCGAAGCGGAAAGCGCCGCACAATATTTGAATACGGACCGCATGGGGGTGTATGACCGCCTTTCCGCGCCAAGGGAGTTTGAATATATTACATACGTAAGATATCTGATGCTGACAAATCAGCTGGAAGATTCCCTTCTGCTGCTGAACCGTCTTGAAAACTTCGCGCAGAAAGAGGACAGGCTGGGCAGCCGCATTGAAATACTGTGCCTTTCCGCGATTGCTTACAGCAGATTGGGGGATTCCGCAAACGCTATGCTTTCGCTCCATAAGGCGCTTGGCCTCGGCGCCCCGGAAGGTTATGTGAGAACCTTTGCCGACGAGCTGGAACCGATGGCCGGGCTGCTGAGAGAATACGGAATATGGAGCAAACAGACAAAACAATCCGGCTGCAGGCAATATGCAAAAGCTTTGTTAAGCACAACAGGGGAAACCATTCGAATTCTGAGAGCCGCAAATCATCTGCCGAAAACCGCTCCGGCAGACAGTGAAAGAGGAAAAGATGATTTCAGCGTAAGAGAGCTTGAAGTTTTAAGGTTGCTTGGAAATGAGTATTCCAATCAAGAGATCGCTGAAACGCTTTTTATTACGGTCCGAACGGTAAAATTTCATAATGCCCGCATCTATGAGAAGCTTGGCGTAAAAAACCGTATTGAAGCGGCTATAAAAGCAAAAAAATTGAATTTGATAAACTGAATTGATACGATATTTCTGTCGTGCCCCTTTGCGTTTATCTGTGCAACCGCCGGCTATGTCGGTGAAAAAAGAAGCGGCAGCGTTGAAACGGAAATAAGAAAACGAACAGAGTTCAGGCGCTGAAAAGTAATTTAGGCACAGCTATGTCACGAATATAACGTTTGTCTTTATATCAGGTATATCTGCAAGAGAAATTGAATACTTATATCCGTTTTAAAACAGTTTGAGAAAATAAATAATTATGGGCCAAAAAGCCAGGAATTCCCGCCTCCGTTATCGGAGCACCGGAATTTCTGGCTTTTCTCTATTTCAACACAAAGTAAAAACGTTCATTTAAATTATAACATATGTACTGACAATCCGACATGATGCCTTATCATTCTACACGAAGCAGTGCAAAAAGCATTGCACAACTCTCTGCCAATTTTTGCGATTGGAGAATGATAAATCTCCAAATCATCCGATTGGCAAAACAATCCCCCAAATATACGTATGCAGCAACTTCATGCAAAATCAAGGCGTTAAAATAGATGTTAAGGGAAAACGGTTTAATAGGTCGAACATTTTACCAAAGTGCTTGAGATGACCGTATTAGTGACCGGAGACGAAGGATTTTCGATGCGCTTTAAAATCTGCAGCCCCGCCCTGCGCCCGATTTCCGAGCTGGGCTGCTCGATCAGGTCCATACGCAGGTGCTTGTAGTCGTACGCAGCCTGGCTGTATCCTAAAAGGTCGATGTGCAGATCGTGTTCACTGCAGTAAGAAAACACGTCGTCCGTCATAACGTGGTTGGAGACCAGCAGCGCCGTACATCCCGCTTCAATCATCTGCGGAACCATGGTGGGAACGCTGGTTGCAAGAGAGTCGACATACCGGATGTACCCGTCTTTGACCGGGAGGCCGTTGTCCCTCATTGAGTCCATATAGGCAACCACGCGTTCCTGAATGGGGGAGACCCTTGCGAGTCCGGCCAGATGACCGATGTTCCTGTTTCCCCGGTCAATCAGACGCTGAATACCCTGATAAATAGCCTCGTAATCCGAGGAAATAATGGTGTCGCAGGGGCAGTCTGCAATCACACGGTCAATAAAAACCATCGGAAAGGCTTTGGGAACGAGCTTTTTTATGGAAGAAAAATCCGTTTGGGTAGAAGCGATAATCAGGCCGTCCACAATCCCGGAAGCAATCATCTGAATGCCGTCTACTTCACGGCTTTCCGTTTCATTTGTACTGATAATGATCAGTTTATAGCCCTTTGCAGTCAGTGTGTTTTCAGCCGCTTCAATAATGGTGGCCCAGTAAAGGTTCGCAATATCGGGAACCACGATTCCAATCAGGTTGCGGCGCCCTGTTTTAAAAACACGGGCAAGCTGATCAGGAAAATATCCCAATTCGCGAATGCTGTTGAGCACTTTTTCCCGTGTTTCATCCGAAACGAAGCGCGTGTTATTAATTACATGAGATACTGTTGCAACGGAAACCCCCGCATGCTTTGCAACATCACGAATTCCTACTTTCATGATCTGCTCCTTTTTAAACGTTTACTTAATTATATATTTATAAATATCGAATGTCAATATTATATTGCAAGACGTTATTTTAATTTAGAAATTATCTAAATTACACAAAATTTTTAAATTTAATATGATATATTTGCTGATTTACAATCCGAAATCCTCGTGCTATGATATTACCGTAATCGAGTTAAACGGTTACGTAATCGTTTAAATTTTTTATGGGAGGAAAAAACAATGAAAAAGTTAATCGCATTGATCCTTACCGCAGCCATGACGTTAACCCTGGGCGCCTGCAGCAGCGGCGCCGCTTCCGGCAGCAGTGCAGCGGCATCCGCGCCCGCGGCAGACGCCGCAGCTTCCACGGCGGAATCCGCAGCCGCGTCCGCCGCGACAAAATCCGGAGGGAATGTATTCGGCTACACCTGCATGGACCTTACCAACCAGTTCCACATTGCCATGCGCGACGCCATCAAGGCAAAGGTTGAAGCAAACGGAGACTCTCTCATCGACTTTGACGGTGCAAACGATCAGACAAAGCAGAATAACGGGATTGAAGATATGATTACAAAGGGAATGAAGGTTCTGTTCCTCAACCCTGTGGATTCCAAGGGCGTGAAACCGGCGCTGGAAGCATGCAAAAAAGCCGGCGTCAAAGTTATCGTAGTGGATTCCGGCGTTGCGGATACCGATCTTACCGAAACCTTTATTTCGTCCAACAACTACCAGGCCGGCAAGCTCTGCGGCGAAGAAATCAAGAAGCTGTACCCCAACGGCGCAAAAATCTGCCTGATTGACAATCCTTTGGCTGAATCCGTCGTACAGCGCGTAAAAGGACTTGAAGACGCCATCAAGGGAAGCAAGACCCAGATCACCGGACGCAAATCCTACAGTTCCATGAACGCAATCCTCGGTGATATTGAAGATCTTCTGCAGTCCCACCCCGATACGGATGTCTTCTGGGGCTTGAACGATGATATCGGCCTGATGATCGAAGGTGCCGTAAAATCCGCAAACATGCAGGATCAGGTCAAGGTTATTGCGGTTGACGGTTCCCCGGCAGGCAAAAAGTCCGTTGCTGCAGGAGATCTGTTCGGTACAGCGGCACAGAGCCCGGTCAGCATCGGCAACAAGGCTGCCGAATGCGCTTATGACTTGCTTAAAGGCGGCAAGATTGAAAAAACTTATTCGATTGATACCGAAATGGTAACAAAGGACAATATTGCAAAAGCAGGTACGGATTCCTGGAAATAAGCGCCTGTCAATATTCCAGAGGAGATGATATGTTGAGTGATACATTGTTACTCGAAATGAGGAATATCCATAAAAGATTTCCCGGTGTTTACGCGCTGCGCGGAATTAACCTGGATCTGCGTCCGGGAGAGGTTCACGCCCTGCTGGGGGAAAACGGAGCCGGAAAATCTACCTTAATCAAAATACTCGGCGGAATTTATAAAAAAGATGAAGGCGAAATCCATATCAACGGGAAGCCTGTGGAAATAAGCGATGTAAACCAGGCCCGCGCGCTCGGAGTCAGCATCATCCATCAGGAGCTGGTGCTGGTACCGTCTCTTACGGTAGCGGAAAACATTTTTCTTGGCCGTGAACCGCAGAAAAAGAACGGGCTGGTCGATTACAACCTGATGAACAGCGAAACTCTGAGGGTTCTGGACAATTTTGGGCTGTCGCTGAAACCTTCCGATATCATCGGTAACTTGACAATCGCTCAACAGCAAATGGTAGAGATCGTCAAAGCGGTTTCTTTCAATGCAAAGATTATCGTTATGGACGAACCGACCTCTTCGATAGCAGACAAGGAGGTGGATGCACTTTTTGAGTGCATCCACCGTCTTAAAAAACAGGATATCGGTATTATCTACATTTCACACCGCATGAGCGAGCTCTCGGAAATCGCAGACCGGGTAACCGTACTGCGCGACGGCGAGTATGTCGGCACAAAGGCGATCGCTGAAACCACGAACGACGAACTGATCGCAATGATGGTCGGACGTTCCATGACAAATTATTATACCAGAACATACAACGAATCTTCTGAAACCGTGCTGAAAGTGGAAAACCTTTCAAGCGCGAAGGTTCACAACGTCAGTTTCGAACTGAAAAAAGGTGAAATCCTCGGTTTTGCCGGGCTGATCGGAGCAGGACGCAGCGAAACGATGCAGGCGCTGTTCGGCCTGGATAAAATCACCGGAGGCACAATCGAATTGAACGGCAGGCCCCTGACCGTACAAAGCCCGGGGCAAATGATCCGGGAAGGCTTTGCGCTGGTACCGGAAGACCGCCGGGGCGAGGGTATTTTTGCGGCGCACAGCCTGAAATTCAATTTGACGCTAAAGGTACTGCGCGAGTTTATCAAAGGCATTCATGTTGATAAAAATCGGGAAAATGAAATTACCGATACCTATATGCACAGTCTTTCGGTCAAAGCGGCAAACGATCAGGTGGCAATCGGTTCGCTTTCCGGAGGCAATCAGCAGAAAGTCGTTATTTCAAGCTGGCTTGCCGCCCACCCGAAGGTACTGATCCTTGACGAGCCTACCCGCGGAATCGACGTAGGCGCAAAAAGCGAAATTTACGCAATTATGAATGAACTTGCAAAACAGGGCGTTTCGATTATCATGGTTTCCTCCGAGTTACCCGAAGTGCTGAACATGAGCGATAGAATTGTCGTAATGTGTGACGGTACAATCACGGCGATTTTCGACCACAGTGAAACATCGCAGGAAAAAATCATGCAGTACGCCGTAAAAAAATGACATTGGAGAGGTGTAAAGAGCTATGAATGAAACTGCCAAAACGAAACAGAACTTAGGACAAAAGTTTATAAACGGATGTATCACTTATATTAAGCGCAACGCAGGTATCTTAATCGGTCTTGCCATTATGTGCGTGATCATTTCCATCGCATCACCGAAATTTCTGACCGAGAAAAACCTGATGAATGTACTGCGCCAGATCTCCTCGAACCTTTATCTGGCCTGCGGTATGACAATGATTCTGATTGTCGGCGGCATCGATCTTTCGGTTGGTTCCGTCATTGCCGTAATCGGCGTACTGGGCGGCACCCTGATCAATATGAATATCCCGCTGCCGCTGGTCATTTTAATCTGCCTGGCAGTCGGCGCGTTTTTCGGCCTCATCAGCGGCGGAATGATTGCAAACACCACGCTTCCGCCTTTTATTGTAACCTTCTCGATGATGAGCATTCTGCGCGGCTTTGCCTATGTTTATACAAACGGCGTGACCGTGCGCATCAACGATCCGGGCTACCTTCAGATGGGTACCGGGTACCTCGGCATTGTGCCGCTTCCGGTTATATATTTGATTGTAATCCTGCTCATCGTTTACGTTATTATGAGCAAAACCAAGCTGGGGCGCCACCTTTACGCAACCGGCGGCAACGATAAGGCGGCAAAGTTCAGCGGCATCAATGTCAAGAAAGTCCGTCTGTTTGTTTACATTTTCAGCGGAGTTATGGCTGCCTTTGCCGGCCTGATGCTTTCCTCCCGCAGCTATTCGGGCAACCCGATTGCAGGCAACGGCGCTGAAATGGACGCGATTGCGGCCTGCGTGCTCGGCGGCGTCAGCTTTTCCGGCGGCTACGGCTATATTGGCGGAACAATCATCGGCGCTCTGATTATCGGCTTTCTGAACAACGGACTGAATCTGATGGGAATCGGATCTTTCTGGCAGACAATCCTCAAGGGCGTTGTTATCCTGGCGGCCGTTTACGTTGATTATCTGAAGAACTTAAGCAAGACTGCGGATAAGTAACGGGAAGACGCCACACGAAAACGACTTTGTTTTGTCAGCGACGCTTTGTTGTCACGACAGAAACTGGAAAAGGAAGAAAAAGTCATGGCATTTATTCACACCAATTTTTTTTCACCCACGCTCGGGTTCAATACGGACATTAACGTCTTTATTCCAACCCCGAATTCGGATGAAATTTTAAACCATAAGGCGTCGGATTATTTTTATGATGGCGCGCGCTTCCAGCTGCTTTATCTGCTGCACGGAGCCTACGGGGATTATACGGACTGGATGCGGCTGACCAGCATTGAAAAATATGCACAGAACCACAAGCTCGCGGTAGTTATGCCTTCTGCTTCAAACAGCTTTTATCAGGACATGTACCGCGGAAGCGCATATCTGACTTACCTGACGGAAGAACTTCCGCAGTTCGTGCAGGCCCTGTTCCCGGTCAGCACAAAACGGGAAAATACGTTTACCGCCGGTCTTTCGATGGGCGGCTACGGTGCGCTGAAGCTGGCGCTCATAAAGCCGGAAAAATACTCCTGCGCAGCCAGCCTTTCCGGCGCGCTGGATCTTGCCGGCCTGATGCAGGACCTAAAAACCGGAGATGTGGAAGGGCCTTTCCGTCCGCAGAGCCTGTTTGAAAGCCCGGATCGGATTGAAGGTTCCGACGCAGATCTGTTTGCTCTGATGGCAGAGCTGAAAAAATCCGGGAAGCCGCTGCCCCGGATTTTCCAAAGCTGCGGTACGGAGGATTTTATCTATCCGCTGAACTGTTCGGCAAAAGAGAAAATGAAAAAACTCGGCGTTGACCTTACTTATGAAGAACATCCCGGTATCCATGACTGGAATTACTGGGATACCAATATCCAGCACGTACTGGACTGGCTGCCGCTTGCTGAAAGCGCAGTGGAAGAATAAAGGGGGAATATGAATCATGGCACATATGGATTGTAGTTTTTATTCCTCCAGTTTACAGAAAAATGCCCGGGTGCTGGTGTTTATCCCAACGATGAGCGCCGACGATTTTCTTTCGGGCAAGCATGTGAATTATTACCGGAGGGGTTCAAAATATCAGACTCTCTACCTCCTGCACGGAAGTTACGGAGACTGCACCGACTGGATACGGCTTTCCAATATCGAGCGCTTTGCGCAGGAGCATTGCGTTGCCGTCGTTATGCCTTCCGGGGAAAACAGCAGTTATGTAAACATGGCATACGGTGAGCCGTATCTTGATTATATCAGCAAGGAACTGCCGGACTTCCTCGAAAAGCTCTTTCCGCTCAGCAGAAAACGGGAGGATACTTTTATCGCAGGGCTGTCCATGGGCGGCTACGGAGCTTTCCGGATTGCGCTTGAGCATCCGAGTGTGTACGCCTGCGCAGCAAGCCTTTCCGGCGCTTTGGATAAGGCGGCACTGCAGAACAGCACAGAAGCGCATATGACGAAAATGCCGATCAACTATCGCAAAGCGGTATTTGCAGACGTAAAAAATGTTGCCGGAAGTGAAAACGATCTGTCAGTGGTATTAAAAAAGAGGATGACGGAAAAAGCCGATCTGCCAAAGCTCTATATGACCTGCGGAACGGAGGATTTTATCTTCCCGGCCAATGAAGAATTTTATAAAGAAGCAAAAGAAATGCCCATGGACCTCACTTTTGTAAAGCACCCGGGCATCCATGACTGGAACTACTGGGACGCTCATATAAGGGATGTTTTGGACTGGCTTCCGCTGAAACAGGATCTCGTTTGAAACGGCGGACGTAAAAAGGATTGGCAATATTAGAAACAGGATGTATACTGAAAAGGAATTCAATTTTTTTGTTCTTAGAAAATGGGGTACGATCTTTCAAAATACAGGATACCAATATCAGAGCCCCCATGACGAAAGCAATGGATTCTGTTCGAAATTATAACCGAGGTGACCGAAATGTTTGACGTTACTGCAGTCGGAGAACTTTTAATTGACTTTACGCCCTCCGGCAAGAATGCAAACGGAGCGGTGCTGTTTGCACGCAATCCGGGCGGAGCGCCTGCCAATGTTCTGGCTGCCAACAGCCGTCTGGGCGGGAAAACCGCCTTTATCGGCAAAGTGGGAGCCGACGGATTCGGAGAGTTTTTAAAGACAACACTGGAGTCTTCCGGAATCTGCACCGAAGGGCTCGTAAAGACGGAGGAGTTCCGCACCACGCTGGCGTTTGTGCAGCTTGACGCCAACGGAGACCGTTCCTTCAGCTTTTACCGGAATCCGGGCGCGGATATCATGCTGACGGCCGATGAAGTGAATATGAATCTGCTGAAGAATACCAAAATTCTTCATTTCGGCTCGGTTTCCCTTACGGACGAGCCAAGCCGGTCGGCTACACTGTACGCGGTAAAAAAAGCGAAGGAATCCGGCGCAATTATCAGCTATGATCCCAATTACCGTGCGCCGCTTTGGAAGAGCAAAGAGGAAGCGGTCGGGCAAATGGCGGCAGCACTGGCGCTGGCGGATATCGTAAAGGTATCCGAAGAGGAGCTGGAGCTGCTGACGGGGGAACGGGATCTGTGCAGTGGTGCCTGTGCGATACAGAGGCTGGGGGCAAGCCTTGTTCTGGTAACATTGGGCGCCAACGGCGCATATTACAGGCTGGGGAAGCTTAGCGGAACGCTTCCAACCTATGACGTCAAAACGATCGATACGAACGGGGCGGGCGACGCGTTTACCGGAGCAGTGCACTACTGCCTGCG
>JAEWUH010000005.1 GCA_023397245.1 Bacillota bacterium | reverse complement strand
GAACCAGCTCACCGTGATCCACGGCAAGGGCACGGGCGCGCTGCGCGCAGCAGTGCAGCAGCACCTGAAAAAGCATCCGAACGTGAAAAGCTACCGGCTCGGCACCTTCGGCGAGGGCGAGGCCGGCGTTACAATCGTAGAATTAAAATAAATGAAGTATAAACCATCCTTTACGTTGCATCTTTTTATTACAAAATTTGGTAACCGCGGGAGGGCTTAACATGCAGACAGACACACGGCGCAGAGCAAATAGAATTTTTACGGCGGTACTCTCGGTTCTTGCCGTTTTCCTTGTCGTATTCGGGATTTTAACCTCACTGATGCTGAGCGACCCGAATGCCGGGACGATCAGCGACAGTATTGCCATGTCTGAGGACTTAGGAACGAAAATGCTTGCGGCCGCCGTTACGGGAAAAGAGTGTGTCGCAACGGCGGATGAGGTAAACCAATATCTGGAATACAGACGGGTAATCAGTTCCACTGTGCTGACCGTAGATGGAGCTGTCGTCGAAAGGGTAATTCTTTCATTTCGGAAGGACAATACGGCCGACGCATATATTCCCGTGAAATTTCAGGGAAAACATTTTGGCGTATCCGTTCACTTTGTTCCTTCTTTCGATGCGGAGAAAGACCGGATTGTATTGCATGTGGAAGGAATTAAAATCGGACGGCTTCCGCTGCCCCCGCAATGGGCTCTGGGATTTATTAAGGATAAGCTGCCGGACGGTTTTTCCGCGGACGGGGCCGACCTGCGGGTAATCCCCACTTCGTGGAAGCATAAATATATGGGGGTGACCGCCGAAGTAAGCATTGCTGATCTGCGTCTGGAGGACGAAAAGCTGAAAATCCGGGCAAGTACGAACGTAAATATCCCGCTTCCCGGATTTTTCTCTTGACTTTATTCCCGGCTTATAGTATAATCCATAAGTGTAAAGTAAATTGCTTTACACGTCGACGTGGGGGTGTGTCTGTGGCAAAGAATATGGAAATCTCCCTGCTGCTTGATTTTTACGGCGATATGCTCACCGAAAAACAGCGGAGCGTAATCGAGTATTATTATAACGACGACCTTTCGCTGTCCGAAATCGCGGATAACGAGGGCATCACCCGTCAGGGCGTGCGTGATTCCATTAAGCGTGCCGAATTTCAGCTCCTTGAAATGGAGGAGCGGCTCGGTCTGGCGCGCCGGTTCCGCGAGATGCTCAGCGGTCTGGAACAGATCATCACCGCGGCGGAACAAATCAAGGATTATAACGATCATCATATTTATTCGAACGAACTTGAAGAGAGCTCCAAAAAGATTCTTGCAATCGCACAAAAGCTCTGTGAATAACAAGGAGGGACAAAGTTGGCATTCGAAGGCCTTGCCGATAAATTATCCGCCGCCTTTAAACGCTTGAAGTCAAAAGGCAAATTAAATGAAGCCGATGTGAAAGAGGCCATGCGCGAAGTCCGCCTTGCCCTGCTGGAAGCGGACGTCAACTATAAAGTTGCGAAGGATTTTACCAATAAAGTAAGCGAACGCGCCGTTGGCGCGGAGGTAATGGAAAGCCTTACCCCGGCGCAGATGGTGATTAAAATTGTAAACGAAGAGCTGACAAGCCTGATGGGCGGAACCGATGCGAAGTTTGCGTCCGCCCCGACGCCGCCCACCGTGGTGCTGCTCTGCGGCCTGCAGGGCTCCGGTAAAACCACCCACGCGGGCAAGCTTGCGCTGATGCTGAAAAATAAAGGGCACCGGCCGCTGCTGGTCGCCTGCGATATTTACCGCCCGGCTGCAATCAAGCAGCTGCAGGTAGTCGGTTCCAAAGCCGGGGTCCCCGTTTTTGAAATGGGTACCGAAAACCCGGTTAAAATCTGCAAAGCCGCCATTGCCCACGCGCGGGATTACGGCAACGATATGCTGTTGATCGATACCGCCGGCCGCCTGCAGATTGATGAAAAGCTGATGGGCGAGCTGAAAAACATCAAGGATGAAATTTCTCCCAACGAGATTCTGCTCGTGGTGGATTCCATGACCGGCCAGGAGGCCGTGAACGTCGCAAAATCCTTTGACGAGCTGCTGAACATCACGGGCGTAATCCTTACCAAGCTGGACGGCGACACCCGCGGCGGCGCGGCGCTTTCCGTGCGCGCGGTCACCGGCAAGCCGATCAAATTCGTCGGCGTGGGAGAAAAGCTGGAAGACCTCGAGGTATTCCACCCGGACCGCATGGCTTCCCGTATCCTCGGCATGGGCGACGTTCTTACCCTGATTGAGGACGCAAAGAACAAAATCGACCAGAAAGCCGCGGAAAAAACAGCACAGAAGATGCTGCAGAACAAACTCGATTTCAACGACCTGCTCGACCAGTTTGCCCAGGTAAAAAAGATGGGGCCGCTGAAAAGCGTGCTTTCCAAGATGCCTGGCATGGATAAGCAGCTCAAGGACGTGGATATCGACGACCGGCAGATGGACCGTATGGCCGCGATCATCCTTTCCATGACGCCCGAAGAACGCGCGAAGCCTTCCGTTATCAACCCGTCGCGCAAAAGGCGCATGGCGGCGGGCAGCGGAATGAAGGTGGAAGACGTCAACCGCCTGATCAAACAGTTTGAGCAGGCTCAGAAGCTGATGAAGCAGATGAAGGGCATGGGCAAACGCCGTTTCCCCGGCATGGGTATGCCGTTTTAAATGAATTCACCCAATGAGGGAACCCTTTTTGGTGAAGATACATTGATCAATTTGTGGAGGTGAAACATTATGTCAGTAAAAATCAGACTGCGCAGAATGGGCGCTAAAAAAGCTCCTTTCTATCGTATAGTTGTTGCAGATTCCCGCTACCCGCGCGACGGCCGTTTCATTGAAGAAATCGGCTATTACAATCCTCTTGAGGAGCCGTCCGTAGTAAAGGTTGACGCCGATAAGGCAAAGAAATGGATCGCAAACGGCGCACAGCCTACCGATACCGTGAAATCTTTGCTGAAAGGCCAGGGCGTGCTGTAAAAGCGGAGGGAAACGCAATGAAGGATCTGTTAATTTCTATTGCTCAGGGACTTGTCGAAAATCCGTCGGCCGTTTCGGTTGATGTTGACGAACCCAATGAAGAGGGAACCGTTGTTTATCACCTGCATGTTTCGGAAGACGATATGGGCAGAGTGATCGGCAAACAGGGCCGTATCGCCAAGGCAATCCGTATTGTAATGCGTGCCGCGGCTACCCGTGGCAACGGGAAAATTTCAGTGGAAATCGACTGACCGCAGAGTAAAGGGGCTGTCTCAAAACAGGCTCCGGGCCTGCTGCTGTTCATTGGCTTCAAGGCCGGTGCGCAGGGGCGTTTCCGGTTGTCTCCGCTTTTGGGACAACCCCTTTTATTACTTTACTTGTTATTAGGAGGACATATGCTGAACCAGTATTTGGAGGCGGGAAAAATCGTTGGAACCCATGGCCTAAAGGGTGAACTGCGTGTTGATCCGTGGTGCGATTCGGCCCAGGCGCTTGCCGGGCTGAAAAACCTGTATCTGGAGAATGGCGCGCGGAGGATGGAAGTGGTTTCTGCCCGCGTTCATAAAACACAGCTTCTGCTGCAGCTGAAAGGGATCGATTCCATCGAGCAGGCCGACGCGCTCCGCGGCAAAATCCTCTGTATTGACCGAACGGATCTCCCGCTGGAAGAAGGGCGCTACTTTGTTCAGGATCTGATCGGCCTGAACGTTTTTAACGCCGATTCCTTTATTTATTACGGCAAGCTGACGGATGTTCTGTATACCGGCGCAAACGATGTCTATCAGATCACATCGGAAAGTAAGAAGGATTATCTGATTCCCGCTATACAGGATGTAATAATCAATGTGAATATTCCGGAAGGTAAGATGCTGATCCGTCCCATGAGGGGGATTTTTGAAGATGAGGATTGACCTGATCACCCTTTTCCCGGAAATGTGCGAAACGGTACTGTCGGAAAGCATTATCGGCCGTGCGCGCAAAAAAGGCGCGATTCAGATTTGCTGCCACCAGATTCGTGATTTTGCTTATGACAAGCACAACCGAGTGGACGACTGCCCGTTCGGGGGCGGAAAGGGAATGCTGCTGATGGCCGAACCGATCGCGCTCTGCATCGACGACCTGATCGACCAGCTTGGCGCGAAACCGCACATTATCTATCTATCGCCGCAGGGGAAAACCCTGACGCAGCAGAAGGTCAAGGAACTGGCAAAGTATGAGAACCTTGCGCTGCTGTGCGGGCATTACGAGGGAATCGACGAACGGATACTCGAGGAGTATGTGGATGAAGAGATTTCCATCGGCGATTATGTGCTTACCGGCGGGGAGCTTCCCGCACTTGTGCTGGCGGATTCGGTCTGCCGCATGATCGACGGGGTGCTTGCGGATGAGGAATGCTTTCAGGAAGAGAGCCATTTCAACGGCCTGCTCGAATACCCCCAGTACACAAGACCGGCCGTGTGGCGGGGCAGAAAGGTACCGGATGTCCTTTTGGCAGGGCACCATGGAAATGTAGAAAAATGGCGGCATCAGCAGTCAATTTTCCGCACACACAAAAAAAGGCCCGAAATGCTGAAACATGCGGATTTGTCAAAAGAGGACAGGAAGTTTCTGGGTGAATTGGAATCGCAGACGAAAATAACCGAAAATTAGAATTTTGATTTTTTAATCGATCTATCACTGCCCGAGCGATAATACGGCAGAGAAAACAAAAGTTTTCAACAATTACAGCAGGTTGCACAAATAACTGCTGCACGGAATTGCATGGTTTCGGTTATCAATCCAAAGTTTTTTAATTTGGTTGACGGTGTGTTAAAATGTGATATAATAACCTTAATTCATAAAGATAATTAGTTTTTATATTGTTTTTTGTTAGATTGATTAACAGGAGGGGAATAGAATGTGTGTTAAAGAAGTGTTAGTCCAGAATCAGGTTGGACTTCATGCTCGTCCGGCTACCTTTTTCATTCAGAAAGCAAATGAATATAAATCATCCATTTGGGTAGAGAAAGAAGAAAGGCGCGTAAACGCGAAGAGCCTTCTCGGCGTTTTGTCGCTCGGCATTGTCGGCGGCACGACCATTCGCATCATCGCGGACGGCAACGACGAAGAGGAAGCAGTCAGCAGCCTGGTTGAACTGGTTCAGTCCGGGTTTGCCGAATAAGTTTGTCTTTCGGGCAGCACCGCTTTATCGGCGGTGCTTTTTTTGTTTCAGAAAGCGCCGACGCGGCGGGGATAATAGTAAGGAGATACCGCAAGTGATGCTGCACCGATCAGATTTAACGGAAGAACAGGCCGAGTTGATATGCGGATGGAAATACGAAGGAGAATACGGCGTATACAATACTTCCTGGGAAACCGTTCAGAAGCAGAAATGGGCAATCGCCGACCGTGAAAAGCGCAGGACGCAGTTTGAGGCAGTGCTGGATGAGAGAAATGCGCTGTTCGGCTACTTCCGTCTTGTCGAAGACGGGAACAGCGTAATGATCGGACTGGGATTAAATCCGCAGGACTGTTCAAAAGGCTATGGAAGCGAACTGATGAAGCTGATTCTCGCTGAATGCAGCCGGCGCTTTTCGGGTAAGACACCGGGACTCGAAGTCCGTGAATTCAACCTGCGGGCAATTAAATGCTATAAGAAAGCCGGATTTCAGATTACTGACCGGTATACGAAAAGTACCCTGACCGGTACAGATACATTTCTGTTGATGCGATATATCCATACAGAGGACTGAAAGGAGGCTGTCATGACCGACCACGAAGAGCATATCAAGGAGCTGCGGAGCCGGGCCATGCGCCTTCCGCTTCATCCGGGCGTGTATATTATGCACGACAAGACCGGTAAGATCATTTATATTGGCAAAGCAAAGGCGCTGAAAAACCGCGTCAGCCAGTACTTCGGTTCCGAGAAAAACCATGACGACAAGGTTCGCCGCATGGTCAGCAATGTGGAATATTTCGAATATATCCTGACCGACAGCGAATTTGAGGCGCTTGTGCTCGAATGCAGCCTGATTAAGCAGCACAATCCCAAATACAACATCCTTTTAAAGGATGATAAAGGGTATCACTATATCAAGGTGACCTCCGGCCCGTGGCCGAGAATTTCCGAGGCCAAACAGATTCTGGATGACGGCGCGGAGTACATCGGGCCGTTCGTCAGCTCCTGGGCGGTAAAGCAGTCTGTGGACGAAGCGCTGAAAATTTTCCGCCTGCCCTCCTGCACCCGGAAATTTCCGCAGGATATCGGCAGGGCAAGACCGTGCCTGAACTATTATATCAAGCAGTGCTGCGCCCCCTGCCGCGGCAGGGTAAGCGAAGAGGAATACAATGAATCGATATCCGAGGCAATCCAGTTTCTGCGCGGAGGCAGCGCAGAAAGTATCCGCGAGCTGACTCAAAAGATGAACGACGCGGCAGATTCGCTTGAGTTTGAGCGCGCCGCCAGAATCCGCGACCGGCTTGCGGCGCTTAAAAAAATGGGCGACCGGCAAAAAGTGGTTGCGGCCAAGGTAAAGGAGCAGGACATCATCGCGCTTGCGCAGGGTGCCGAAACCGGCTGCTTTGAGGTGTTTCGTTTCCTGAACGGCAGGCTCTGCGACCGCGAAACCTTTCTGATGGGCGAAACCGGAAACCCGGAAACCGCGCGCAGCGAGTTCATCGAGCGGTACTATTCCATGCGGGAGCGGATTCCGCCCCGCGTCTGTCTGGACGGCGCCGCCGAAGGCAGCGAGCTGTTGGGGCGGTGGCTGTCACAGAAAGCCGGGAGAAAGGTGACGGTTTCCGTTCCGCAGAAGGGAGAGCAGGCGCAGCTTGTGCAAATGTGCCGCAGCAACGCGGCGGAGCAGCTTGCGCAGGCCACCGGGCGCACCGGGAAGGAAGCCTCCGCACTGGACGAGCTGGGCAGGCTGCTGGGGATGGAACAGCCCCCGCAGTATATTGAATCATACGATATTTCCAACCTTGCAGGCGGCGAAAACGTGGCCGGCATGGTTGTGTTTGAAAACGGCAGACCCCTGAAAACCGCCTACCGCAAGTTTAAAATCAAAACGGTGGAAGGGCAGGACGATTACGCTTCCATGCGGGAAGTGATTACGCGCCGGCTTCAGGAATACTTTGCGCAGAAGGATTCGGGAACGGGCTTCGGCCGCCTGCCGGACCTCATCCTGCTTGACGGCGGAAAAGGGCACGTTGCCGCCGTGCGGCCTGTGCTGGAGGCGGCAAATCTGCCGATTCCGCTTTTCGGCATGGTAAAGGACGACAAGCACCGGACAAGGGCGATCGCGCAGGACGGCGGTGAGATTGCAATCAATTCCAACCGCAGCGCGTTTACGCTGGTATCCTCCATACAAGATGAGGTGCACCGCTTTGCGATCGGTTATCACCGCCAGATGAGGAAGAAAACAACGATTTCCTCCACCCTTACTTCCATTGAGGGCGTCGGGCTGACCCGGGCAAAGTATCTGTTAAAGCATTTTAAAACGATTTCCGCGATAAAAAATGCCGATCTGGAAGAGCTTGCCGCCGCGCCCGGCATGACAAAACCCGCCGCGCAGCGCGTTTATGAATATTTTCACCCGGACGGAGAAAATTAGGAAAGCAAGTTGACATGTTCGCAGGATAATGGGATAATAAAAAATGTTAAATTATCCATGAATCGGCAGCTCTGTAAGATGCAGGAACATGCCGGCGGAAAATATTCGGGAAATATAAGGAGTATTTATATATGAGAGTTATAACCGGCTCGGCACGCGGCAGACGGCTGATGACGCTGGAAGGCGAAAGCGTGCGTCCTACGCCGGAACGGGTGAAAGAGGCACTGTTCAGTATCATCCAGTTTCAGATTGAGGGCAGGCGCGTGCTGGATTTATTTGCAGGCTCCGGCCAGCTGGGAATCGAGGCGCTGAGCCGCGGTGCAAGACAGGCTGTCTTTGTGGACGCGAGCAAGGATTCCGCCGCGGTCGTGCAGAAAAATCTGGAAAGTACCGGCCTTGCGGGAAACGCGCAGTTGAAAAACATGGATTTTGCCGCGTTTTTGATGCAGAACCGGGAACCCTTTGACCTGGCGTTTCTGGACCCGCCCTACCGCACCGGTCTGCTTCAGCGGGCGCTGCCAATGGTTGCGGAAGCCATGAACAAGGGCGGGGCGATCCTCTGCGAGAACCCGGCCGATGAGGAAATGCCGGAATCCGCGGGAGAATTTGTGCGTGTGCGCACCTACCGTTACGGCAAGATCGTGCTCACGCTATACAGACATAAGGATGTGACGCAGGAATGACAAGAACGGCAATCTGCCCCGGAAGCTTTGACCCGGTTACACTGGGACATATGGATATTATCAACCGGGCGCGCAAGGTGTTTGATAAAACGATCGTGGCGGTGCTGGTCAATCCTGAAAAGCACACGCTGTTTACGGTGGACGAGCGTATCGAACTGCTTAAACGATGTACCAGCGACATGGCGGACGTCGAGGTGGTCGGTTTTGACGGACTTCTGGCGGATTACGCGCGGGAGCGGAATGTAACGGCGATCGTAAAAGGTTTGCGTGCCCTCTCGGACTTCGAGTATGAATTCCAGATGGCGCTTACCAATAAAAAGCTGAATCCGAATCTTGAAACCATGTTCCTTACCACAAACGCGGAAAATATGTTTTTGAGTTCCAGCATTATAAAGCAAATTGCAACCTTCGGCGGAGATATTACCAATTTTGTGCCGGAGTGTATTTTGAGTGATATCAAACAAAGAATACTGAGCGCAGGAGGGAAAAACAGATGAGCGAACTGAATGTAGAAGAACTGCTTGACGAACTGTACGATATGGTAGATAAAGCGTGGAATTTTCCGCTCAGCCGCGGGCGCGCCGTTCTGGACTGCGAAGAGGTAAAGCAGATCCTGGATGAGATTCGCGACAATCTTCCGCAGGAAATCCGCCAGGCAAAGGCAATCTGCGCCGACCGTGCCCAGATCATCAGCGACGCCAAGCGCGAAGCGGAAACCGTGGTCCGTGTGGCCGAGGAACGGGCAAAGACGATGATCAATCAGGATGAGATCGTCAAGCAGGCGCAGCAGAAGGCGAACGACCTCATCGCGCAGTCCCAGACCAAATTCCGTGAGATGCGCAAAGCCTCGAATGATTACATAGACGATTTGATGAAACGGACGGAAGAGGGGCTCTCCTCAAATCTTGCGGAGCTCCGCCAGACCCGGCAGAACATCAAGGCATCCCAGCGCTCCGGGCAGAACTGATTCCGAATTTATAAAAAAACACGCCGCTGCTTTGCGGCGTGTTTTTTTGCGCGTTTTTACCGGCGTACCCCATGTAAAATCCTTTAACGGCATGAAAGTCACAATTTCTTTCATCTTTGCGGAGCTGCTTCAATAAAATGACTATATTTCCCCGTTTGTATATTGGATTTTTTACACATATCGCATTTATCCAGCGTACATCGGAAAAGTAAAGGGAAATATGTCTGAAATAACTAAAAAAATAGGGGTTGCATTTTTGGAACAGATACGATATAATCAAAACACAAAGTGGTGAAAGGTGGGGGCAAGTAGCACGATGTGGTAAACACATACGGCATATGCCCGACAAGTGGCAGATTATGTTGATCGGCGAGTACCAACATAATATCGATCAGAAGGGCCGCGTAATCGTTCCGGCCAAATTCCGCGAGGATTTGGGCGATCTGTTTTACGTTACAAAGGGCTTGGACGGTTGTCTTTTTGTGCTTTCACCGGAGGAATGGGCGAGACTTCAGGATAAAATCAAAGCCATGCCGATTTCCAAATCCCGAGGGCTGCAGCGCTTCTTCTTCTCCGGCGCGGCGGAGGCCGAACCGGATAAACAGGGACGCATCCTGCTGCCGCAGCCGCTGCGTGACCATGCCGGCCTTACGAAGGACATTACCTTCATCGGGGCGTCGAGCCGCGCGGAAATCTGGGATACCCGGCGCTGGAACGAATTCAACTCCACCCTTACCGAAGACAGCATTGCCGAGGCAATGGATCTTCTTGAGCTTTAACGGGTGGTGGGAATATGGAATTTCAGCATAAGCCGGTGCTGTTTGAAGAAACCATAAACAGCCTCAACATTCAGCCGGACGGCATCTATATAGACGGAACAGCCGGGGGCGGGGGACATTCACAGGCGATTCTGGACAGGCTCACAACCGGAAAGCTTCTTTCCATCGATCAGGATCCGGACGCCATCAAAACAGTCACCGAGCGCTTCAAGGGCAATCCGTGCTCCGTCATTTATCAGACGAATTTCGCCGGGATGGCGGAAGCGGCCGAAAAACTGGGCTTGACGCCCGTTGACGGTGTCCTTCTGGACATCGGCGTTTCTTCTTTTCAGTTTGACAATCCCGAAAGGGGTTTTTCTTATCATTACGACGCACCTCTGGATATGCGCATGAGCAAGCAGGGGGTTTCCGCAAAGGATTTGGTCAACCGACTGACCTGGCAGGAGCTGGCGCAGATCATCAGTCGCTACGGCGAGGATAAAAATGCGGCCCGCATCGCGAAGGGAATCGTTCAGGCGCGCGAACAGCAGCCGATTGAAACCACGCTTCAACTGGCGGAGATCGTAAAGGCTTCCGTGCCGGCGGCGGTAAGGCGCGAGCAGGGGCATCCTGCGCGCAAGACCTTTCAGGCGCTGCGCATTGAGGTTAACGGCGAGCTGGACCGACTCTCCGAAGGATTGGACGCCGCGTTCTCGGTGCTAAAACCGGGCGGCAGGCTGGCGGTTATTACCTTCCATTCCTTGGAGGACCGGATTGTCAAGCAGCGCATGGCCGCGTGGTGCACAGGCTGTACCTGCCCGCCGGATTTTCCGGTCTGCGTGTGCGGCAAAAAGCCGAAAGCGGAGCTGCTTTATAAAAAAGGACTTGCCCCGGGCAGGGACGAGCTGGAACAGAATCCGCGCAGCCGGAGCGCAAGACTCCGCGTCTGCATTAAGCTGTAAATAAAAACAATATGCTATAAAGACAGGGGATGGGAAATTTGGCTTATCGCAACAGCAATGAAGCGTATGATTTTGCGCTTTTTGAACCCAAGCGGCAGCAGGAAGCGCCGCAGAAAAAAAGCAATATCATTGAGATTCCGAAGGAAAAGCTGGACGAGAACCGAAGAACCCGTACCAATCCGCTTAAAGCGATTTCGGGCTTCCTCACTCTGGCAGTCATGCTGGGAATGGTCGGCTCGATGGTTTACGGTCAGGTTCAGCTTACGGAGCTTACCGACCAGCTGAACGCGAAGACAAAAGTCCTGAACGAGCAGCAGAGCGTTTACACGCAGCTGAAAATGAAATCGGATTCCCAGCTTTCGCTGGAAACGGTGGAAAATTACGCGACGCAGAAGCTCGGCATGAAAAAAGTCGAACAGAATCAGATCGAGCCGGTCGAGCTTTCCAAGGGCGACCGGACGCAGGTGGTAAAAACCGCGGACGGTCAGGACCCGCTTACTTCCCTGTGGGATACTATCCTTGAAATGTTGTCATAATCGAAATAATTTATAAATAAGTATTAGTACCGATATTTGTTGAGATTTTGGTCTGGTATGCAAAAGGAGAGTTAAGAGCTGATCTTGACTCTCATTTTTGTAAGATACGCTGTCTGCTTTTTTCCGCCGCGGCGGTCACGGGGCAGCAGGCCGGAAAGGCAAGGTTAAAAATGGCAAAAGGCACGACGATCCGCATGTGGCGCCGTTCGATTTTCGTATTACTGGTATTGGTTCTCGCTGGATTCGGCGCGATTATATTCAGCCTTGCCAAGCTCCAGCTTGTGGAAGGCGCGGATCTTCAGACGCGCGCCGTTGACCAGCAGCTGAAAAACACCACCATCAGCGCACAGCGCGGCACGATTTACGACTGCAACATGAAGCCGCTTGCAATGAGCGCGACGGTTTGGAAGGTGGTTTTGGAACCCGCGTTCATCACCGATAAAAACCGCGAAACCATCGCCGACGGGCTTTCCAAAATCCTCGGGATGGATAAAGCGGACATTTTGAAGCGGAGCTACAAAAAGACTTACTACGACGAACTGAAACGTAAGGTGGAAACCGACGTCAAGGATGAAATCCTCAAATTTAAAACGGAGAATAAGATCGGAAACGGCGTCCGTTTGATCGAGGATTATAAGCGATATTACCCCTACGGCACCTTTGCCGCTTCCGTTCTGGGCTTTACCGGTGCGGACAGCCAGGGGCTTGCCGGCGTGGAGGAAAAATACGACAGCTACCTTACCGGCGTGTCCGGCAAGCTTGTCACCGCGAAGAACGCCATCGGCACGGATATGCCCTTTCAGTATGAACAGAAGGTGGACGCACAGAACGGAAACAGTCTGGTGCTTACCCTCGACGAGGTGGTTCAGCACTTCCTGGAAAAAAATCTGGAAGAAGGCGTCGTCGTCAATAAGGTTCAGAACCGCGCCTGCGCCATCGTTATGAACGTTAAAACCGGCGCCATTCTGGGCATGGCGGTCAAGGGCGATTTTGACCCGAACGACCCGTTTACCGTGGCGGATAAAACGGAGGCGGCAAAAATAAACGCGATGCCCGAGGGGGAAGCCAGAACGACCGCGCTGAACGCCGCAAGGCAGAAGCAGTGGCGAAACAAGTGCGTGAGCGACGTTTACTACCCCGGTTCTGTTTTTAAGATGGTCACCGGTTCCTCGGGGCTGGAGGAAGGCGTTATCACAGAAAACAGTACCTTCTTCTGCAGCGGTGTAGTTGTTGTAGCCGATAAGAAGATTCACTGCTGGCGCACATACGGGCATGGCAGCGAAACCTTTGTGCAGGGGCTCTGCAACTCCTGCAACCCGGTGTTTATCGAGATCGGCCGCAGGCTCGGGCCGGACCGTTTCTTTAAATATTTTCAGGCGTTCGGCTTTACGAGCCGCACCGGAATTGACCTGCCCGGTGAATCCCGCAGCCTGTTCTATTCGGCTAACGAACTGAATCCGGTCGAACTTGCCACCTCGGCTTTCGGTCAGAGCAACAGTATCACCCCGATTCAGATGGTTACCGCCTGCGCTGCCGTGGCGAACGGCGGCTATCTGGTTCAGCCCCATGTGGTAGCCAAAATCATTGACGACGGCGGGAATATCATCAAGCAGGCGGATACCAGTCCAAAGCGTCAGGTTATTTCCAGTGAAACCTCCAGACGCATGTGCGTGATCCTTCAGACAAACGCGACCATCGGCACCGCGAAAAACGGTTACCTGCCCGGCTACCGCATCGCGGGCAAAACCGGTACCTCGGAAAAGACGGGGTTAAAGGGCGAATATATCGCCTCCTACTGCGGATTTGCCCCCGCGGACGACCCGCAGATTGCCATGCTGGTATTCTTTGACGAACCGCACGGCAGCAGCTATTACGGCAGCGCCGTCGCAGGACCGGTATTTGCGAAAACAATGGAGGAAATTCTCCCGTATCTGGGCGTGGAGCGGAAATATACGGAGAAGGAGATTGCAAAGCTTGACCAGCAGGCACCCGACGTAGTCGGCAAGACGCTTGCCGAGGCGAAAAATATGCTGTTCAAGGCGAAATTATCTCCCAAAATTTACGGAAGCGGAGAGAAAATACTCTCTCAGGTGCCGGAACCGGGCAAGACGATTCCGCAGAACGGCACGGTGGTTCTGTTTACCGATGAAAGCAGTACGGCCAAGACGGTCACGGTGCCGAATCTGCTGAAAATGTCGCTGTCCGCGGCAAATAAGGCAGCCGCGAACGCCGGTATCAACATCAGCATTACGGGCGCCGCTCTTACCGGAACCAATCCGGTTTCCAACTCCCAGAGTATTCCGGAGGGCACGAAGGTTACGCCGGGTACGGTGGTTACCGTAGGATTTATCGAGCCCGACCAGGTACAGTAAGGGCCTGTCCTCCCACTGTCTTTGCATCCCCTTATTTATGAATAGGGGCTCTGAGCCGCGAAAGGGATGGTTGTTTGGCAAATTTGCATAATGCCGCAAAACTCATTGCGGTTTGTGATAAAAACGGGTATACTACCCAGGTGCTGAAGAAGATATTTGCCTACTGCGGACGCGGCAACTGCCGCGTTGCGCCTGCGGGCGAGCCTGCGGAACCGGAGTCCCATCCGGCGGTGCTGCTCCTCTGCGACACGGTGAAGGTTCCGGGCGCGGAACAGTTTCCCGTCTGCGTTGCCGGGTACGGTATCGCCGCGCGGCCGGAGCTGCAGGGGCTGCGCCCGGTCACATTTTCGGCGGAGAGCGACAGCGCCGATTTTACGGCGAGGAATATCCGCCGTACGCAGGACGGCTTTACCGCGTTTGAAATTGTCGGCGTCGGCGTGATCGGCCGCGTAAAGCTTGCGGGGGACAGTAAGCGGTACGTCGAGGCGGTGCTGGCCGCGGCTGCGGCGGCAATCTCCGGCGGAATTGCCTTTGCGGAAGTGCTGGAGGCGCTGAACCGCATTGAAATAGAGGAAGAATAATAGAAATCATTGTGCTATAATAACTCTGTAACTTACCGGCGGGAAATACCGCGGTATAACCGGGCCGGCAGAACAATGATAAAAGGTGGAGTAAGAACATATGAACTCAGGTTGGATTTTGGCGGCGGCAATTCTTTCTTTCTTGATTACGGCGCTGCTCGGGAAATGGATGGTTCCCTTTCTGCATAAAATAAACTTCGGACAGACAATCCGTGAAGTCGGCCCCAAATGGCACCGAAAGAAAAACGGCACGCCGACAATGGGCGGATTTATGTTTATCATCGGGATTGTCCTGACGGCTTTTCTGTGCGTACCTTATTACTATAATATGACAAACCAGAATTCGCTCGATATGCTGATGCGGACCAAGATATTCGGCGGCCTGTTCATGGCGGTCGGTTTTGGTGCGGTCGGCTTTTTTGACGATTATATCAAAGTGGTAAAGAAAAGGAACCTTGGCCTTAACGTAAAGCAGAAGCTTGTTCTGCAGTTTCTGGTTGCGGGCGCCTACCTGTATTCGCTGTATCTGGCGGGCAGCGGCTCCTCCACACTGATTCCGTTTGCGGGCAGCGTGAACCTTGGACTGTGGTACTGGGTCATTTCCCTGCACGGCATTGTCGGCATGGTCAACGCCGTCAACTTTACCGACGGGATCGACGGCCTGAACGCGTCCGTCACTTTCTTTGCGGGGGCGTTTTTTCTGATCATTTCCGGTATCCTGAAAATGACCGGGATCAGCATCCTTTCCGCCGCGCTGGTAGGGGGGTGCCTCGGCTTTCTGGTCTGGAACTTCAACCCGGCCAAGGTATTCATGGGCGATACCGGTTCGCTGTTTCTGGGCGGAATGGTGTGCGCTCTGGGCTTCGGCCTGAATATGCCGATTTTGATCGTGCCCATCGGTATCGTATATATCTGCGAGATTCTTTCCGTCGTGCTGCAGGTGACCTACTTTAAGGCGACGCACGGAAAACGAATCTTTAAAATGAGTCCCATTCATCATCATTTTGAAATGTGCGGCTGGAGCGAAGTGAAAATCTGCGGCGTATTCAGCGCGGTTACGGCGCTTTTCGGAGCGATTTCCGCTTTTCTGGTCGTTTATGGATTTTAACCGGGCGCAGGAAATGACAAAATAGACAGAGGACTTTATGCTTTAATTTTATGGTAGCGCGAGTTTACATACCGTCGATTACAGGGGAGGGGAAGGACATATGGCCGCAGCACACGGAAGCGCAAAGCAAAATACTGCCCCCGTCCGCGGGAATCCTCCGGAGCGCGTGGAAAAGGCTTCCATTACAAGGAAGATACGTAAAAAATTCCGCATCTTTTCCATCCGTTCCGGTATGGATATGCCATTTCTGTTCCTTACCCTAACGTTGCTGATCATCGGTCTGGTCATGCTCTTTTCGGCAAGCTATGCAAACGCGTATTACCTCCACGGCAGCAGCTACTTCTTTATTAGCCGCCAGGCGCTTTTTGCGGTGCTCGGCGTAGTCGCCATGGTTGCAGTATCCTATTTTGATTACCACCATCTGCATAAATTTGCGATTCCCATACTGATCTTTTCTTATCTGACGCTGGTTCTGGTGCTTTTTACGCCCCGCATTAACGGCGTTCACCGCTGGATCAGCCTTGGGCCGCTCGGCCAGTTCCAGCCGTCCGAGCTTGCTAAATTCGGGCTTATCCTGGCTTTTGCCCATCTGATTTCCCTGAATTTCAAGCGTATGAGCACGTTCCGCTACGGGGTTCTGCCCTACATCCTCATTTTGGGCGCAGCCGCCGGTCTGCTGGTACTGGAACCGCACGTTTCGGCGACGGTCATCATCGTTTTCCTGGCCGGTGTTATGCTCTTTATCGGCGGGGTTCGCCTGCGCTGGTTCGGGATTGCGTTCGGCGGAGCGGGCGCGGCGGTGGCTTATCTTGTCCTGTTCACCCAGAAATTCAGCTATGCCAACGACCGTATTGTTGCGTGGCTGAACCCGTTTACCACGGAGAGCAAGGAACTGATGGCGGACACCTGGCAGACGCGGCAGTCGCTCTACGCGATCGGTTCGGGCGGTCTGCTCGGCCTCGGTCTGGGGCAGTCCAGACAGAAATACCTGTATCTGCCGGAGCCGCAGAACGACTTTATTTTTGCCATTGTCTGCGAGGAACTCGGGTTTATCGGCGCGCTGATTATTATCATCCTGTTTGCCATGCTTGTGTGGCGCGGGGTTACTATTTCGCTGAAGGCGAAGGATAAATTCGGAATGCTGCTCGGAATCGGCCTTGTCGTTCAGGTCGGCCTCCAGGTGGTTTTGAATATTGCCGTTGTGACCAACACCATTCCCAATACGGGCATCAGCCTCCCGTTCTTCAGCTACGGGGGAACTTCGCTGGTGATTCTGCTTGCGGAAATGGGTGTGGTATTGTCTATTTCACGAACGTCGGCGATAGAAAAGACGTAGATAAAAACACATTCAGACATCGGAAAATCGTGCAGCCAACGCGGCAGGCAAAATGGTACCGCAATTTTGCGGCTGCGCGGCTTTATCGGCAGCCTGACAGATTGGAGTCTTAGTATGAAAGTTTTGTTTGCAGGCGGCGGCACCGCGGGGCACATCAACCCGGCGCTCGCCGTGGCAGGGTATCTGCGCGAAAAGGAGCCGGACGCGCAGATCCTTTATATCGGAGCGAAGGGCGGGATGGAGGAACGGCTGGTTCCCGCAGCGGGCTTTGATTTTAAGAGCATCACCATTTCGGGCTTTCAGAGAAAGCTGAGCTGGAAGAATATCAAAAAGAACGCCGCAACGCTGGTTCATGTAGTCACGTCAAGCGCGGAGGCAAAAAAAATCATCCGCGATTTCCAGCCGGATATCTGCGTGGGGACAGGCGGCTATGTAGCAGGCCCGGTAATCCGGGAAGCCATCCGGCTGGGTATCCCGTCCGTCATCCACGAGCAGAACGCGTTTCCGGGCGTGACCAATAAAATGCTCTCCAAACGTGCCGATAAAACCATGCTGGCGGTAGCCGACGCGCAGAAGTACCTTGACCCCGCGGCGCGGTGTGTGCTTACCGGCAACCCGGTCCGTCCGGCGGTACTGCGTGCGGAGCGCGCCGCGGCGCGGAAGGCGCTCGGTCGGGACGAAAGACCCCTGATCCTGAGCTTCGGCGGAAGCCTTGGAGCGCGCAAGATCAACGAGGCCGTGGCAGACCTGCTCACGGAGAGCGCGAAATCCGACCGCTTCCAGCACATCCACGGTTACGGCCAGTGGGGCGTGTGGATGCCGGAGCTTTTAAAAGAAAAAGGGCTGGAGCTGTCCAAACACCCGAATATTCAAATCCGGGAATACATCAACGATATGCCGGAATGTCTTGCGGCAGCCGACCTTGTCATCTGCCGTGCCGGCGCCATCACGCTGAGCGAGCTGCAGGCGCAGGGCAAGGCATCCATCCTGATTCCGTCCCCCAACGTGGCGGAAAACCACCAGTACCACAACGCCATGGCGATGGTCAACCGGGACGCCGCGGCGATCCTTGAGGAAAAAGACCTTTCCGGGGAAGCCCTCTGCAAAAAAGTCGCGGAGCTTTTCAGCAAATCCGGCGCCATAGCGGAGCTTGGAGAAAACGCGAAGAAAATGGCAATTACGGACGCCAATGAGCGCATTTATAAAATTTTAAAAGAAGTATTGGCCGACGCCCGCTGAACATTATCACCGCAAAAGCAAATCCCGCATAGTATATTTATAGATTATGTGGGGGTGTTGCTATGTCAGAACTGATAATACACGGTCCAAACAAACTGGAAGGCGAACTCACAATACACGGTGCAAAGAACAGCACCTTGCCGCTTATGGCGGCCTCCCTGCTCTGCAGCGGACAATGCATATTACATAACTGTCCGAATCTATCGGATGTGGACACGTCCCTGAACATCCTGCGCCATTTGGGGTGTACCGCCGAACGCTGCGGCACCGACGTTGTGATTGACCCGCTTGGAGCGGGCAATTATGAAATTCCCGACAGCCTGATGCGTGAAATGCGCTCCTCCATTATTTTTTTGGGAGCGATCGTCAGCAGGATGGGCAGGGCAAAGCTCTCGCTGCCCGGCGGCTGCGAGCTTGGGCCAAGACCGATTGATCTGCATCTTTCCGCGCTGCGGAAGATGGGCGTCCTTATCAGCGAGGATCATGGGTTTCTGGAGTGCAGCGTACCGGACGGCATCCATGCCGCGGCGATCAACCTTTCACTTCCAAGCGTGGGTGCCACGGAAAATATCATTATAGCGGCCTGCATCTCCAAGGGAACTACAATTATTGTGAATGCGGCGCGCGAGCCGGAAATCAGCGACCTTGCCAACTTCCTTAACGCCTGCGGGGCAAAAATCCGCGGCGTGGGAGAGAGCACGGTTGTGATTGAAGGCGTAAAAAAGCTTACCGGCTGTGAACATACCGTAATCCCGGACCGGATCGCCGCGGCTACCTTTCTTACTGCGGCGGCGATTACCGGCAGCACGCTGACTCTGAGCGGCATTATTCCCCAGCACCTTGAACCGGTGCTGCCGTGCTTTGAGGAATGCGGGTGCAGATTCGATATTTCGGAACATAAAATGAAAATTATCTCTCCAAAACGTCTTGGCCGGATCAAAAGCGTACGCACCATGCCGTACCCGGGATTTCCCACCGATGCGCAGGCGCCGGTCATGGCGATGACCACGCTTTCGGACGGCACAAGTATTTTTGTTGAAACCATTTTTGAGAGCCGCTATAAGCACGTGGGGGAGCTGCTCCGTCTGGGCGCGAACATCAAGGTGGAAGGGCGCGTGGCGGTGGTGGAAGGCGTGCCGGGCCTTTCCGGGGCACCGGTGGAGGCGGCGGATTTGCGCGGCGGTGCTTCGCTGGTTGTGGCGGGTCTGGCGGCGCAGGGCATAACACAGATTTCCGGGCTTAAGCATCTGGACCGGGGCTATGAAAACATTGAAAAGAGCCTCGCACTTCTCGGCGCGGATATAAAAAGAATTTAGTCCGTATCGGTATTCGGAGGTTTGCAAATGAAGGAAAAGAGAAACAGCGGAGGCGAAAGGGACACACCGCGCGTTTATGACAAAGCCAGCGGGGAATACCGTCCGGTTCCCCGCAGCTCCGGTGAGGGCGCGCACGAACGAAGCACAAGGTATTCGACTCCCCAGCGCCGTGCGGAGAACCGCAGACGGCGCAAACACCGTGCGCTTCTTTTCTTTTATCTTTTTACATTTGTCACCGTACTGACCGCGGCGGTTGCCCTGTCCCTCACGGTTCTGTTTAAAATCGATTCCATTGAGGTTCAGGGCACCTCGCGTTATTCCGCGGAGGAGATCATCGGAATTTCTGGTATCCGGAAAGGGGACAACCTCTTCCTTACCAAAACAAGGGAGGCAGGGCAGAAAATCCAGAGCAAGCTGCCCTATATCGGCGCCGCGAAGGTTTCCCGGCGCCTGCCGGCGAAAATTCTCATCGTCGTCAGCGAGGACGCGGCTTCCGGTGCGGTGGAATACAACAAAAAATATGCCGTTGTCAGCGCCTCCGGCAAGGTGCTGGAGCTTGCGGACTCCGTTCCCAAGGGCTGCCCGGCGGTCAGGGGGCTGAAGCTTTCCGGCGCAGAGGTCGGCAAGAATATCGTTTATCAGGATACCTCCCAGCAGACGTTGTTCCGCAGCCTGACGGCGGCCATCGCCAGCAGCAAGCTTGAGAAGGTCACGGCAATCGATCTGAGCAATTCCTACAAGATACAGATCGTTTATGACGGGCGGGTCACCATGAATCTGGGACTGTCCAGCGACTTTGACTATAAGCTCCGTTTCGCAAAAAGCATTCTGGACGCGGGCAAGATCAAGGATACGGAGCGGGGAACGCTGAATCTCTCCGTTGCGGCGGAGGAGAACGATGCTTTCTTTGACCCGGATTATACGGTAAGCTCCGCTTCCTCCGGCGCAAAATAGCAATGTATAATATCTTTAGAGAATTTTAATGCCTATGCTTTATACTATACTAAAGTAATAAAATAGGTTGAATTTAATTCTGAAAAGTGATAGATTATAAAATGAGAATGCTGTCTATGAAATATTCTGATATTAAAATATAGGTAAACATAAGGGGGACGCAGCACATGCCTTTTGAGATTGATAACGACTTTGACAATATTGTACAGATTAAGGTAATCGGTGTCGGCGGCGGCGGCGGAAACGCAATCGACCGCATGGTCACAATGGGGGTCAAGGGCGTTGAGTTTATCAGCGTAAACACCGACAAACAGGCGCTTTACCGTTCCAAGGCGACCCAGAAGATTCAGATCGGTGAAAAGGTGACCCACGGAAAGGGCGCGGGCTCAAAGCCGGAAATGGGGCAGAAGGCTGCGGATGAAAGCCGTGAGGCGATTGCCGCCGCGATCCGCGGCAGCGACATGGTCTTTATTACGGCGGGTATGGGCGGCGGAACAGGAACCGGGGCCGCTCCGATTGTTGCCGAAATCGCGCGCGACATGGGCGTGCTTACCGTCGGTATCGTAACAAAGCCGTTTACTTTTGAAGGGCGCAGGCGCATGGAGCAGGCGGAAGAGGGCATTTCCGCGCTGCGCGAGCATGTGGATTCCCTTGTTGTGATTCCCAACGAGCGTTTAAAGCTGGTTAGCGAACAGAAGATCACTCTGCTGAACGCGTTCTCCATCGCAGACGACGTTCTCCGTCAGGGTGTTCAGAGTATTTCAGACTTAATTAAGCTTCCGGGGTTGGTCAATCTGGATTTTGCCGACGTTACCGCGGTGATGAAGGACGCCGGATACGCACATATGGGCGTGGGCAGGTCTTCCGGAAAGGACAAGGCGGAAACCGCCGCGAACATGGCAATTTCCAGCCCGCTTCTCGAAACCGCCATCAACGGCGCGAAGGGCGTAATCATCAATATCACCTCTTCGCCGGATATCGGCCTTGATGAAATCGAAACCGCTTCCTCCATGATTTCCGCTCAGGCGCACGAGGATGCCAACATCATCTGGGGCGCGGCGTTTGATGAGAGCATGGACGACGAAATGAGCGTCACTGTTATCGCAACCGGATTTTCTTCCTCAACCGGTTCCGAACTTCCCGCGGACAAGCCCGGCAAGACCGCTCCCAAGAAGGAAGAGCCGGAGAAATCCAAAGCAAGCCCGATCGACGACGAAGACTTTACCGATATCATGTCGATCTTTAACCGCAAATAAAAAATCAATATCTTACATACGAAGGCGGATGCGTTTTGCTTCCGCCTTCATTTTTAGTTTGAGGCAAAGCTTGTTCCGCACGGTTCAGACTGTGATATTAGCCTTAAAAGAGCTGAGAATTGCCCTTATTTGCCCAAAAACAGCCTAATTTGCTCAATTACCGGCTAAAATAAAGAAATATTGCTTAAAATACCCTCCGCACTCTTGAAATCTCGCGATAGTGTGCTATAATAACTTTTGGATCATAAGAAAAAATAGTAATATATTTCCTGACCTAGTTCAGATACATTGGAGGTGGCATTGTGAACCCTGACCCTTTGAGTCGATACTTAAACAAATTTAATAAAGGAGATGAGCGCAATGCTATCCTACTACAAGACCATTGATGGGCACATTCAGCAGATTCCCGCCTGCGAGCCCGGATGCTGGATTAACTGTGTGGCGCCGGACGATGAAGAAATCAACAGCCTGATTTCCGATTTCCAGATTGAGCCGGATTTTTTCCGTGCCGCGATGGATGAAGAGGAGTCTTCTCATATAGACAGCGAGGACGAGAACACCCTTGTCATTCTGGATATCCCCGTGATTGAAAAGGCGGGGAAGAACATTACTTATACCACCACGCCGCTTGGCATTATTTTGACTCAGAAAAACGTGATTACCGTCTCTACAAAAGAAAACCCCGTTCTTAATGAGTTTTCCGGCGACCTTGTAAAGGGCGTGCAGACCAATCTGAAAACGCGCTTTTTGCTGTATGTGATGCTCCGGATTGCTTCCAAATATCTGCAGTATTTAAAACAGATCGATAAAATCAGCAATTTCATTGAAAAAGAACTTCGCAAATCCATGAAGAACTCCGAGCTGATTCAGCTTCTGGATATTGAAAAATCACTCGTTTACTTTTCGTCTTCTCTGAAAGGCAACGAAATCACGATTGAAAAAATCATGCGCGGCCGTGTGATCAAGCTTTATGAGGAAGATCAGGACCTTTTGGAGGATGTGCTTATCGAAATCAAGCAGGCCATTGAAATGGCAAACATCCACCTGAATATCCTTTCCGGTACCATGGATGCCTTTGCGTCGGTGATTTCCAACAACCTTAACATGGTCATGAAGGTGCTGGCTTCCATTACCCTGCTGTTTTCCATTCCTACGGTTATTTCCAGCATGTACGGTATGAACGTGGAGGGCGCGCCGTTCCCCGTGTTTTGGTTCCCGGTTCTGGTTTCGGCTGTCTGTATGACGGTTGCTTATTTCATCTTAAAGAAGAAAAATATGTTTTGATTTTTATCCTGAAATATGGTAAACTTAATTTTAAATTGATAGGGAACTGCAATGCAGTTCCCTATTCTGATAGTGCGGAGGCTTGCATGGAACTTTGTATTGATACGCAGAATATTGCCGAGGCGGCTCAAACCCTGTGCGCAGGGGATAAAATCCTTTTAAGCGGGACAATCTATACGGCGCGGGACGCAGCGCATAAACGCCTTTTTGCCATGCTTGACCGCGGCGAAAGTCTGCCGTTTGAACTGAAAAACGCCACGATCTATTACGCGGGGCCCACTCCCGCGCCGGAAGGTCTTCCCATCGGTTCCTGCGGGCCGACAACTTCCTCGCGCATGGATGTGTTTGCGCCGCGCCTGCTGGATCTGGGACTGAAATGTATGATCGGAAAGGGCGGCCGTTCGCCGGAAGTGGTGGAAGCCATCCGCCGCAACGGGGCCGTTTATCTCTGCGCCATCGGCGGCGCGGGCGCGCTTGCGGCAAAATGTGTGCGTTCCCTCGAAGTCATCGCATTTGAAGACCTGGGCTGCGAATCCGTGAAGCGGCTTACCATAGAAAAATTTCCGCTGTTTGTAGCAATCGACTGCCGCGGGGGCAGCCTGTTTGAGGTGTAATTATGACGGACTTACTGATTCGTTTGTTTGTGAAAGACTATCAAAATAAAAGCGACGCGGCGGTGCGCGGACGTTACGGAAAATTTTCCGGCGCGGTCGGCGTGGCTACGAATTTCCTGCTTTTCCTGATTAAAATTTTTACCGGCCTGATTTTCAACAGCATTGCCATTACGGCAGACGCGGTCAACAACCTTTCCGATTCCGCGTCTTCCATCGTAACGCTGGTGGGCTTTAAGTTGGCGGGGAAGCCCGCGGACGCCGAGCATCCATACGGCCATGCGCGCATTGAATACCTTTCCGGCCTAATTGTTTCAATTTCCATCCTTGTTCTCGGCTTTCAGCTTGCGCAGACCTCGTTTTCCAAGATACTCCATCCGCAGGACGCGGAATTTAGCTTTATATCGGTCGCCGTGCTGATCATCGCCATTCTGATTAAGGTCTGGCAGGCGATGTTTTACAGAAAAGTGGGGAATACCATCGGCTCCACCGCAATCGCCGCAACGGCTGCCGACAGCCGCAACGACGTGTGCGCCACCTCCGCAATCCTGGTCGGCATGACCATCACCCGCTTTACCGGCTTTAATCTGGACGGCTACATGGGCATGGCGGTCGCCCTGTTCATCATGTACTCCGGGGTAAAGCTGATTCTCGCGACCAGCAATCCGCTGCTCGGCATGGCGCCCTCCAAAGAGCTTGTAGACGAGATCTATTCGAAAATCATGAGCTATGACGGTATTCTGGGCATCCATGACCTTAGCGTCCACAATTACGGTCCCACGCGCTGCTTTGCCTCGGTGCACTGCGAGCTTTCCGCAGCGCAGGATATCATGGTAAGCCACGATATCATCGACAACATTGAACGCGATTTCCTGCGCGAAGAGGGTATCCACATGGTCATCCATCTGGACCCGATCGTTACCGACGATCCGCGTACGAATGAATTGAAAGTCCAAGTCCAGAATATCATAAAGGAGATTTCTCCAAAAATATCAATGCACGATTTCCGCGTCGTATGGGGAACCACGCATTCAAATCTCATTTTCGACATTTGCGATTCCTTTGAATTCGGAATGACGGACGCGGAGCTGAGCGGTCGGATCACGGAGAAAATCCATCAGCTGAACCCGGACTACCACGCGGTCATCACGGTCGACCATGACTATGTCCCGACGGAATAAGGGAAACTGTCTTGTGTTTTCCTCTTCTCAATGCTATTATATTCCTGAAACGGAATATAATGGAGGATAGTCATGGATAAGATGAAACGCTTTGCTGTTCTGCCCCTCGGATTGCTTATCATCAATCTGGCGCTTTCTTTATATAGAAATCCTTGGTTGCCTTTTTTCAGTTATCGGCTGGATTTCTGGCAGAAAGCCGGGTATTTCCTGCGTGGCCTGTCAGCCTGCGCGGCATATATCCTTTTGATTGCGTTGCTGTTTACTTTTGTTTTTACGCATGTTCGCGTATTGGACCTTTTCAAAAAGTCCGCTTTGAAGGCAATGGGAATTGTTCTTGCGGCAGAGTTGGCAGCAAGGCTGCTTGCGGATATTTTATCGCAGTTGATCAGTCACGCCGCATTGGAAGCGGTAAAGCGCGGAGCGGAACTGATTTGGTGGTACTCGGTTTTTATGAGCCTGCCGGAAAGGGTTATCCATATTGCGGTACTCTATTTTACACTGCGGCTGCTGCTGAAACCCCTGAACCTCAGCTTTACGCTTCGCAAACGGGCACTTTTTGATACGCTTTTTATTTATGTTTCTGTCAATATCCTGAGTTTGTATTTAATGATGAGACTGACCGAGTATCTCAATAAAGCAGGGACTTTTACGATGACTTCGGTTTCCCTGTTCGGTGCGGTTATGAACATAGACGGATTCAACGCGCTGATTATGTTTAGTTCCGGGCTGGTTTCAGTGCTTCTGGATTTACTTGTCTTTGAATATTTCCGCCGCTGCATGAAGGGCAGCGTGGAAACAGCGCCCATACAGAATCCGTCGATTCATTGATTTTTACGCGCTCCGGCTTTTGCCGGGGCGTTTTTCTTTCGCCATAAAAAATTAACAATTCATCTACTTGAATTTTCCTCTGTAATGTATTAGAATAATTTTAGCACTTGAAACGATAGAGTGCTAAATCTTTTTAGACAGAGGTAGATAGTAAATGGCAGTCAGGCAGTTTAAAGCGGAATCCAAACGATTACTGGACTTAATGATCAATTCCATTTATACGCACCGTGAGATTTTCCTGCGCGAACTCATTTCCAACGCGAGCGACGCAATCGATAAGCTGTATTACAAGACCTTGAGCGACGGCGACACCGGCCTGAACCGGGATGATTTCAGCATCCGTATCCTGCCGGACAAGGAAAAGCGCACCCTTACCATTACGGATAACGGCTGTGGAATGACGAAGGACGAGCTGGAAAACAACCTCGGCACTATCGCGAAAAGCGGCTCCCTCAACTTTAAAAAAGACAACGAGCCGAAAGAGGACATCGAAATCATCGGCCAGTTCGGCGTCGGCTTTTATTCCGCTTTCATGGTGAGCAAGCTGGTCACTGTGATCAGTAAGGCATACGGCAGCGACGAGGCCTACAAGTGGGAAAGCAAAGGTGCCGAGGGCTACACTATCGAGCCCTGCGAGAAGGAAAGCCACGGAACCACCATTATTCTCCAGATCAAGGATAACACCGAAGAAAACAATTACGACGAGTATCTTGAGACCTTTACCATCCAGCGCATCGTCAAAAAATATTCGGATTATATCCGTTACCCCATCAAAATGGACATGGAGAAAAGCCGCCTGAAAGAGGGCAGCAAGGACGAATACGAAACCTATACCGAAAACGAAACGCTGAACAGCATGGTCCCAATCTGGCGCAAGAATAAGAACGAAATCACCGAGGAGCAGTACAACCAGTTTTATAAAGATAAATACATGGATTACACCGACCCGGCAAAGGTGATTCATTCTAGCACGGAGGGAACCGCCACCTACAACGCGCTGCTGTTCATTCCGGCAAAAGCGCCGTATAATTTCTATACCAAGGATTATGAAAAGGGCTTGCAGCTCTACTCAAACGGCGTTCTGATCATGGAAAAGTGCGCAGACCTGCTGCCGGATTATTTCAGCTTTATGCGCGGCCTTGTGGATTCACAGGATCTTTCGCTGAATATTTCCCGTGAAATGCTCCAGCATGACCGCCAGCTCAAAATCATCGCTTCCCGCCTGGAAAAGAAGATTAAGTCCGAGCTGGAGAGCATGCTTGCGAACGAGCGCGAAAAATACGAGGAGTTCTTCAAGAACTTCGGTTTGCAGCTTAAATACGGCATCTATCAGGATTACGGCATGCACAAGGATGTGCTGCAGGATTTGCTGCTGTTCTACTCTTCCGGCGAAAAGAAGCCGGTCACGCTGAAGGAATACGTTTCCCGCATGAAAGAGGAGCAGAAATATATTTACTACGCCTGCGGTGAAACCACCGCGCGCTGCGAACAGCTCCCGCAGACTGAGGCGCTCAAGGAAAAGCGCTACGAAATTCTGTACCTCACCGACAGCGTGGACGAGTTTGCGTTCCGCATGATGATGAAGTACGACGAAAAGGAATTCCGCTCCGTCTCCGCGGACGACCTTGGACTGGAGACCGAGGAAGAGAAAAAGGAAGCCGCAAAGCAGGTTGAGGAAAACAAGGATATGCTCGCGTTCATGAGGGAATCCCTTGACGGCAAGGTCAAGGAGGTCATCCTTTCCCAGAAGCTGAAAACCCATCCGGTCTGTCTTTCCACGGACGGCGCCATCTCCATTGAGATGGAAAAAGTGCTGAACGCCATGCCTGCCAGCGAGAAGGTCACCGCGCAGCGTGTGCTTGAGGTCAACGCCGGCCATCCGGTTTTCACAAAGCTCTGCGATCTGTATGCGAACGATAAGGATACCTTGAAGCTCTACACCTCCATGCTCTATACGCAGGCGCTGCTGATCGAAGGCGTGGGTATCGACGACCCGGTCGCGTTTTCGAACCAGATCTGCGATTTGATGACAAAATAAATATATTAATATGTGAAATATTGAACCCGCCGGGAAATTTATTTTTCTCGGCGGGTTTTCCGTTATCATTTTGCAGTCCCGTAGAAGGGCAGATTATAATTGACAGACATAAAATAGAATGCTATATTATATTCATCTTGATAAATTGAAAGGTTGGTTTGGATGTCGGAATTGTCTGTAAAGGTGACAAACAACTGAATCAGTTGTAAAAGGTATTGGAAAGGCAGGGCGTCTGCCTGCTTTGCTGTACCTTTTGGCGGTATCAATTTTATTACCGCCGTACACTGCCCTTACAGATTGCTTCCGAACGGCTTACAGCCGTCCTATAACCATCCAGTTATATTATTTGAACTGTAAATTACGTTTGTATTTTTATGGTTTATGGAAGCGCAGCGGGTTCAGGCCTGTTACGCTTTTTTGTTTGGATGAATCTACCCGCAGGAGCATTCTGCCATTGCAAATATCAGGGAATTTCAAATGATTTTCCCCTGTGTTTTGAAATGCCGGCAGTGTGAATCTGCGGGCATTATTTTTTGTTAGGAGTCTTTAAAATGAACTCATCAGAAACAATACTGGAATTTGATAAAATCAAGGAAAAGCTTTGCGGGAACGCCCTGTCGGAACAGGCGCGCGCAAAGCTGCTTGCCTTATCTCCCTATATGGATGAAAGCGAATGCCGCCGAAAACTGGATGAAACGACCGCCGCCCGGAAAATCCTTGATTCCTGCGGTACGCCTCCCTTAACGGCTATGACGAAAATCAGTGAAATTTTAGCGCTCAGCCAGGCAGGCTCCATGTTGGTTCCGGAGCAGCTGCTGTTGGTCAGCCGGTTCACGGTGTCCTGCGGCCGGATGAAATCCTACCTTAAAAAAGCGGAAACATTTGAAAATGCGGTTGCCTGTTACGGGAACAGTATCTTTGATTTGACGGAGCTGCGCGAAGAAATTGAGCGCTGTATTCGGAACGAACAGGTAGACAGCGGCGCAGCTCCCGCCCTGCGCGATATCCGGCGGAAAATCGAAACGGCGAAAGCGCAGGTACAGACAAAGCTAAACGATATTCTGCGTGGCAAAAAGAAATGTTTTTCGGACGACACGGTCGTGGCGCGAAACGGGCGGTTTGCCCTGCCGGTAAAAAAGGAATTCAAAAATCAGTTTCCCGGCAGCGTGCTGGGGATATCGGGTACGGGCGGCACTTATTTTATAGAGCCGTCCGCCGTTACAAAATTGCAGGAAGAACTGTCTTCTCTGGAAATTGAAGAGGAAAATGAAGTACGGAAGGTCCTCTATACCTTAACCGCTCTTGTGGATGAAAACAGTTCCGAAATAAGAATCAATATGGAAGCAATGGAAACTCTGGACGTTGTATTTGCCAAGGCCAAATTAAGTGCGCAGATGGATGCCTGCCCGCCCGCCGTTACGACGGAACGGAAAATATCGATCCGCAGGGGACGGCATCCGCTGATTGACAAAAACGTCTGCGTACCACTGGACTACGAATCGGACGAAAGCTGCTCCGGCGTGGTGATAACCGGCCCGAATACGGGCGGCAAAACCGTCGCGCTCAAAACGGTCGGCCTGCTCTCCATGATGGCGCAGAGCGGCCTCCACATCCCGGCGGATGCGTCCAGCGTCCTCTGTATGCATAACGCCTACCTGTGCGATATCGGAGACGGGCAGAGCATCGCGGAGAACCTGTCCACCTTTTCTGCGCATATGACCAATATCATCGAAATCCTGCGGCACGCCAACCGGGAAAGCCTTGTTCTTCTGGATGAACTGGGATCCGGCACCGACCCGGCGGAGGGGATGGGCATTGCGATTGCGGTTCTGGATGAGCTGCACGCGCGGGGCTGCCTTTTTGTCGCCACCACCCATTACCCGGAGGTCAAGGAGTACGCGGAAACAACAGAGGGCATGACCAACGCGCGGATGGCGTTTGACCGCGAAACGCTCCGGCCCGTCTACCGGCTCGAGCTGGGCAAAGCGGGGGAAAGCTGCGCGCTGTACATTGCGCAGCGTCTGGGCCTGCCTTCCAACCTTCTGCAGCGGGCATATAAGGAAGCGTACCGGGAAAAAGACCGTCACAATCCCGCGCCGGACTTTCACCCGGATGAAACGAACCGCACGGAACAGCCACCCTCCGTTCAACCCGCCGCTAAAATTAAAAAGAGCGCGCAGATGAAAGAAGTGCCCGCCCATGCCGCCAAGTTCCGGCTGGGGGACAGCGTGCTTGTTTACCCGGAGAAAGAAATCGGCATTGTGTTTCATCCGGCAAATGAGCGCGGAGAGATCGGTGTTCAGATCAAAGGCAAAAAGAGCTGGGTCAGCCACAAGCGGGTACAGCTGAAAACCCCCGCGAGCGAGCTTTACCCGCCGGACTACGATTTTTCCATTATCTTCGATTCCGTAGCCAACCGGAAGGCAAGGCACACAATGGATAAGCGGCATGACCCGAGCGCAGTCATTGAATATAGCGACGAATAGGGAAAAACCATTGAATAAATCCCGATACGCATCTCGCAGCCCGATTTCGCGCCCGTGCATCGTCAAAAATTGGTCGGAAATCTGCTCACCTTGATTTAACCAGCACTTCCTTAATTGTTGCCCGTAAAAGCTGCCGTGCCTTGTCCTGAAGGAGTACACGCAAGGCTGACCGTAATAAAAAATGCCTTTCAAACAATCTGACAGAACTGTTTGAAAGGCAGATAGGCTATATCAAATTATAGAAATATCGGAATATCAGCCGCTTTGTCTTCGATAGCCCTTCGTAGATTTCCTTTGCCGTGGCTTCGGCATACGAAACCATCGTTTCGCGTTCCTCCCCGCTGATGCGGTGCTGGCTGAACCGTGCTTTCAGGGCAAGATCGGTGATTTCTTCGCTGATTTCTCCGCCGAAGCGGGTAAGATTCTGCAGATAGTCGTAGATGCCGATTGCCGCACGGTTTGTGTCCTCAAGCCCGAATAATTCCGAGCGTCTTGCTAATCGAATCCTCCGTTTTAGCACCGCAGAGCCCGCCAGAACCGCAAGCAGCGCTAACACGGAGAGAAGAGTCAGGACTGCGGCGTTTCCTCCCTTTGCCGGTACGGGTTCAGCGGCTTTTCCGGAGGTTACCCCGCTCTGCGCCGCACTCGACAGTCCGGACGGCGCCATGCTGCCTGCAGCCTGATTGGAAACCGCACTGGAAGCCGCGCTTGATGCCGGAACGCTTTCGGAAAGATTATTTTGGAACCGGTAATCCTGCGGGTTTTTATCCGTAATCGTTTTTTCATCCGCGGAAAAACCGGGGGTAGCCTCCACCGGCTGCCAGCCGAAGCCGGGCTGGTAGATTTCAACCCACGCGTGGGCGCGGTTGTCCCGGACATCCGCCCAGCCGCCCTGTGCGTTTTTATAGTCTTCGTTCGTTACGATAAAGCCCTCTGCATAGCGCGCGGGCACACCCATGGCGCGCAGCATCACCACCGCGGCCGTGGCAAAATGCACGCAGTAACCCTTATGGTTTTCGAACAGGAAGTAATCCGTAAAGTCGCGTCCCTGCGGTGTTTTTCCGGGAGTAAGCGTATAGGAGCAGGTCTTTGCCAGATATCCGGTTACCGCGGCGGTCATTTCGCCAACGGAATGGTACTGCCTTATCATCCCTTGCTTTTTCAAAAGCTCCTGCATCCTTCCCCGGATGCCCGCCGGAAGCTGCGTATATTTGTCGTACAGGAAAAGCCGGTAATCCTGCTCCTCCTGAATAAAGCTCTTTTTGTCCCCGTCCAGAACGTCCATCAGTGCGGTTGGTACCGTGCTTTTGTAAAATCCCGGCAGATTGGAGGAGCTCAGGGAGGCGAACTGCTTCTGCGTGCCGAGATACGCGTTCAGCGCCCTGTAGTAGCTCTGCCGTCCGGAGCCCTGCGGAATATTGCTGCCGACCGCGTAAAGATACACATCGGAGGGAAGGTGCGCAATGCTCTGCCCGGTTAGGTTGTATGCATACAGGCTGTAATCCTGTATGCCGAAAAGTGTGGAAGCCTGAATTGCCGCGTCATTCACGTATTTTACCCCGGAAATATCCTTCGGTGTGGTAATCAGGTTATACGGCGCATAAATGCATTGCCGGTTGGCGTGGATATTTTTTACGAAAACACCGAACTGGTTTGGGCGCAGGGTGCTTGGAAAACCGATGCGGGAAGAGAATCCCCAGGAAAGGTTCAGCGCGCTCAAGCTGTCCAGCTTTTTGTTTATTTCCGTATAATCGGTATCCGGCAGTATGTTCCAGCCGGAACCGTCGTACACGCTTCCGGTGAAGCCTTTCAGATAGACGGGGTATTGTTCCGCCATCTTTACCTGCAGCATGGTTTCCCCGGTGAAGCGGATAGAGCCGGTTGTCCTCAAGTCAACGCGGCTGCTGTTGCCCGCCATAGTGTTGCTGTTGAACAGCGAGATCTTATTGATACTGTCGATGATTTTCGTCCGGAGCGCCCCGGCGCCTTCCGTGCGCCGGTAGGTTTGCTGCGGGAACAGGGTAAGGATCAGCGCGAAGCACAGAAGAATGATCGGCAGGGCGGCCAGACCGCTTTTTGCGGCGGCGGCGTTGTTCCCGGCGCGGTAGGAACCGTGCTTTTTTTCAAAACTCTGCTTGTCCCCTGCGGGCAGCCGCATGAAAATCAGGGTTCCCCAGCAGGCGGAAAGAAGCAGGATGGCGTAAAACTGCGGTGTTATGCCGAAGAGCAGCGAACCCAGCAGGAACGGGAAGGTCGCGGAAAAGGCAAGAAGAAAGCTGCGCTGTGCTACAATCGCCCAACTGAGAAAATAGGCGAGGATGAATACCGCACACAATACAAAAGCTGTGCAGAGCAGCGGATACTGTGCCGCTTTTGCCGTTACCTCATAGCCTTGGATTTCAAAACCGGAGTACTTTGCATAGGTACGTATAATCCGGTTGACCGTAATGAGAAAGCCCTGCCGGACCTCACTGCGGTAAAGGTACACGAAAGCGGAGAAAATCAGAACCAGACCGAACAGAAAAACAGAACGGTAACGCGGAATATGGAACACGGCGGCCAGCAGCACCGAAAGCACCAGAGTGGAAAGCACCGCCTCTGCCGGCAGAACGGGCAGCCCGAACGCTGTAACCGAGCACCACACCGCCCCGAAAACACCGAGCAGGACAAGCACGGTATTCATGACAAATCCGGCCGCGGCGGAGGAGGGCTGCCCGACTATGCGCGGTACGGCCAGTTGAATCCCGGAAGCATTCACTTTTCTTTCGGATTTGTTCATAGTTTCCTCATCCCTGTTACAGCAACAGACCCGAAAGGCTCTTCTGAACCTCTCCGGGCCGGACTGCAATTACCTGAATATTCGCCGCGCTTACGGAATCGGCGAGCGTCCGCGTGCTTTCGTCCGTTTCGCCGCAGAAAAGCACGGTCGTTTTGTCACCGCGCGGCCGGTCGCAGAAATCGGTGACCGCGTCGGTGAGCTGCCCGGTGATATAGATGGCGTGGGGGTAATCCTGTATAATCCCGCTCAGCCGGTTCCGGGAAAGGAGCGCGCTCGGCTCGTCCCGGTATTGCCGTGCGGAAAGAACGGCGTTGAGCAGGTCTGCGGAATCCCCTTCGTCCCGGATATCCGATTTACGGAAGCGGCTGTGCCGCGCGTCGTACCACTCCACGCAGTGGCGGATTTGATTTTCCAGAAGGAAATGCGAAAGCGAAGCCAGTGTTTCCACGGTCCGGTCAAGCGTTTCCATATCCGGAGCCATCAACTCGGTAAGCAGCAGCACGGAGCTGTCCGTCGGCATACTGAACTCCTTGACCATCAGTTCGTCCGTTTTGGTACTCAGCTTCCAGTGGATGTTCTTCAGGCGGTCGCCGCTGCGGTACGGGCGGATATCAAAAATTTCGGAAGGGTCGTCGCCGGGTTTTTCGGCGGAATAGGTATTGCTTTCGGCGGAAAAATTCACTGTCGTGTCGATTCCGATATCCAGCGGCTGAATTTGAGGCAGCACAAAGGCTTCCGCTTTTGCTTCCGGTTTTCTTTTAAATGTAAAGATACCGAGGTAATCGTAATATTTTACGCTGCTCAGCTCCATGACAATCTGTCCACAGTATTTTGATTTCAGTCCGTATTCCGCCGCCTGTTCCGCGCGTGCCACGACCGGCATAAAAAAGGAATCCTGCCGGGTTTCCCCGCAGAGCGAATTCGTGCAGCAAAATTTCAGCCCCGCCTGCGCGATGGGGAAGACGGAGCGGTTTTCAAACACGATGTCCAGCACGATATCCTCTCCCTTTTTGACGCAGGGCTCCTTTACATCAAAGCGCACGCGCGTGTTCCGCACGGCGATCATGGTCATTGCCCGGGAAGCAAGCGGCAGAAGAAGCACCGCTGCCGCCGTGAAAAACGACAGGTATCCGCTGTAGAAAAGATAAAACGCGGCGGACGCGAGAAATACGGTAACATAAACGACGCGGTACTTGAACATTTCACCCCTCCTCAAAAGCGCCCGGCTGACAATTTCGGTTCAGCGCCGTGTTACGGCGGGCGCCGGAACCTGCTTAAGGACGGACTTGAGAAGCGAACCTGCGGACACGCCGCCGATTTTCGCCTGGGAGCTCAGCAGAATACGGTGCTCAATCACGTCGGGAAAAACATACTGCACGTCGCCGGGCACCACGTAATCCCTTCCGCAGAGATAAGCCGTGGCCTGCGCCATTTTCACCAGCGCGATGGAGCCGCGCGGGCTGGCCCCCAGCCGGATCATTCCGTTTTCCCGCGTTGCGGCGGACAGGCGCGCAATATAATCGTATACGGCGTCGGATAAATAAACCGCGTCCGCTTCCTTCTGCATGGCAATCAGGTCATCGGCGTTTGCGGCCTGCCGTACGGTTTCCAGCGGGTCAACGCCCTGTTTGCGCTTCAAAATTTCAACCTCGTCGTGCAGCGCGGGGTAGCCCATCGTCAGGCGCACCATGAACCGGTCAAGCTGGGACTCCGGCAGCATCTGGGTTCCCGCCGAGCCGACCGGGTTCTGCGTCGCGATGACGATATAGGGCTTGGGGGTAGGGTGGGTTACGCCGTCCACGGTGATTTTTCCTTCCTCCATTACCTCCAGCAGGGCGGACTGCGTTTTGCTTGAGGTGCGGTTGATTTCATCCGCGAGAAAAAGGTTGCACAGCGCCGCGCCGGGCTTGTACTCCAGCGCGCCCGTTTCCCGGTTGTAAACGGAAAAGCCGGTCACGTCGCTCGGCATAACGTCCGGGGTGAACTGCATCCTCTTGTAATCCAGCGAAACTGCCCTGGAAAACGCGAGCGCAAGCGTGGTTTTGCCCACGCCCGGAATGTCCTCAAGCAGGATATGCCCCTGCGCCAGAATCACCATCAGCACCTTGCTGATGATTTCGTCCTTGCCGACCACGGCTTTTTTTACCTCGCGAATAATTTCAGAAGCCTTTTCCTGCATGATGCGCACACCGTCCTGTATCGTTATTCTTCTTATTATGTACCAATAAACGGAAAATTTCCCCGCCCGCGGCGGTTAAATTGATTTCAAATATATTATAGTAAAAAGAATCCGTTTTTACAATAAAATCCAATGCTGCCGATAAGACGGAAATTTTTAAATTCCCTTGCAAAACGGTATAACATAGGACTAAGATAAAGATAATCGGCATGGATGATCTGCCGCAGACGTGCGGTACAATGAATACAGGAGGCTCGCAATGAAAAGTGAAATAGAACAGTTGCAGGAAATGGTGGATCAAAGCAGCCGCATCGTGTTTTTCGGCGGCGCCGGAGTGTCCACGGAAAGCGGTATCCCGGACTTCCGCAGCGTGGACGGCTTGTATCACCAGCATTACAAATATCCGCCGGAGGTCATGCTGAGCCATAGCTTTTACGAGAGCCATACCGCGGAATTCTTCGATTTTTACCGGGCAAAGATGCTCTGCCCGGATGCGAAGCCAAACGCGGCACATAACAAGCTGGCGGAAATGGAAAAGGCAGGGAAGCTGACCGCCGTAGTCACGCAGAACATCGACGGTCTGCACCAGATGGCCGGCAGCAAAAACGTTTTTGAGCTCCACGGCTCGGTGCACCGGAATTATTGCCTCCGCTGCCGCAAGTTATACGACGCCGAATTTATGCTCCGGAGCAAAGGAATTCCAACCTGCGAGTGCGGGGGCACCATTAAGCCCGACGTCGTGCTCTACGAGGAAGGGCTGGATACCCGCACGATCAACGGGGCGGTGCGGGCGATTGAACAGGCGGATATGCTCATTATCGGCGGTACTTCGCTCGTGGTCTATCCGGCGGCAAGCCTTGTAAACTACTTCGGGGGCAGCCGGCTTGTCCTCATCAATAAGTCGGCTACCTCACAGGATGGGAACGCAAGCCTTGTCATCAAGGAAAACATCGGCGAGGTATTGAACCGGATCAAAGTTTAAATAAACAAAGGAGATGGGAAACCCCATCTCCTTTGTTTATTTAATCGCCGCGTTATAAATCTTCTGCAGCTCTTCATACTGCGGGGAAACGATCATGCTTACGTAATTGCCGTCCTGGGTTACGCTGCATTTTTTCAGTACGGCGTATTCCGCCGGCAGATAATCCTTCATCTCGACTTCCTTCTGCCGGTAGCGGGTGTCCAGCTTTTCCTTAATCCGTTTTGCCGCGTCCGCATCCTTGCCCTCCAGTAGGATGATTTCATCGCCCTTGGTTCCGGTTGAATCCACATAGGCGGCAAGCTGTTTTACATCGGCGGGCTCAATTCCGTAATTCGCCATCAGGTCTTCTTTGGAAAGGTCCATCATTTCCTTATTGGTGATTTTCGCCTTCATATCCGTCATCACCTTGGCAAGATCGGCCTGCTTCGCACTGGCGCCGGTACAGGCTGTA
>JAEWUH010000269.1 GCA_023397245.1 Bacillota bacterium | reverse complement strand
TTGGCATACTCCGGTTTCTCGGGATGCTCCATCGCGTCTTTCAGTTTTTCAACACCGAATACATTGACATTAAGATGATGGGCACCGCGGTCAAAATATCCGTCAAAAACATGTACAAGCGTTTCGCTCTGTTCTTCCTCTGTATGCCCAAGCGCACTTGGACTGATGGTCTGCGTGTTGGAAATGCCGTCAAGCGCATACTCGTAAGGGAGTTTCGCAACGGAGTTAAGGGAAGCGAGAAGCCCGTTCTTTTCCGCACCGTAGGACGGATTTGCACCGGGTGCCAGCGGTGTCCACGCCTTTCTTCCATCCGGAAGCGTGCCGGTATTCTTGCCGTAAACGACATTGGATGTAATCGTAAGAATGGACGTTGTAGGCTCTGAATGACGATAAGTATGATACTTCCGAAGCTTTTTCATGAAGGCCTTCAGGAGCCATACGGCAATGTCATCGGCGCGGTCATCGTCATTTCCGTAACGCGGGAAATCGCCCTCTATCTTAAAGTCCACAGCCACACCGTTCTCATTGCGTACAGGAGTTACCTTTGCGTATTGAATGGCGGACAAGGAATCGACCACATGGGAAAAGCCCGCAATACCGGTTGCGAATGTTCTTCTTACGTCGGTATCAATCAGTGCCATCTCTGCTGCTTCGTAGTAATACTTGTCATGCATATACTGAATCAGGTTCAGAACATTCACATAAAGTCCCGCAAGCCAATCCATCATAACATCGTACTTTGCCATCACGTCATCATAGTCAAGAACCGCGGAGGTGACGGGCTTGTAAGCCGGCCCCACCTGCTCACCGGACTTTTCATCAACACCGCCGTTGATTGCATACAGCAGGCACTTGGCAAGATTTGCGCGGGCTCCAAAGAACTGCATTTCCTTACCGGTTTGTGTTGCGGATACACAGCAGCAGATGCTGTAGTCGTCTCCCCAGATCGGGCGCATCACATCGTCATTTTCGTATTGAATGGAGCTTGTTTTCACAGAAATATAAGCCGCATACTTCTTATAGTTTTCCGGAAGCCTGGAAGAATAAAGAACCGTAAGATTTGGTTCCGGCGCAGGTCCCATATTTTCCAGCGTGTGCAGAAACCGATAGTCGTTCCTGGTTACCATGTGGCGGCCATCCGCTCCAAGGCCTGCCGTTTCCAGCGTAGCCCAGACAGGATCTCCGGAGAACAGCTGATTGTATGAAGGAATACGGGCGAACTTCACCATTCTGAGCTTTAAGACCAAGTGGTCGATCAATTCCTGTGCTTCCTTCTCGGTCAGCGTTCCCTCCTCCAAATCACGATTGATATAGATGTCAAGAAACGTAGACACACGGCCGACGCTCATCGCTGCGCCGTTCTGACTTCTGACTGCCGCCAGATATCCAAAGTACAGCCACTGGACGGCTTCCTTTGCGTTATTTGCCGGCTTCGAAATATCGAATCCGTATGCTTCTGCCATTTTCTTCATTTGCTGTAAGGATCTGATCTGATCGGAGAGCTCTTCTCTCTGGCGAATAATATCATCCGTCATAATGCCGGATCCGCAGCAGGAAAGATCTTCTTTTTTCTTTGCAATCAGGTAATCAATGCCGTAAAGAGCAACACGCCGATAATCGCCGACGATGCGTCCGCGCCCGTAGGTATCCGGAAGGCCGGTTATGATCTTATTATGGCGAGCCTTCTTCATTTCGGGCGTATACGCATCAAAAACCGCCTGATTATGTGTCTTATGGTATTCTGTAAAAATCTTATGCAGTTCAGGGTCAGGCGTATAGCCATATGTGGTGCAGGCTTCCTCTGCCATTTTGATTCCGCCGTAGGGCATGAACGCTCTTTTCAGGGGCTTATCCGTCTGCAAACCCACGACTTTTTCAAGGCTTTTATCCTCACTGTCGATATAGGCTGATCCGTAAGCGGTAATACCGGAGACAACCTTTGTCTCCATATCCAACACGCCATTCTTTGCTCTTTCCTGTTTCTGCAATTCCTGTACTTTTCCCCAAAGCTTGTTTGTCGCATCGGTCGGCTTTTCCAAAAAGCTCTGGTCTCCGTCATATTGCGTATAATTATCCTGAATAAAATCTCTCACATTGACATCGTCCGTCCAATGTGAACCTTTGAAACTTCTCCATTCCTGTTTCATAGTACCGCTCTCCTTACTTGAAATATTGTGCAGCTCTCTTCTGCAGCTTTGACTATATTTTAACATATGGGGTTTTCTGATTCCTTGATTGTAATCAATAAATACGATTTTTCATGTTAACGGATGAGTTCATCCCTTCGCGGCATAACGTTTCCCCGCGCATCCGCAGCAATGCTTTCCCCGCGGAGAATACGCTCAGCATTTTTCACTTGCTCCGCACCGGGTGATTTCACTCCTTCAAGAGAATAAGGAATGCCAAGTTCCTTCCATTTGTATTCTCCCATAGGATGGTAAGGAAGCACTTCAATCTTTTTCACATTTCTAAGCGTAGAGATAAAATCCCGCGTTCTCCGCAGATAGCCATCATCGTCTGTAATCCCCGGAACAAGCACATATCGAATCCAGATGGGCTTGCCAATTTCAGATAGATAGCGGAACATTTCAAGGATATTATCATTAGGCCGGCCTGTCAGCCTTCTATGTTCCACAGGGTCAATATGCTTGATATCCATCAAGAGAAGATCTGTGTACTGCATCAGCTCCCGAAATTTCGAAAAAGAAGGTTCCTCTCTCGTAAAAGGCTGACCAGCTGTATCAATTGTGGTATTAATTCCACGGGCTTTGGCTTTCTTAAACAGATCGAGAAGAAAATCAATTTGCAAAAGGGGCTCCCCGCCACTGACAGTAATGCCGCCTTCTTTTCCCCAATAGCTGCGGTACCGCTCTGCCTGGTCTAATATTTCATCTGCCGTGCGTAAATCATTGGAATGAGGATCCCATGTATCCACGTTGTGGCAATAGCGGCAGCGCATCATGCACCCTTTCAAAAAGATAATGAATCGAATTCCCGGGCCGTCAACGGAACCGAAGGATTCCGTTGAATGGATTGCTCCTCTGATCATATCGCCCACCCCTTTCTGGTATGTTTAGTATACTCCCGCTCATGTTTCTTTTCTTTGATTAGGATCAAGTTTTAAATGGAGAAAGTGTGCTCTCAATGATAGACGGTATGGGATACCGGAAAGCGGAAGGGGCTTACCGCCTGTACTTCACAGGCAGCAAGCCCCTTCCGCTGATTGATAAAGATATTTGTCTAAACTTTTTAAAAATCACTTCACCGGCTGGCTTCGTAAATTTTCTTCAATCCGCTGCGGTCCGTGACCATAATCTTCCCCTGACCGAGCCTTTTAATGAGATGAGATTTTTCAAAACTGCTCAGGTTCCTGCTGACAGTCTCCGGGCGCAGCCCAATGCTGGCAGCGATATCTTCCAGTTTCAGCTTAATCTCTGGCCCGACACATCGAATATCCCTGTCCAGCAAAAATCCCGCCAGACGCATTTGGGGGTCGCGGATGGAAAGCAGCGACGCCTTTTCGTTAGAGTCCTTCAGCCGAAGAGAGAGAAGTGAAATAAGATGCACCGCAATGCTTGGGCGATCTGCGAGAAGCTGTATAAATTCACTTTTTTTGATCTCACATAATTCCACCTTTGACAGGCACACCGCTGAATATGGAAAAACGGCATTTTCAAGGAAAAGATTTTCCCATATGGCATCTCCATCGTGGATAATATCAAGGATGTATTCGTTTCCATCCGCATCATATTTACAGAGCTTGATTCTTCCTTTTCGGATGATCAAAACAGAGTCCACTTTCTCACCCATTCTGAACAGAGTACTGCCTTTTGCTCTGGTCGTCTGGATAGAATGCTCTGTAAGGCTTTTGTGAACCTCTTTGGGAAGCGCACTGAGCAATGGGATCGTTGCCATACAAAAAGTGCCGTTTTTACAGTTTGCGCATCCCGGCATCATCTTTTTATCCGCTTTTTCCATAACAATATCCTCTCCAATGGATTTCAATATTCAGAATGTCTTCTCTTATATTCTATCACAACTCAGATAACGCGTAAAAGGACTAAAATAAGAATTAAATATCTTATGATTAATTTTAGCTACCGCTAAGCTGCAGGATAGACGAAAGTCGCACAGCTTCCGGCTACCGGCACCAACCCAAAAATCCATGTGTCAGGATATGGACCTGCACATGGATTTTTTTGCTGATTATGATATAATATATTTATTCTATTTGAAGAGGAGTAAATATGAGTAAAAAGTCAAAAGCCACAGTTGCTTATTCAGGAATCGTTTTGTGCACGCTCTATCTTATAGTTGTCACGGCTTTCATTACAACAAAATTGAAATTGTTTTTATCTGGGATGGAAGCTATGACGATCATCTCCGCAATATTTATACCATTTTTAATTGAGGCGATTGTTGCAGATACCTTACCTGGAAAGAGTTGGTGGAGGCACCTGAGTTATATATTTACGGTATGCTGTCTTTTGTTAACTGTATCAACGCATTTTATTAATCTAACGGTAACAAATGCACTGATACATACCGGCATAAACGTTCCCGCTTATTTTCAAATTGGGCAATGGCCTTCCGTTGAAATGGCAGCAGACTATTTGGCTTGGGGAATGTTTTTGGGGTTCGCATTTATCTCAGCGGCAATCGCTATTTCAAATATCGCAAAGCTCCGAAAAATGCAAATAATAGCTTTTATATGTGGAATTTTATGTTTAATAGGATTCGTGGGTCCTATTGTAAATAACCAAAATATTTGGTTCATAGCTGTGACGGGATATACTTTAGGAATCATTTTAGTCAGTATCGAGATATTACGCTTAAATCGTCAGTAAACCATTGCACATCTTTTTTGAAATTCTATGCTATGCTTAATTCGGATTATTTATGATAGTAGGAGATAAAGTGGTGCTGAATAACAATGGGTTTGATTTATGGGCGGACGGCTATGATAAAAGTGTCAACGTCAGTGAAGAGGCAAATGAATACCCGTTTGCCGGGCATAAAAAAGTATTAGAAACAATCTATGACATCATAAAAAGCGAAAATGGAAAAAACATTCTCGATATTGGCTTTGGAACGGGAATTCTGTCAAAAAAGTTATATGACGAGGGATGCTCAATTTGCGGCATTGACTTTTCACTTAAAATGATTGAAATTGCGAAACAGAAAATGCCGAATGCTATGTTAATTCAGCATGATTTTACTCAAGGACTGCCTGTCTTTCTATCTGATAAGACATTTGATTTTATTGTTTGTACCTATGCAATCCATCATTTGGATGATCCACAGAAAATCAGGTTACTCAACGAATTGACTGACAATCTATCTGTGGGTGGTAAAGTACTGATTGGCGATGTTGCTTTTGAGACAATAAAAGAAATGGAACAATGTAAAGCACAATGCGGAAGTAATTGGGATATTGATGAGATATATCCTGTCCTGGAAGTATTAAAGTCTGCATTCCCTTTTGTGCAATTCAAAAAAATATCATTCTGTTCGGGGGTTCT
>JAEWUH010000255.1 GCA_023397245.1 Bacillota bacterium | reverse complement strand
GAGTTCTGCAAATACGGGAAGGAAGTCTTAGAAAAGAAAGGCTGATTAAATCAGCCTTTTGCAGGTTTGCGTTCCTCCAGCGTGACCTTGACGGTATCCCCCGGCTGCTTGCCGATTTTTGCGCGGATATCTTTGCGTATCCCTAAAATATGGCCCGGCGTACCCATTCTTACAAGGCTGCCTTCGTACGGTTCGCCGTCAAAAGTGGCCGTGACGGGTACGCGTCCTTTCCCAAATTCCTGCTTTACGTCAAACGGGATTTCAATATAAGCCCCGTCGATTCCTTCCACTTTTTGAATCACGGCTTCAAATTCATATATTTTGCCCAAGCGAATCACCTCACTGCTATTCTGTCCCTGTTTTTCGGATTCATCACAGCATCCGGCGGCCTTTCACCAGACCGCCGGATGCTCTTTCATTTATTCGGCTTTTAACAGTTCTTTGATATTGCCCGCCATAATCTCCGGCAGATGCCGTTTTACCTTTTCATACGTCCAGTCCCACCACCGGAGCTGTTCAAGGGCTTCCGCGGTTGCCGGGTCAAACCGCCTGCGGATTTCCCGCGCCGGAACGCCGCCGACAATCGTGTAGGGCGGGACGTCCTTCGTGACGACCGCGCGGGTTCCCACGATTGCGCCGTCGCCGATATGCACGCCCGGCATAACAACCGCTTCGTACCCGATCCAGACATCATTGCCGACGACGATATCGCCCTTGTTGTCCCACGCGTCCGTAACATTTTTCCAATCCAAACCCCATTGATCTGCAAAAATCGGGAACGGGTAGGTAGAAATGGATTTCAACGAATGGTTTGCGCTGGTAAAAATGAACTTTGCACCGCAGGCAATCGAGCAGAATTTGCCGATTATCAGCCTGTCACGGTTCACGGGATAATGGTACAGAACATTATTTTTCTCAAAGTCGGCCGGATCACGGACGAAATCGTTATAAAATGTATAGTCGCCCACAATGATATTCGGGTTCTTAATTACATATTTCAGATAGACCGACTCGTGATCCTTTCTGGGATAGATCAAATTTTCCGGAACAGTCATAATACATTCTCCTAGCTTATTATTTTCGTCTGACTATCCCGGCAATTACAATACAGCGTTTCACAACACCACCGCCCGAATGATTATTTTATATTTGTAAGTATCAGTATAGTCCCGCAAAGGGCATCCGTAAAGATGAATTTTTTGTAACAAGTTATCGACAAAGAGAAAAACTTTCACCAATTTGACAGGACACGTCCCTGTTCGACTTTCTTCGCTATTGAAAATGTATTCAACATTTCTTATAATTTACATAGGAAGAGAAATTATAGGAAGCAGACTTCGAATTGAAAGGATGTGTTAAAATGCAAAAGATTTTGGTCAGTGTGAATTCCATCAAACGGAAACTTGAGGAAATCGAAAGCGACAATATGGAGTACATTGAGTTCAATATCATTCCGGGGCAAACAGACAGTTCGTACATATATCCCGCATTTCTTCATCTTGACGGCATCTCAAAAAGCGGCTCGCGGAAGGATTATGAAAGCATTGACGCCCTGTCTCTGAAAAGGCAGAACTACCGGCCCAAGCTTGTTCTGCTGCATCAATAAAAGCCAGCCGGGGCGCTGCATAACAGCCCGCTAAAAACACAAAATGCGCTTTGCGTGGACTGGAAAGTCCATTCAAGGCGCATTTTCTTTGATTCCTGTTATTTCTGCTGCAAATTCTTTTTGCAGCAGAAATTTATTTTGTTTCCGTTTCCCCGTAAATACGCTCGATAATATCTCTGGCTTCCTGCTTTTTTAAGACCGTTTCCGCAATATTATTTTCCACCAGACTGATGATGTATGCCCTTGCCGGGGTTTCGCTGACCTGGATGCTGAAAACATACCACTTCATTTTCTGCAGAAGGCTTTGGATACTGTTCAGCAGAAATTCCGTAAGATGTTCCAAAGTAGGATTCATCGTGGTAAACGGCGGGATATCGTTCAGGCAGCGATCCTGAAAAGGCTCCAGAAACGTCTCAATCGCCTGTTCCACATCGTCGAACCTTACGAACTGATCCTCTCCTTTTATAACATAGAGCGTAATTTCCCATGTATGCGGATGCCGCTGCCCCAGCTTTCCGTTAATATAAATGGCATGGCTTGCATTCAGATAAAAATTAAACTTGAACTGGCTGTACAGCATTATCCGCCCTCCCGTCTTTTTGCAGGCTTTAATAAAAATTCAAGCTGAACCCTGGCTTCCCGCGGCAGTTTTTCCCGCAGGCTGCCCTCATATGCCAGCGCATCTTCCGCCGTTGTATTCAGCAGCAGGATCAGGCCGGTTTCTTCGTCGTCCATACAGACAATGCTGCGGTCTCCGTTCGCGCCGGTGAATTCTTCCAATACGGCTTCCACCGCCCGGCGGCCGTCCGCGGCGAATTTCACACGCAGTATTCCGGCGCAGGCCTTCTGCTCCTGTGTCAGGCTCTCGATTACCGTATGCACAACTTCTTGGGGGTAGATTTTCTGTTTATCACGCGGCTCGGGTTCGTTGTGTTTTTCCAGCTTCTCGGTCAGCTCCTCAATACGGGAACGGTCGTTCTGCGCCATTTTGTGGAAGGCCTCGGCCTGAAGCCGGGTACTTTCCAAACGGTTCAGGAGGAACCATGCCGAAAGCAGCAGTACGATTTTCGTCAGCAGAATCAGGATGAGCGAATAGCGCTCGGATAAATCCACCCCGTACCGGCGCAGAATATAGCTTTCGCGGGAAACAATACCGACCCCGTAGGTATGTCCCTCCTGTTTGCTTTCCGCATAGCTTACAAGACAGGTCTGCCCGGCTTTCGGCACCACAGCGAACGTGCTGTCCGCCTCGGAGAAAAGAGCGGGGCTTCCCCACCCGGAAAATACCTGTTCGGGCGTTTTCCCCTGAACCGCGGCGGTAACGGTTTCATCCTGCAGAAAAATGACCCTTCCGTCGATGATCACGCAGCCGTACACGCTTGCGGAGGTCTGTATCCGCTTTTTCAGAAGCGCTTCCGCCTGCTGTTCAAAGGAGGCGTCCCCCTGGCCTGCGGATGCAAGGATTTCCCCTGCGGTCTTCTGCCGGTCAAGACTGTATTCTTCTAATATTTTTTCTTCGTTTCTTGCACATTCCAGCCGGAATGCTGCCAGTATTATCCCGCAGAATAAGACCAGCGCGCAAAAAATCACAATGCTCCGTTTTCTTTTCATGGAAGATGTTACTCCTGATTGTTCACAAATCTCCGCAGCCTTCCGATCCACCGGTTGTAAAACGTCAAATCGGTATCCACGACCGTGCGCAGGTCGCTCTTTTCCTGGCGGAGAGTCCGGGCCTTCCAGCTGCTCTGGTTTTTCGTGCTGTTAATGATTCCGGCCAGCCGGATCCAGAAAACAATGAAATTGAAGACCGGCAGGATAAAAACCAAATAGGCCTTGCGCATATAGTATTTCTGTATTTTACGGTCAAACGATAAATACGCGCAGATACACAGATAATACAGAAACGAGGTCAGGGCATACAGAATATAAATATAAAAGGTTGACAGGACGACATAGCGGATGGGATAATTCACAAACACAAGGCACGGCAGGGCGAAATACCAGATCATGCGCGGAAAGGCAAATGTGTGGTCATACATTATAAGGCGCGTCATAAAATTCGTGACAAACTGGGCAGCCGAACCGACGGTCTTGTCAAACATATGGACGACCTCGATTTCGCCCCTCTGCCACCTCTGCCGCTGTATGTAAAGGCTGTTCATATCGGGGATGGGATCGACAAAGAAAAGCGCGTTTTCACAGATGCCGATTTTCCCTTTCAGCAGGCGGCGTATCTGAAACGTGATGTGGGTATCCTCCCCCACGGTTTCCGTGTTGTAGAGCCTTGTTTTCAGAATGATGGATTTGCGGAACGCGGAGAAGGCCCCGGCCATAGTGAAAATGCTGTTAAGCTGTGACTGAAAGTTCCTGCCCGCCAGAAACGCCTGCGCGTATTCAAAGAATTCGGTTTTCTGCATCAGTCTTTTGAAAAAGTTCTTCGTTTTGCTGATCTGTTCCGGATCGGTCAGGATTACTCCGGTCATGCAGTCGATGTCCGTATGGTTTTCAAAGCGCACCACCATATTTTTTAGCGCGGCGGAATGAAGTACCCCGTCGCTGTCGATTTGAATAATATATTTTCCCGTACTGTGGAACAAAGCCATATTCAGCGCGTGCGATTTTCCCTGCTTTGCGTTCATCCATTTCAGGTGATATGCGCTGTGCTCCGACTGATACCGGCTGTAAACCTCAAAGCTGTTGTCGGTACTTCCGTTATTCATAATCAGTACGGTGATCTTATCCGCGGGATATTCGCCGCGAAAGACCGATTCCAGGCATTTTTCCAGCGTGTCCCCCGAATTGTAATTCGGCACAATCACCGTAATCTCGGGCCAATAGGTAATCGGAATGTCCTTTTTATGATATCGGCTCTTTCTTACCAGTATAAGGAATCCGAAAAGCGAGGGGATAATCTCCATGAGAAGCGGAATAACGACCCATGCAGCCCAGAAAACGATCTGCTTAGACATTGCCTCCAGAATGTTCTGAATACCGCACACCCCCTATCTTCTGCCGGATGATCTGCGAGTAGGTAAAAACATAGTAATACAATCCGATGGAAAGCGCGTAAAAGACGATTCGTCCCACAATCGTATGTGCGATATAGTAAATATCGCTGCCGCCGAAATAGGTCATGGTACAGATGACAAGAAGCCGCACAACATTCGCGAACAGAATAAAGACGCAGCCCGCCGCGCTGATTGCGACACGCTGCCCCACATTATATACCTGATAGAACAGCAGCATGGACACAAACGCCATCATTTCCACGATGCCGGAGCATTCATAATCGATGTACAGGGAAATGGATTCGCCGGAATAATTGATGAAAATAAAGCTGTACGCATAATTCACTTCGAACATGCCCGTCCAGCTGCCCACCAGACCGGTTACCGAGGTGACCAGGCGGGAAAGCGGAATAATCACGACCGGCTGAACCCACATCATCAAAAAGACAAACGTTCCGACGCTCCCCCAGAGGAACTGAAAAAAGTTCAGTCTGCACCGGTAAAGCGCCGCCAGAACATAAATCCATATCACAAAGCAGACTACGGTAAAGAGATTCACAGCTGTACTTTTCTCCTTCTGTATTTACGGAAAACAAACACCAGAGCCACGGCGGTCAGAGAAACGGCAACGCCCACCAGAGGCGCCGTGGAGGTGCCTGTTACTACGACGTGCTGATTGCCTAAATTGGGCATGGCAACAATGATCTTGCCGCTGTTGTTCACCGTGCCTTCCGCCCAGCCCATTGCCTGTTCCAGTGCTTTAATATCGATGCGGTATTCCATTTCATCTTCATTGCTTTCTTCCGGAATCGTTACATACGCGTCTCCCAAATTATGCCACTGCCCGTCAGAGCCTACATCCAGATAAGGCGAAAGCTCCCCATGTCGGCCTGGCTCCAGCGAATAAATGCCGTACATATCATACGGATCGTCGGTATACCGCAGACAGACGCGTATCCAGCCCTTTCCTTCGATATGGAAAAGCATTTCGTCGATCGGTATCTGCGAATCATAATGCTCACTGAGTTTTACGTGCACATAAATGTCGGCATCAT
>JAEWUH010000226.1 GCA_023397245.1 Bacillota bacterium | reverse complement strand
GTACAAGACAGTATATATGGATGCTTTTCAGCATTATAACGTCTTTCTCCACGCTGCAGATTGTGAGCATGCTGATATCCCATGCAGGCGGGGATTCATGGCTGTCGGTCATCTGCGCATGGTTTATTGATGTCGTACTTGCTGTAGTTTATGCTTACATGGGGCTGCGTTTTCCGGGGGAAAACATGGTCCAGTACAGCATGACGATCTTAGGAAAATTGATAGGAAGGCTTGTGGGGGTGCTTTTCAGTATTTTCTTTTTACTGTCAGCGTCGGTTTTAATCCGCAGTCTCTGTACTCTGCTGAAAACCGCATTTTTCCCGGATACACCGATGGAAGTGCTGATTGGAATCAGCTTTATCTTAATCGCGGTTGGAGCAAAAAAAGGCTTGGAAGTATTCGCGCGGATATCCCAGATTCTGGGGCCGGTTTATTTGGTCAGCTTTATTATTCTGTTTATAGGACTGGTATCCTTAATCGGGCTGGGTCCGTTCAAACCTTTTCTGGCTCAGGGGCTTTTCCCGTCTTTAAGCGGCTCTCCGTTTATATTATCTTATATCAGTATCTGCATTATCATGGGTATGTACATCCCGCACTGCAATAAACCGAAAGACGGCTTTAGAGGAAAATTTATTGCGGTTACTTTAGGCTCGTTAATGTTTGAAATTGAGGTCGTTGCGGGCGTTGGCATTTTGGGCGCGAAACAGGCCGGAGCCATGACCAATGTGGGGTATCAGCTGGCAAAAATCGTTTCTCTCGGCGGCATATTTGAACATATGGAGGCGATATTCCTGATCGTCGCCGTTGCCGCGGGCGTCATGTCGGCCATGGGGCTGATCTGGGCATTCAGCCTGGGAACTTCACAGATTGCAGGCTTAAGCACCTATAAACCGATCGTGTATCCCGCCGCTTTGTTATCCTTCATCATTACGGTAACTTCCTTTGACACCAGCAGTGACATTTTTAATTTTGTTCATTATACTTTTCCGTTCCTTGCATTGTTTGTGGAATCCGGGCTTGAATTGTTTTTGTTTGCTACCGCATTGATATTCAGGAAAAAAGGGAGCGCCAAGAAGCCGAAGCCGGCGAGCAAGTGACCTCTGGCAAACGGAGACGACGTGCTTTAGTTAGGATTGGAAAACACTCATCGGGAACACAAGTCTTTGTGATATTTTTTATAATATGCCGCACCGGACAGCCAAAGCACGGCTGTCCGGTGCGGTTCGTTTTTGCTTCATTTATGCAAAATCCAACGTGCTTCGCACTATAAAAACTTTTATCAACTTTTTTAATAGTATGCATAGCAAAGCTGCCATGCCTGTCATAACCTGATAAAGGACAGTGTAAATTCAACAGGTGGCGGGGTGAAGTTATGACGGACACAAAATATCAGGGAAACGTTATCATAAAATGTATACCGAATGATTGCCGGCATGCAGAATATGCGGTGCTGGTATTAAACTCTCAAAATGAAGAAATCTACAGGGGATATACCTCGGACAAAGGTGTGGCAAAGTTTCAAGCCAATGCGTATGATGAGTACGAGGTCAGGGTGCAGCCCCAAAAAAATTTGAGCCCCAAGGCTGCTGTTCGATGGGTGCATCTGTGCCCGGATAAAACGTACGGCCTGAATTTCATTTTTAACAAAGACTGTTTTATCAAGACAGTCACATTTCATTTAACAGACCAAAATTATGTTGGCCTGCCAATACCAAAAGGAGAGTTATTTTTATGGCATATGTCGTACAAATTGTAAACGGTACCGCTACAGCCCCATTCGCGAACGGAAGTTATCCCGTTACAGCTGCTGTAGCAGGTTATGACAATACGACCATTGATCCTTCTTCGTTAACTGTTGTGGCGGGAACAGACACTTACGGCTTAACAATAGCGGCAGCAGGTACGCTGACAGTACACGTGTCTGAGACCGGTTTGTCCGGCGGAACGGCTGTTGTCGGAGCAAAATTTATCCGCTGCAATATAGACGGCTCAATAACCTATGGCAGTGAAGTAACATCAGTAGCAGACGGTACTGCTGTTTTTGAGCACGTGCCTTACGGTACCAGTGCCCCTGCTATCTACTATAAGCAAACCAGTACAACCGGAAGTCATATGTTCGATTCCGGTACCAGAAACGTAACGATGGCGAATTCCACAGAAACCGTTGAAATCAAGAACGCTCTTGGCACTTCAAGAACACTTAATCTGACGGATCCAAACTACGGGAATATGCCTATCGCGGCCGGTACACTCAACTTCACATTGTCTTAATTTTGCATGTCATGGATGCAAGTCCATCGCTGTCTGACGTTCGTGCTATGAATCCAGTGATCTCTTAACAGCAGGCCTTGCGTCTTCTCTCAAAAACGCAGCAATCTAAAAAGTTTTTAACATTAAGCCGCCCGAAGGGCTTGGCGTCTGTGTCAGCGGACGTCAAGCCTGGTTTTATAGATATGGTATTGATAAACTCAGGCTAATAAAGATATTATATATGTTGTTCCCGTGTACTTGACAGTAATGTGTTTTAGGAATACCATATAAGGATAAAATTGATACAGGAGGAACAAAAATGGGCGTTTATTTACTGATTGTCATTGTTCTCTTAATAATTCTTGCGGCAATTTCCCTTGTTGTCATCAACGAGTATGAGCGGGGCGTGATTTTTCGTTTCGGACACGTTGTCGGCGTTCTGGGGCCCGGTTTAAAGTTCCGCATTCCATTCGGCATCGACATTGTACGGAAAGTCGACCTGCGTACGCGCACCATCGACGTACCGCAGCAGGAGATCATCACGAAGGACAATATCTCCATCAAGGTTGACGCGGTCGTATATTACCATATTGAAGACCCGATCCTTGTTATCACAAGGGTCGTTAACTTTAACAGCAGCACGACCATGCTTGGCCAGACCACCCTGCGTTCCGTACTGGGGCAGCATGAGCTGGATGAAATTCTTACAAGCAAGGACAACATCAATACGATTCTTAAAAATATGCTGGCGGACACCATGTCTTCATGGGGCATCGTGATTACTGCAGTGGAGCTGCGCAGCATCGAGATCCCGGATTCCATGAAGCGGGCGATGGCAAAACAGGCAGAAGCCGAACGCGAGCGCAGGGCAAAAATTACTGCGGCAGACGGTGAAGCACAGGCTGCGATGAAGCTTTATGAAGCGTCGGAAGTGATCCGCAAATCGCCGTCCGCCCTCCAGCTGCGTTATCTGCAGACTTTAACGGAAATTGCAGTGGAGAAGAATTCGACCATCGTTTTCCCGCTGCCGATGGAAATTATGAGGGCTTTCAGCGGAATCAGCTTAAACCAGTCGGCTGAAGAAAAAGCCGAGGAGAAAAAGGATAAGACGGTACTTACCAAGACGACGGAATGACATGTTGATTCATGAAAACAACTGTACGGGTCGGTTACTATTGATTCCCGCGCGAAACAGCGGCTTTTGTCTGCCCGGCGCGGACTTGTTCTGACTGCTCTAAAAAACAGCGGCTTTGCCATTTAAGGCAAGGCCGCTGTTTTCAGGTTCCGCTTATTCCGCCGGGACATTTTCTTCGCTGTTGGTGTATTCTTCGCAGTAATTGTCTATTACTTCCTTCGACCAGCCCAGTTCTTTTAACATTTCTTTGATTTTAACTAATATTAAATCATCCATTTTTTATCCCCAGTTCGTTAAATATTTGCTCATATTATAGAGAAAAACGGTGAAGATATTTTGCTGTATTGGTGATAAACAGGTGAATACATACATTCCCAACCGGGGCAGTAAGAAAATGGCTGGCTTGGCAATCAGGAAGCAAAGCAATAGAGGGACGCACCGTTCAGCCCGATGCCGCTGCCGGATTGGGTGGAGGTTCCGCCGTATTCCGAAGGATCGATCAGCGCGGCGTTTTCCTTTACATAGGAGGTCAGTGCGGAATTTGAGCTGCCGCCGAACCCGGTTCGGCCGGAGACAAGGAAATAGGTGATTTTGCCCTGCTGAACCAGCGCCTTCAGCTGTTCAAGCGTCATGGCGTTGTCGGTACCCATAAAGCCTCCGTACGCAACAGCCGGAAGTCCGGTGTCTACGATAAATCCTGCAACGTCGTTTGCGCTTGCCGCTGCCACAAGGTAACCGCCCTGCTTATAGTGACTCACAAGGTATTTTTCCAGAGACAGCGTTTCACTGTCCGCGGTGACATAGGTTTCCTGATTTGCCGTCATTCCGGCCGTATAGGTATCGGTGGCCAGCTCCGGACCCGCGTAGGGCATTGTGCTGTTTTGCGGCACATACATCACGGCAGTCAGAGACCAGTAGAAAGGCGCCGCCAGTATGGAGACAAGCAGAAAGCCGGTTGCAGCGGTCATCAGGAACCTTTTGCGCCCCAAACGGTAGATTACCATCAGAGTCAGGGCGCAGGCAGCCGCAACGGCGGTCAGAGGAACGAGCCATGTCCGCAGCTGCTCGTAACTCCAGACGTATTGGATCTCAATCGCGGCGGTGGAGATGAGGGAAATCGGAAGCAGCCACTGCCGCCAGCCGTCCCGTTCCCGGAACGCACGGATCAGATCGGGCAGACCGATTCCGACCAGTCCCGCGATTCCCGGTGCAAGCATACACAGATAATAACGGTGGAAGAAGCCGGCAAAGCTGAAGAAGAAGTACATTGCGGCAAGCCAGAGAATCCAGTAACAGAAAACGCCCTGCTTCAGCGTGGGATGTCTCCAGTCAAACCTTCTGATTTTTACCGCGATGCAGAACAGGGCGAGAATGATCAGCCAGGAGGCCTGCCCGAGCATACCCGCATTCCACAGCCGGAGAACGCCCGCGGTGCCGATGTCGTTACCGACCGCACTGCCCTGACGCTGCCCGCCGCCGTCGCGGCTGAACTGGTTGCCCTGTGAGGGAGGATTTCCGCCGGCGTTGCCGTTGGCGGGGCCGTTTGTTCCGGTATTGCCGCCGTTGTTCTGACCCGGCTGAGCCGGGGGAGTGCCTCCCGCGTTCGGTTGATTGCCGCCCTGCGGTTGATTTCTCCCTCCGTCCATACGCTGCCCGTCACCCTGGAAACCGGCCTTGCCCTGTGTGCCGCGGTTCATACCGCCGCCCTGGCTGGAAAGCCGCTCTATCCCGTTATGGCCGATAATCAATTCCATCTCGGTGTTATTTGTGGAGCTTCCCACGTAGGGACGCTGGCCGGCAGGATACAGGTCAACCGCCGCGACCCAGATTAGAGAGACCGCTGCAAGAATCACAAGGCTGATTCCGCTGACGAGAATCCGGCGCCTCAGCTTTTCTTTCGCAAAGAACAGGTAAATCAGCGCAACGGCGGGAAGAATCATATAAGCCTGCAGCATCTTGATATTGAACCCAAGTCCGACCATTGCCGCGGCGCCGAAAATATATCTCCGCTTGGAGGTTTCAATTCCTTTGAATAACAGCCATGTTGCCAGAAGCAAAACAAAAATCAGCTGCATATCCATCGTGTTGTTTCGCGCGGCGACAACCACAGCGGGTGTGAGCGCGAAGATAAGGGAGGAGATCAGGCCCGCAGGCCGGCCGAAATGTTTTGCGGTAAGTACATACATCATAAAGCAGGAAGCGGTTCCTGCCAAAGCCTGCGGCAGAAGCATAGCCCAGCCGTGATATCCGAAGATCAGCACGAAAATCGCCTGCACCCAAAGGGCAAGCGGCGGCTTGTCAACCGATACCACTCCGGCAGGATCGAATGAGACAAAGAAAAAGTTTTTAAAGCTCTGCGTCATGCTGCGGATTGCCGCGGCGTAATAGGCGTTGCCGTAGCCTACTTTCGAAATCGCGTAAAAATTCAGCCCAAAGGACAGTGCAATGATGGCAAGCAGGGCAATTTGATACCCGTGTTTTTGCCAAAAGGATGGCTTTCTGACGGTAATCCCGTACAATATTATCACTTCCGCTTATAAGGATAAAATTATTATGAAATATCGGTGTGAAAGCCATTTGAAAGCAATTTGATTTTTATGTGATGCAATTTGCTGCATAAAAAAAGCCGCCCCAAACGGAGCGGCCCGAACGGACGGAAAAATGCACCGGACGGTCGATATACGGCAGTCCGGTGCGGCTTGGCAAAAAATCAGGCCAGCCTGGATACTACGTCGGATACCACGCCGGAAACCTGGCTTTGCAACAGCTTTCCGTCCGATACCAGTTTTGGGGCGGCACCGGATACGGCACTCCGCACATCGGATGTCAGGCCCTTTACCTCGCTGGAAGCGGAACGGTAAGCGCGGCATCCCGCAAACCCGAATACGATTAAAATAAACATAATATAGGTTAATATCAGCTTTTTCATTTCTATTCATCTCCCGCACAGTTATTATTTTCAATTTGCGGGGGAACATACGCGTCGAAATTTTATTGATTTATCTATGTAAAGAACACCCCGGAGGATGTTCATTTCCTGTCATGCGGATTTTTGTGTTTATCATGATGCTCTTCACATTTTTCATGATGCTTTTCAATGCAAGACCGCTGGCTTGTAATGAGGTTGAGAGTTCCTACAACGTCAACGAAAAAGCTGCACAGCACCCTCATAGAGTGTTCATCCAGACCTTTTGAAAGCGTTACGGCAAACGTTGTTGCCAGATAGGACAGCTCTTCAGGGGAAAGGTCACAAAGCATCGGAACCACCTCTGCTCCTATTTTATGCAGCAGCATATCCCGTTGTACTGCGGCAAACGGTACAGAGAAAGGAATATCATTGAAAAAGCCGCCCAATCATGGACGGCTTTTTCAAAAGGTTATTGAAAATCCTCGCGTGAGGAACTTGTAAACTATAATTAGTATAACAAATAAATTCAGATTTTAGCGAAAATATAGAATATTGTTAAAGTTTATACATTATTAACATTCTCTATTTACCGGATACGATATCTTCCAGGCATTTTATCAAATCGTTCAGCGTGTACAGCTTAACGTCCCTCTTGAGGATTTCGTTTTTCAGGTCAATGGAAAGCGATTCAAAGCGGCTCCGCAGCTTCGGGTCAACATAAGACATCCTTATCACCTCGAAAACAGGTTTCCCGTTTTCACGAAAAAAAACCGCCCGGGAAGGGCGGTATAAAAATTATTTTGAGATTGCAAATTTTGACGTAACGGAGAAAACAAAGTTTAAATCTTCGACAATCGATTCGTCGATCAGATTTTTCGAAGCCATTTCTCTCATAATGCGGATTGCGATGTTGTGGGGCATCGCTTTGCGGTAAGGCCTGTCCTCGGTAAGCGCCTGATAAATATCGATGCAGCCTAAAAGACGCGATTTATAATCCAGCTGATCCTGATTCAGGCCGTAGGGATAACCGCTGCCGTTCAGCTTTTCGTGATGGTTTGCGGCACAGTCGGCGATTTCTTCAAATCCGGTAATCATTTCCAGCGCTTTCCGGGTGTAAAAAGGATGGGACTGGATAATCAGAATCTCCTGCTTTGTCAGAGCGGCCGGTTTGTCGAGTATCTCGTTCGGGACCATCAGCTTCCCAAGATCGTGCAGGTCTGCCGCTATGCGCATTTTCCAGTAGGATTCCTGATCAAACTCATAGAATTCGCAGAGAATGCCGGTTTTGTCGCTGATTCCGCGCGAATGCGATCCGGTAAAGGGCGATTTTGAGTCGATGATATTACAAAAAACCTGAGAAACGGTTCGCATGTTCTTGTAATCGAAATTACGGTTGACATGCGGGGTGACCGCCGTCAGCGCGGTATAAACGAAATCGTCGTTCAAATGGAGCCAAAACTCCATATTGCGGCTGAGCTCCTGAAAAACGCAGAGCAGATCCGGGTCAAAATACGATTTTGATTCTTCAATCGACCGAATGACATCTTCGCTTAGTCTATCTTCCGAATATTGTATGGCAATGAAATCCGCAAGCGCTATAATGCGGGAATACAGGGGGATTTCGCTGCCGGATAATCCAAAGAATCCGCTGCCGTCGTAATTTTCGTGATGATAAAGAATCACGTTTGTAACAGGGTGAAAAAACGGAAATACCTTGATATTCTTTTCTCCCTCAACGCAGTGGATGCTGTTCAGCTCCGCGTTTACATATTCCCCGGAATCGGTCTTTTTCACAAGGGATTTTGCAACCCCGTTGTCATGCAGAAGGGAATAGGAAATCAAATCAAACAGGTTGAGATTGTTGAAACCGAGCATTTCCCCAATCCTGGCCGATATGTATGCGACGCGGCGGCCGTGATTTTTTTCGTTGGAAATCAGGCCTTTTTCTACGTAGTCGAGAGTGAAGGAGAGTGAATTCAGTAGTTCGTTTACATTAAAATTCATTTTAGTAATCTCCAAATAGTATTGTAACGAAATAAATTGTAAGATGAATAAAACAGTTATTGGAATTTTAATACGTCAATTACTGTAATTTACTTAAATATATTTTAACTACTCTTGCCCTTGTATTTAATAATCAAAGAGAATAATAACAATAAAATTTGCAGAAAACAGAATTTTTTTTAATTTTCCTGTTGGAAATTAATATTTGATTCTGATTATTGCCGTAATTCAACTTAAATTGTCTGGTTATCACCTAAAACAAAAAACCGGCCCGCCGAAAAGCAGACCGGTTTGCGTAAGATATTAAGCAAAGCTGAAAGTTTACTTGCCGAGAACCTTTTTTGCAACCTCTGCAATAT
>JAEWUH010000265.1 GCA_023397245.1 Bacillota bacterium | reverse complement strand
GAAATAATGCGGCCGTAAACCGCTTTTTTGGAACGGTCAAAGGCTGCCGGGTCAAGCCCCTGCTCCCGTATATTCATAATTTCCTTTTTGATTTCGTCCGCAACGGCGTCCGGATTCTTAGACTCGCCGGCAAAAATTATGGAAGCATAACCGGACCCCTCAAAGTATTCGTAGGAGAAAGAAGATTCATTGATCAGTCCGGCGTCAAGAAGCCTGCGGAACAAGGGCGACGCGTCCGACGCCAAAACCTCAAGAAGAATTTCCGTTTCCGCAATTTCCTGTACGGCCAGGCGTGTATTGCCCGCTTTCTCCTTAAATCCAAGCTGGAAAATCGGAGACGAAACGGAGAGCTTCTGCTCAACGCGGTCTTTTACGATCTCCGCCGGTTCCTCCTTGAAAATCTTATCAAGCTGAATCGGTTTCGAAGGCTTCAGCATTTTATCGCACAGCGCAAGCACTTTGTCTCTGTCAACATTACCTGCGATGCACAGAACCATATTGTTGAGATTGTAAAAGGTGTGGTAGCATTTATAAAGCAGCTCCGGCGTGATTTTCGCAATGCTTTCCACAGACCCGGCGATATCGATTTTTACCGGATGGTTATGGTACATCGCCCCCAAAAGATTAAAGAGAACCCTCCACTGCGGATCATCGTCATACATACGGATTTCCTGGCCGATGATGCCCTGCTCCTTCTTTACGGTCTGTTCCGTAAAATAAGGAGACTGCACAAAGTCCAGCAGAATTTCAAGGGACTCATAAAAATTTTCGGTGCAGGAGAAGAGATAGCAGGTGGAATCAAACGAGGTATAGGCATTCGCCGAAGCGCCCGTTTTGGCGTAACGCGAAAAAGCGTCCCCGTCTTCGCTCTCAAAAAGCTTATGCTCCAGATAATGGGCGATTCCGGCAGGCACGGCATTTGGCTCAAGGTCTTCCGAGGTTTTAAAGCAGTTGTCGATGGAACCGTATTTTGTGCCGAAAACCGCATAGGCCGAGCTGTTGTTTTCTTTTGGATAGATAAATATTTTCAGGCCGGACGAATGATTGATTTCATAATATTTATCTCCCACGCGTTCGCTTTTTATTTCTTTGATAATATTCATTGAGCATCTTCCCCGCTTCCTACCAGACGATAAACGGTATCCAGCGAAACACGGTTCGCCGCGTCAATAATTTCCTCACGGCTAACCGCCATGATAATTGCGGCTGCCTCTTCCGGGCGTATCATCTGATGGCTAAAGGTCTGGGAAAGATACCAGGCTTCCAGCCCGCCGAGAGAATCGGAAACAGAGCGGTAACCGTTACACAGGCTCAGTTTTGCGGCGTTTAATTCGCCGTCGTCAAAGCTGCCCTTTCGGATTTCATCCAGCTGTGCCAGAATTTCCTGCTTTGCCCGGTCGACATTTTTTGTTTCCACGCCGCTCTGGACAAGCATGATGCCTTTCATGGAAATATACTGCGCGCTGCAGTAATAGCAGAGGCTCAGCTTTTCACGGACATTGGCAAACAGCTTTGAATTCGGCGTTCCGCCGTATAACGCGGTCATCAGCTTTACGGCGTGCATTTGCGCATCCGGAATCGCGTAAGCGGTTCGGAATCCGATCACAAGCTTGGACTGTGCGACATCCATTTTTTCGGTGAATTCATTGACGTTTTCCGCCTGTTTTATATTTTCCGTAATACACGGTACGGTCGACGCCTTTTTTAATTTCTGAAACGCGCTGCAAAAATCGTTATAAACAGGCGCGGGATCGCAGTCGCCGAGAACAATAATCTCTATTTTTGCATTCTCAATGAGATACTTCCAGGCCTGCGTAACTTCCTCCAGCTTGAGGTTCTGAATCTGTTCCTTCGTGCCGTAGCGCCCGATTCCGTAAGGCTCCTTGGCGCACATGATTTCTTCGCAGCGAAGCCTGGCATAGGTTCTTTTATCGTTAAATTCCGATTCAATCAATTCAATCGTCTGCCGTTTTTCCTGCTCGAATCCTTCTTTGGGAAACAGGCCGTTTTCAAACGGAGGTTCAAAAATCATACTGCATAACAGTTTGGAAAGCTCTGTTGAAACGCTTTCCCCGTTCAGAGCGTAGCGGTCGGCAATTCCGGAGGCGGAAACGGAGAGCATCTGAACGTCTCCAAGCTTCTGCACATCGGCGTTGATCTCCGCGCCGTAAAGCTCCGCTAGTCTTTCCCCCAGTTTCGTATAATCCGGATATTCCCGGCTGGCACGGCTGAGCAGAAACGGCAAAATGGCGTTTACAGCCGCAGCGGATTTTTGAATCGGCAGCATAAAATTAACGGACATGCGGATTGTTTTGAACTTGGTATCTTTGATACTTCTGAAATTGACGCCGTCGCAAACAAAGCGCTGTTCAATTCCTATCATCAAATTTTCATCTCCAAAAATCAAACTTGGCTAAAATCAAATTTTATTATATCACAACAGACCGGTTTAGAAAAGAAATATTATTCAAAATAATCTATGAACATACAGCCCGCTGATCCCGTTAAGGAATACTTTATTGCAGTACCGCGGTATCAATGATATAATAAAAACAATGTGAAATAATGAGGTGTAATATTTGAATACGAAAAACAGGTCCCTGGTCTCTGAACTTGGATTATTATTCATCACGGTGATCTGGGGCAGCGCTTTTGTGGTGGTAAAAAACACGACAGCATCCGTTCCTTCCAGTTACATCATTGCCATACGCTTCGGAATTGCGGCTTTACTGATGCCGGTCTTTTTTTTCAACCGAATAAAAAAAATAGACCTGCGTTCCATAAAGTCCGGCGCAATCCTTGGAATATTGCTCTATGTTGCCTACTATCTTCAGACGGTCGGGATAAAATATACGACGGCAGGCAACAATGCATTTTTGACAGCCGTCTATGTAGTCCTTGTTCCGTTTTTATACTGGATCATAAAAAATCAAAAGCCGGATGTTTTCAATATTCTATCCGCCTTTGTCTGTATCATCGGTATTGGATTTTTGTCTTTGCGTTCCGGATTTACGGTGAACTTTGGGGACATGCTTTCCCTTTTATGCGGCGCGGCCTTTGCGGCGCAGATCACCGGTGTGAGTATTTTAACCGAAAAAACCGACCCTATTCTTCTTTCCTTTACGCAGTTCACATTTACGTCACTGGCGGCGCTTCTTGTCGCGCTCTTTACGGAAAGTTTTCCCACAGGTCTTGGTATGGATTCGGTTTGGTCGCTGCTTTATCTGGGCATCTTCAGTACCTTAATTGCAATGGTTTTACAGAATGTGTGCCAAAAATACGTGCCGCCTTCAAAGGCTTCTCTAATTATGTCCCTCGAATCGCTTTTTGGCACGCTGTCCGGGATTCTCTTTTTGGGCGAATCGCTCACCGCAAGAACATTTATCGGATTTTTACTTATTTTCGCCGCGATCTTAATTGCGGAACTGAAGCCGTCATTTTTAACCAACAGAAAAGAAAAAGGAGTCAGCCTTTCGAAGTCCGCCGCATTCCCACGGTCACGAACAGAAGTGGAATCCTGCGAACCTGAAAAGTAAGCATAAAAATAAATTGAGGATATGGATTACTCCATATCCCCTTTTTTATTAGCTATATTCTTAGATCTGCTCGATTGCCTGCCCGATATCCGCAAGGATATCTTCAATATTTTCAATGCCGACCGACATCCGGATCATATTGGGGCTGATTCCGGCCTCAACAAGCTGTTCGTCGTTCAGCTGGCGATGCGTTGTACTTGCGGGATGAAGCACGCAGGTACGCAGGTCTGCAACATGTACGACAATCGAAGCAAGCTTTAAGCCTTCCATAAATTTGGCCGCCTCTTCCCTGCCGCCCTTCACGCCGAAAGAAATTACGCCGCAGGTACCGTTCGGCATATATTTTTTCGCCAGATCATAGTATTTGCTGCTTCTAAGTCCGGGGTAGTTTACCCATTCTATTTTGCTGTTTTTCTCAAGATATTGGGCAACGGCAAGGGCATTGGAACAGTGGCGTTCCATTCTTACCGCAAGAGTTTCCAGTCCAAGGTTCAGCAAGAACGCATTAAACGGGCTGGACTGCGCTCCAAGGTCACGCATCAGGTGGGTGCGCGCTTTCGCAATGTATGCCCCTTTGCCAAACTGTTCCGTGTAAACGATACCGTGGTAGGATTCATCCGGCTCCGTCAGCTCCGGGAATTTGCCGTTTTTCCAGTTGAAATTACCGCTGTCAACGACTACCCCGCCGACCTGAACGGCATGACCGTCCATATACTTTGTTGTGGAGTGCGTAACAATGTCCACACCAAACTCGAACGGGCGGCAGTTGATCGGAGTTGCAAATGTATTGTCTACAATGACGGGAACGCCATGCGCATGCGCCGCTTTTGCAAACATTTCCAAATCCGTAACAACCAGAGACGGATTGGAGAGCGTTTCCGCAAATACGCAGCGGGTATTCTCACGGAATGCCGCGTTGAGCTCCTGCTCGGGACAGTCCGGTGCAACAAAAGTGAAGTCGATACCCATTTCATGCATCGTTTTATAAAAAAGATTAAAGGTACCGCCGTAGATTGCACTGGAACATACCACGTGGCCGCCTGCCCGGCAGATGTTCAAAACAGAAATCAGGGAAGCAGCCTGGCCGGACGATGTAATCAGCGCGCCCACGCCGCCTTCCAGCGCCGCAATTTTCTTTTCCACTGCGTCAATGGTCGGGTTGCCGAGGCGGGTATAAAAAAAGCCGTCGGCCTTTAAATCGAAAAGCTCGCCCATGGTTTGGGCGCTGTCGTACTTATAGGTTGTGCTCTGAACAATCGGAAGCACGCGGGGGGCGCCGTTTCCCGGCTCATAGCCGGCATGGATACAGTTTGTATCGATATGATAATTTTTCATTTCTGTCTCCTTTTATTCTTCATAGATTTGATAAAATATTCTTTAATGAATTTGCCGCATAATCCGCTGCGGCAACAATTCCCCAGACCGCCAGTATAAACAGAAGCGCCGAAACGATCCGCCAAAAGACTTTTTTACGCGGGCTCATTTCTTCAGCGCCGTCCTTCTCCTCTTCCGGCTGGCCGGAATGATCCGCTATGCCGATTCCGATCAGGAGGTCACGGGCCGCTTCCAGTTTTCCGTAAGGAACAAAGATATTTTTGTTCGTATACGCGCTTTTCCCCACAAGCACGGAAGGAGGTCCTCCCAGCCCGCAGATACGTTCTTCACAGGGTACGCTTTGATCTTCCAGCGCAGCTTTAATCGTTTCTGCTTTCATCTCATCCGCGGTAATCAGAAGCACCGGGTCATCCGGCATGGGTTCCCTGAGCTTCTTTCCTCCGCAGGAGGGGCAGGTTTTGTCATAACTGATGACCTGGCATTTAGGGCAATAGTACATATTTTTTCCCTTCTGTTCCTTTTGTTTTAAAATTATATCATATTTCTTTACTTCGGTACAGCATTAAAATCAAATATCTTGTACTTAACGGAATATCGGCTGCAGCTGTTTTCCCTCAAGCGCGGCAAGCGCCGCAGGAAGAATCAGGCTGAAATCCGCTATAACGGAGGTCGGTTTTTTCAACGGATCATCCTGCTTCATCGGAACAAAATAGAGATTCTTTGTATTCAGCAGCTTTCCGATATTCTGTGCGGAAGCGGCCAGCGCGTCGTTTGTGGCGATAGCCAGAAGTACCGGGCATCCGGTGCGTAAGTTTGACTTTACAGCCATGGTTACGGACGTGTCCGTAATGCCGTTTGCGAGCTTAGCCAGCGTTTTCCCCGTGCAGGGGGCTACAATCATCAGGTCTACCATTTTCTTCGGCCCGATCGGTTCTGCTTCAACGATACTCTTTATGATTTTTTTCCCGCAGATATCTTCTACTTCCCAGATAAAATCACTTGCCTTGCCAAACCGGGTATCCGTGGAATAAGCGTTCTGCGACATAACCGGCAGAAGAGGATAGCCTGCTTCCGCAATGTGCCGCATCTGTTCGATCGCGTTTGAAAATGTGCAGAAGGAACCGCACATCGCATATCCGAAAGTCGGTCTTTCCATCCCAATCACTCCTCCATCAGATTATAGATCGTGTTTTTAATGATTTCTCCGGCTGTTTTTGGCGCAACCTTTCCCGGAAGCGAAAGGGCGTGGATTGCTTTGATTTCAAATTTGGCGGCCGCTTCAAAATCAACTCCCCCGGGCATTGCGGAAAGATCGATAATAATCGGGGCAGGGCGCATTTTGGAAAGCAGGCGGCGGTTAAAAATCAATGCGGGAGCGGTGTTGAATATAATGTCATACGGTTCCTTATTCCAAATATTTTCGGTCAGTATGGAGGAATACCCGTAGGACTCGATCCATGCAATATCCGACTGTTTACGAGCGCTTACCGTAACGTTTGCACCGATTCCGCGCAGCATCCACGCAATTATTTTTCCAAGCCTCCCAAACCCGGTGACCAGGCATTTGCTGCCGTTGACTGTGCCGGAATACTCGCGCATTGCGATTTCTATCGCTCCCTCCGCGGTCGGCACGGAATTTCGTACGGCGAATTCCTCCTGCGTATAATAATCATAGGTATTGATCGAATCCCATATCTCGCTTGTCTGGTACAGCTTTCCCATCATTCCGCCGAATACCTGTTTGTTTCTCATCAGTTCCGCAAAGCTGTCATTGAGGACGATTTTATTTTCAGTGTACTGCGTATTTAAATGAATTCCGTCTGCCGTGACCGGCAGCGGCAGGATAATATTCTCACACCTCGAAACAACTTCGTTCAGCTCCGCTTTTTTAACGTCTCCGGTGAACGCAGTCTGGTCGAATCCGAAGGCATATACCGTATACCCGTCCGATGCAATCGATTCAGCCAGGGCAATCTGGCGTTTATCACCGCCCAATACCCCAAAACTGTTTATATCAATCATATATCCGAACCTCCACGATGTTCTCCCACCATATTATGGAGCCATTGTGCTCTATGTGAATGAGCGCCCCCAAAAAGTTTCCGGGAAAGTGAAATCGCAATCCGATTACAAATTATTAAAGAATTTAATTTTGTATTGCATATATTGATAAATATGATTATTATGAATAAGTATGGCATTATAATATTAAGATGCAAAGAATGAACTTACATCTCACTTAAGGAGCGCATTTAAATGGAGAACGATGACATCTTATCCAGAGTAAAGAAAATACATTTTGTAGGAATCGGCGGTTCGGGTATGTGCCCGATTGCCGAAATTTTACATCATAAAGGATTTGAACTGACTGGTTCGGATACCAATGAGTCGGATACGCTTGAACGGATCCGTTCCTACGGGATTCTGGTCACAATGGGACAAAAGGCAGAAAATGTAGACGGAGCGGAACTGGTGGTTTACACTGCGGCGGTAAAAGCGGATAACCCGGAGCTTGTTGCGGCCCGTGAAAAGAATATCCCTGCTGTGGAACGT
>JAEWUH010000222.1 GCA_023397245.1 Bacillota bacterium | reverse complement strand
GGGTAAACATTTTGATTTTGCTCATATTTTCACTGCCGAAGCCTTTTGGAGCAACTTTAATGGCAATCCGGTCACCGGGAACCATTCTCGTGTGAAGGATCGCCGGGGTGTTGTCGCCCGTATTCCCGCGGCGAATCGGATCGGCCACGACGGAGCAGCGCAGCAGACCTTCCACATAGCCCTGCCGTACACCCTCGTTCACCGCCTCTTCAAAGCTGCCGCCGGTGATATGAACCTCCTGCCCTACCTCGGCAAAAATCACGGCCATGCCGGTATCCTGACAGACCGGAATACTCAGCGCGCGCGCCGCGTTCATATTCTCACATAAATCGCACAAAATGGATTTGCCGATGGAAGAGGTTTCTTCCTGTGCGGCGCCGGCAATGCACTTTTCCAGGTCCTCGGGAAGAATCCGGTTCGCCTCAATACATAGCTGCTTTATGGCATCAATGATTCGGGATGTTTCAATTTCTCTCATAGCAACCTCACATCGATATTATTTCACCGTTTACGATCACCATTTTAGGTTTCGCGTTCAAATCCAGCGGATTCGATTCAAAGACGACCATATCCGCGTCCTTCCCGGCTTCGATGGAACCCACCCTGTCTTCAATGCCGCATATTTTTGCGGGATTTATTGTGATTGCCCGCAAAGCGTCCTCATGATCCATACCCTCGCGTACGGCAAGAGCGGCACAGACGGGAAGATACTGAATCGGAATAACGGGATGATCGGTGATAATCGCCGTCAGGATTCCCTCTTTTGCCAGGATACCCGGATTGGCCGGGGTAAGATTTCTCAGCTCCGGTTTGGAGCGGTCGCATAAAAACGGACCGGCAAGGACACGCGCGCCGTTCTTTTTAAGACCCTGCGCGATAATATGCCCTTCGGTGCCGTGGACAATGACATAATTCAGGTTAAATTCCTTTGCGATACGGATTGCCGTGTAAATATCATCTGCACGGTGCGCGTGGAAATGCACCTCAATTTCCCCGCGGAGCGCCGGGAGAAGCGCCTCGGACTTCATATCGAATTCCGGGGCGTCAACGTCCTCGTCTTCCTGCGAGCGCTGTAAGTCTTCCATGTATCGCTTCGCCTTAAAGAGCTCTTCGCGAATGAGCGAAGCGGTAGCCATACGCGTTGAGGGCGACTGATTTTTTCCGTGATATACCGATTTTGGATTTTCCCCAAGTGCCATTTTAATCGCCAAGGGAGCCTTCAGAACCATTTCGTCGATACAGGTGCCGCGGGTTTTCAGTGCGGCCAGCTGTCCGCCGATCGGGTTCGCGCTGCCGGGGCCTGTTACAACCGTCGTAACGCCCGCGGCAAGGGCTTCAGTAAAGCAGCGGTCAATCGGATTGACCGCATCGACTGCGCGCAGCTGAGGAGTTACCGGGTCGGTCTCCTCGTTGCCGTCGTCGCCTTCAAAGGTAAGTCCGTCCTCCCACATTCCGATGTGGGTATGTGCGTCAACAAAGCCCGGGTAAACTCCCGCCCCCCGTACATCGATTACTTTCTCTCCGACACGGGCTTGTGCGGGCATTTCCCCGATTTCGCCGATGATTGTGCCTTCCGTGCGAATCCAGCCGTTTCGGATTTCCGGGCCTGCCATTGTATGGATATCTGCATTGATAATTAACATGATGCTCCTCCAGAATACGGGTAAAATAATTTATAAAACATGAAAAGAGCGGAGTGCGAACACTCCGCTTGAATTATTTTGGCTGATTCGAACCATGCTTGGAAAAGCCGCCGCGTTTTGATTCCATGCATTTTTTAAGGTCCGATATTTTTTCATCACTTGTCTGCTTGAACTTGGACATCATATCCTCAAAACTGGCAGCATCGTTTTTTCTGCTTGGCTGCCATTCGTAGTTCCCCGGCCTGGAAGTTCTGGGCGCCGGCGTATTGCTGCGCGGAGCCGGAGCGATTGCCTTCTTGATGGAAAGGCTCACCTTGCCGTCTTCACTTATGCTCATTACTTTCACTTTGACTGTTTGATTCTCGGTGACGAAATCCCGGATTTCCTTTACAAAGGTCGGCGCCACCTCGGAAATATGAACCATTCCTGTTTTGCCGCCCGGTAATTCAACAAATGCGCCGAATTTTGTGATTCCTGTTACTTTTCCTTCCAGAACTGTTCCTACCTCAAGCTGCATATGTAAGTGATTTCCTCCTTAAGAAATAAAGCCCTTATTTTCCGGCTATATTAACAAAAACACGCTCACCCGGTTTTGCCAGGCTGAGACCCTCCCGCGCTACGCGCTCAATATAGTCGCTGTTGCCGTTTGCGCCGGTGCTGAGAGCATGTTTAATGTCTTCGTTTTTGATTTCCTGGATTTGAATCTGCTGCTTTACGGAAGCAAGCTGCTGGCGTTTCTCACTGATTTGAACCTGCTGATTAACAAGCGCAACAACAGAATATACCGCGAATGCAAAAACAGCGATACGCAGCAAAAAACTGCCCCTTTGCTTTTTCGTCTTGATAATTTTCATGGCGCAGGGCTGCCTCCTTAAGCTTTCCTTCTCCTTTTGCGTTTGAATCTGAGTTGATTATACACTATCTTACGGTTATGTTTCAAGCATTTTTTCTTATTTATGACCACTATTTTTGCTTTTTTAACAATGATTTTTACTTTATTGCACAGGAAATGGAAGATATGTAAAATAATTTTCTTCACAGGATTTATAATAAACCTGTGTAAAACGTCGGACACGAACCGAAACACCCGGATTGTTACCAGCCCAACGGTTAAAAAATAAAGGCACCAGCCAATGATTTCACCCGCCAGAATATAAAAACGTACGTTTCCGTAATTTACGCCCAGTGCCAGCAGAAACGTAACAAAGGCCGATGTAAGCATGTAAAAGACATCCTGATAAAAGACGGCCCTCTTTTCGGAACGGAAAACCGTGCGAAAAATGCGGAACACATCGTAATATGCGCCCAGAAGCAGACCGACGCCGATCGATATCAGAAAGCCCTGGAACTGAAAAGCAAGCGTTAGATTCAAACGGCCTCACTCCCCTATTTGAACAGCCTGGAAAAGAAGCCGCCTACCGGCCGGTTTTCAGAATAGGACATGGAAGTGATTTCCCCGTTTAAATTCAGTTCGCCCGTTTCGATATTCAGTTTATTGATCTGAAGCTTTGAGCCGCGGATCGTAAGCTCCCCAAGATCGGTATAGGCCACAAT
>JAEWUH010000219.1 GCA_023397245.1 Bacillota bacterium | reverse complement strand
GAAAATACCTGACTTTCTGGACGGACGGTCAGTTATTTGGTATTGCAATTTCCAATGTGCAGCAAATTGTAGGAATTCAAAAAATCACCTCCATTCCCAACTTTCCCGATTATTTCAAGGGTGTCATCAATCTCAGGGGCAGTATTATTCCCGTAATTGATGTGAGGCTTCGGTTTAACAAACCGGAAACCATTTACGATGAACGCACATGCATCATTGTGATAAATATTCAGCAGCAGTTATTCGGGTTTATTGTTGACGCAGTTGACGAAGTTACCCGAATTGATGAAGAAAACATATCCGCACCACCGGATGCTTCAAAAGAGGAAGCCTGTGCTTATCTCAAAGGGATTGCAAAACTGGAGAACAAGGTTGTCCTGCTTTTAGATGCAGGCAATATGATCGGCAGCAGTAAAATTTCATAGCTTAATATATTTTGGGGAGGAAGATTGAGTAATGTTAAAGAATGTGAAAATTGGAAATAAACTGGTATTTGCGTTTATTCTGGTAGCTGTGCTTTCCGGCGCCGGCAGTATCGTCGGCTTTTTTGAAATAAGGAAGCTGGGTTCGCTTTCTGCCAACCTTTCCGCTCAGGCGTCGGCCTCAGGGATAATCATCCTTGCGATCCTGTGTGCTTCCCTTATCCTTTCCCTTGTGATTGCTCTGGCTATTGCGCGCAGTATCAGCAGGCCTGTGGCAGAAATGGCAAAAGCCGCACAGAAAATGGCGGAGGGCGATTTAAATGTACAGGTAAGCTATGATTCCCAGAATGAAATCGGACATCTGGCCGCGGCACTTGGAAAATCCACAGCTTCAATCAGAGCATATATCGCCGACCTGACGGAGCATCTTGATCAAGTAGCGCACGGTAATCTGGCCATGCCCTCCAGGATGCAGTATATCGGCGATTATAAAGGCTTGAGCATAGCCTATCATGGAATCATTTCATCCTTAAGCGAAACGCTGTCTGAAATAAACGAAGCTTCCGAACAGGTTTCCAACGGTTCCGAGCAGGTTTCCGACGGCGCGCAGGCACTGGCGCAGGGCGCAGCCGAGCAGGCAAGCTCCGTCGAGGAGCTTTCCGCCACGATCGTTGAGATTTCCTCCCAGGTCAGGGAAAATGCGGAGCATGCCGCCGAGGCAAGCAGAAATGTAAATCAAGTCAACTCCGAAGTCGAAACCAGCAACGACCATATGCGCGAAATGCTTGGCTCCATGTCCCAAATCAGTGAATCGTCCAATGAAATCGGCAAAATCATAAAGACGATCGAAGACATCGCATTCCAGACAAATATTCTCGCTCTGAACGCGGCCGTGGAAGCGGCAAGAGCAGGCGCCGCGGGAAAAGGCTTTGCGGTTGTTGCGGATGAGGTCCGGAACCTTGCCAGCAAAAGCGCGCTGGCGGCAAAAGACACAACCGTTTTAATTGAAAACTCAATCAAGCAGGTCGCGAACGGCCAAAAGATTGCGGATGAAACGGCCCGGTCTCTGGTTCGTGTGGTAGACAACATAAAAGTGGTATCCGATACAATCAGCCAAATTTCCGAAGCGACAAACCATCAGTCGGATGAAATCGGCCAGGTAACTGCAGGCGTTGAGCAAATTTCCAGCGTAGTACAGACCAATTCCGCAACCGCCGAGGAAAGTGCCGCAGCAAGTGAGGAGCTCTCAGGGCAAGCCAGAGACTTGAAGGAACTGGTAAAGCAGTTTAAGTTAAAGGACAAATCCGTTTCGGTCAAGGAAAACAAAGCGGATGAAAAAGCCGACAGCATAAAAAGCCTCCAGCCCAATTTACCGCAGTCACAGCAGACCGTCCTTGCAGACGCTAAGTATTGATTTTTCTATTGACAATGGATGAGAGTCATATACTTAATAATATAAAAATTGCCGGGGAATATAAGCATTCTTCGGCAGTTTATTATTTAAATATCTTTTTATCCCATATTTTGAATCTTGAGAATATGCGCGTCCAAAAGGCGCCTGAATTCGTCGTTGCAGCGCACTTCGCCAAGCGTATTGGTATATTTTATGGAACTATAGTAACGGCTTTGCTTTTGATGGCGGAGAAACAAAAGGGCTTCTTCCCTGCCACGCAGCTTTACGATCAGATCGGCAGCTTTTACCGCGTGCATTGCACGGTACGGTTCAAAGCGGTAGGCCTCCAGAAAGCTTTCCAGCGCGTCTTCCAGTTTGCCGGAGCCCTCCTGCGCCCTTGCAAGCACGGTCAGGTCCGCAGCACGCAGCATACACAGATGATTGATTAGAATTCCGTTTTCCATCACCGAACGGCCGGAAAGTTTATCCCATCCGCCGGTTTTCAGGTACTCCCGCATAGATTGGACGGTCTGGCTGTAAAACCCGCTGCCAAGCAGACTGTATGCTTTCGCGGTAAGATAAAGCTGCATCGGTGTTTTTGGATTTGAGCACAGTGCGATCACCTTTTGCAGAAGTTCCCCGCTGCTTCCTTTTTCGGCTTTCAGCCGGATGGCTTCCGCTTCAAGCGCCCGGTCATGCGGCACGTTCTCTCCCAGCGCCCAAAGCAGCGCCGCAGCCAGCTCTTCATTGTTCGGAATTGTTTGCTCCATAAAAATCATCCGCCTTCAATAAACTTTGAACCGTTTGGGCCCGCAGAAGATGGCGTTCGTTCGCAGTCAGCTTTTTCCCGCTGTGCAGCGCAAGTGTGGCCGGCTGCGCGACAATAACCAGCTTATTAATGGTATTGTAACTTATTTTTTCAAAAAGTCCCTGTGCTACACCGAACCGGACGTTGGAAATAAGCCCCATAAATTCCTCGTTTGTCATAAGCTTTGCGCTCTGCAGGATTCCCAGAGAACGGCTTACGGCATCCTGAACGTCCAGCCTTTTGCCAAGCTCCGTCCGGGCTGTGCGTTCCTGCCGGATAACCTGCAGCGCAATGCTCTGGAGGTTGGCAAGCGCCTCCTGCTCGGAAAGGCCGAGCGTTACCTGATTTGACAGCTGATAAACGGCTCCTTTTGAAGCGGTACCGGAGCCGTAGATTGCCCGCAAGGACAGCCCCAGCTTGGACAGGCTGCCGGAAACCCTTGTGATTCCTCCCCCGTCCTGCATCGCGGGCAGGTGAAGAACCAGCGAAGCGCGCATACCGGTTCCAAGATCGACCGGGTTCTGCGTAAGATAGCCCAGGGCCTCGTCAAAGGCAAAATGCAGGGACCTCTCCAGAATCGTATCGAGCTGATCTGCCATCCGGTAGGCCTGCTGCAGATCAAGCCCTTCCGTTATGGCCTGTACGGTCAGATGGTTTTCCCCGTTGAGCATGATGCTGAGGGATTCGTCCTCCGTCAGCAGCATCCCTCTGCCGTCGGGCTCGGAAATAAATTCTGGGCTTGCAAGGTACCGCTCCACAAGAGAAACCGCCTGTATTTTGGAAATTTCCTCCATATTAAGAAACTGAAAGCCATATGACTGTGCACAGCTGCCGACTGTCTCCGCCACTCTTTGCGCGAGCATGCGGCGGTCGGCTTTGCTCATTCGCGCAGGAAAAGGAAATCCGCTCAGATTCCGCACAAGACGGATGCGCGTACCGATCACCACGTCGCCTTCCGCGCCGCTTTTTTCATACCATTTACTCACGGTCTTCTTTTCCCTCCAATTCCCGGATTCGGTCGCGCAAATCCGCGGCATGCTCAAAGTTCTCAGAATTGATCGCTTCACGCAGCTCCCTGCGCATCACGCTCAGCTGGCTCTGAGGCCTTGGCTGAAGCTGCTCTCCGCCCGGCACCTTGCCGCGGTGTCTGGTATTGCCGTGAATACGCTGAATAAGGGGAATCAGGCGGTTGTAGAAGGTATGGTAACATTCCGCGCAGCCCACCCTGCCGGTGCGGGCAATATCCTCAAAGCTGCAGCCGCAGCATTTGCAGCGCACTGCGTCCTTGCTTTCCTGCTCCGGTTCCCCGAAAAACGTGCCCAGAAGGCTCCCGTAATTCAGGCCGAGCCCGGTGAGGAGACTGCCGTAGCCGAGTTTTTGCGCGCATTCCGCGCAAAGCGAGTATTTTGTCAGTTCGCCGTTAATGATCGTTTTAACATGTGTGGTCACCGGGTTTTTCCCACAGCATTCACATAACATTTTTATTCCTCCGTAGAATTCTGTAATCCGTATATCGCATTGTGTCCGCTCGGGAACAGTCCCAGGTAAAACCCCCGCTTTACCGGCTGCATGCAAGGACTCTCTGCGCTAAAGTTTTTGTTATTTTCTTAGTCCAAATTTGGCATTGCCGCATAGAATAAGGGGAATTCCCGTTATAGAAACAGTATAATTTCTTATATAAAATTTATTTTAAAGAGCCGATTTTATGTGTAACACGTTTTATGCCTATGCAATATTATATATTGTAAACCGAAAGGAGGCAAACAATTATGTGTAACAGTTTCTTTGGTGGCGGCAATTCCTGTACTTGGATTATCCTTCTTATCATCATCCTGGTGTGCTGCTGCGGAAATAACAACGACTGCGATCGTGGATGCGGCAACAACGGCTGCTGCTAACCGCACAAGAAAGGGCTGCGATTATTCGCAGCCCTTTATCTATTTTCCGCTCTGCTGCTTCTGAGCCTGTAACAAGGCGTTTGCGAGCTGATCCGGACAGGAGGTCGTCTTGAATCCGCACCGTATCCCCTTACAGCGCCGGATTACCTCATCCGCCTTCATTCCCTGAACCAGCGAACAAATCCCTTTTGAATTTCCGTTGCATCCTCCGATTACTTTTACCGATTTTACCGTATCTCCGTCCAGCTCGACGATCATCTCGGACGAGCAGGTGCCGCTTGTTTTATAATGATATTCCAATTTATTCCTCACCTATTCTGATATTTGTGCCTTACGTTTTTTTAGCGCTTCCAGCTGGTCGTCCGGCGTTGTACAGGTACCGAGCGGTGCCCGTATACTTGTGTACATCCCGTGGAAATCCGTGCCGCCCGTCATGACCAGACCGTATTTTTTTGCCGCGGCAATGAATGTTTCCTCATCCCCCGGTTTGTTGCGCGGGTGCCAGACCTCAACGCCTTCAATTTCGTGGTTTGACCCCAGCTGCTCAAGCAGATCGTAACTGTTGTATTCCCCCGGGTGGGCAAGAACCGCAACCCCGCCCGCATCGTGTATCTGTTTGATTACGTCGTGAACATCCGGATACTCAACGCTGCAGTAAGCCAGTCCGTTTTTTGAATTGAACAGCTTTTTGAACGTGGCTCCGAAAAAGTGGCTGGCGTATCCCGCGTCAATCAACGCGTGCATGATATGCTGCTTAAAGATATTCGTGCTTCCGTGTGCCCGGCGGACAACCATATCCGCCGTGATCGGGTAAATTCGCATCGTCTTCTGTATCATGATGCTTGCGGCGCGCCGCCGGCTGTCCGCCGTACGTTTGCACAAACCGACCAGACGGTCCGGGTTGTCGCACAGGTAACATAAAATATGCGCCTTGCGGCCTGTTGCGGTGTCAATCGTTGAAAATTCCACGCCGGAGATCACTTCTATTCCATGCCTGTCCCCAAAGATTTTTGCCCTGGTCGTACCAGCAAATGTATCGTGATCGGTAATCGCAATCGTAGACAAGCCTCTTTTTTTGGCAAGCATAACAACTTCATCAATGCTGACCGAACCATCCGACATTTTGGTGTGACAATGCAAATCTGCAGCCACCCAATCACCTTCCTGTCTTAACCTTTTATTATATCTATTATAATACAATTTGGCGGTTAAGGCAAATGTTCCGTTACTTTAACAGTTTTTCCGGCGTAAAGGAGCGGGAGCCAAACAGCAGAAGAACGATATCCAGAATGATGATGACAACGGAAATCAGCAGCAGTATCAGCGCATTGAGCTGAAAGAGGCCTGTAAACTGCCCCATGAAGAGCAGGATAACCGGCAGCACAATATAGCTGGACGTCTGGAACGATTCCATATAGCTTTTGCTTTTGCCTGAAAAAATCACCATAAAGATCACGCCGAAGACGGTGATTGCCGGAGCAAAAAACAGCAGGAGCACCAGCCAGTTCCAGTTCAGGAAAAACGGCATTTTCATAATAAGGTCCCCGACCGAGGTCACAACCGAAAACGCGACAAAGGCGATCAGCGTGGAAATGCCGGATAAAATGACGCAGCCAAAAACCTTCGCCTTAAAAATTTGTCTCATGCTCATCGGGGTAAGGAGCAGCGTCTCAATCGTGCTGCGCTCCTTTTCGCCGACAAAGCTGCATGCCGCGGATATACTTGAAACCATGAGCGGAATCATTAAAAAGAACATGGGGCACAGAAAATTCGTCATCACATAGAACATCGACTGCTGTACCGAAAAGCCCTGTGCCTCCGGCGGAAGAAGCTTCAGCATTTTATCCGCGCCGTTAATCTGTTCCGCAGGGAGAAAATAAATCAGGGCAAGGTAAAAGGCGGGCAGAATCACCACCAGTATAATTGGGAGCAGAAGCAGGGTATTGCGCGCCATCTTGGTATCCCAGATTTCGCCGAAATCCTTTTTCATGATCGCCTTTTCAGCCGTTGAAAACAATTTCATTGCTGCGCCTCCTGACGTTCGGTATAGCTGAAATATACATCTTCCAGAGTCGGACGGATCAGCCGGGCTTCGTAAACATGGCTGCCGTCGTCCATAATTTTCTTCAGCAGCCCGGGCATTTCCTCTTCCCTTGTAATTTCCGTCTGCCACCAGCCGAATTCTTCGGCAAAGCCCTCCAGCGTCTCCCCCGGAGCGAGCCGGAAGCCGGCTCGGATGCGGCAGCCGATTGCATCACAAAGAGACTGCAGATCGCCGGAAGCGAGCAGCCTTCCCTTCTCGATAATTCCGTAGCTGCTGCAAAGATCCTCCGCATAACGGAGCTGGTGTGTACATAGGAACACCGTGGTTCCAGAACCCTTTGCCAGGGTCATAATCAGCTCATTGACCGCCTGCGCAGACTCCGGGTCCAGCCCGCTGGTGGGCTCATCCAGAAAAAGCACCTGCGGGGAATTAATCAACGCCCGGGCAAGGGAAAGGCGCTGCGCCATACCGGTGGAATACGCGCTCAGCTTTTTATCACGCGCGTCCCACAGGTCAAGCTGTTTGAGCAGTTCGCCCGCTTTCAGACTGCAGGCCTCCTGCGTCATGCCGGAAGTCCGGGCAAAGAAGATCAGGTTTTCCATTCCGGTAAGCTGGCCGTACATTTTGGCACTTTCCGTCATAACGCCGCAAATTCGGTGTACGTCACACGGCTTTCTGCCCGGATCAAGGTCAAACACCCTGCATTCGCCCTTCGTAGGCTTCAAAAGTCCGGTAAGAAGCTTAACGGTGGTCGTTTTCCCCGCGCCGTTCGGCCCCAGAAAACCGAATACACCACCGCGCGGAACCTCCAGATTCAGGCTGTCCAAAGCCAGAGCCTTTCCGTCATAGGACTTGGTAAGGCCTTTGGCACTGATTGCATACATTGGAAATCACTCCTCGTTATTTAAAAATATTCTCAATCGTATTAATAATAATATGTTCAAATATGAAGTGTTTATTTTATGAACATATTATAGTTGTTCGCGGTATTTTTTTCAATACAAAAGGCGCGTCCTGTGACGCGCCCTCAAGCTGTATTTGCGTAAAGCTTATTCTAAATTTAATTTGTTTTTCAGCATCCAGTTGGTCAGCACATAATAAGCGACTCCAAAAATCAGCGTGTAGATGATCATGGCGAGCATCATGATTTCGGCTGCCTGCACTCCGCCTTGAATCGTTTTAATGTTGTCGAAATAATGCTCCGGCAAATCACGTAAAGCACTGAGAATGGTGGTGATAATGATCTGTTCAATGACTCCAAAGCCAAGATAGGCACCCACTCCGGCTAAAAGCTTATGTTTGGAGCTCATATTGCCGATTGTGATCGCGGCGTAAATCGTAATGGTAGACGAAAGGACGGAAAGAAGGAGCAGAAGAATTCCTTCCAGAATAACAATCACGCCGTTTGCTCCGACCTGACGGAAAGCATCCGCGCATTCCGCAAAAAATTCCTGCAAGTGAACCAGCGTATTGGGGTCGATTGCCAATACAAAAATGGAAACCGTTGCGACAATTCCGCTCAGCATAAACCAGATCAGGCTGACAATAATCTTGCAGTCCACATGGCTGTGTGCTTTGACCGGCAGAGTAAAGGACAGGTAACCTTCATCGGTGAGCAGGTTTTTGTTGAACCGCTGAATCGTAACCACCAGCGTCATCACGCAGATTCCTACAATAATAGCCACGAATGCCGTCATGGCTACAATCTGCGGTGCTTTCATATAATCCAGGTTGATTGAAATAAAGAACTTATTGATCAGCGCAAAAACAAACAATAGCGCATACATCGGCAGGAATATCCGGCTCGTTGCCCGGAGTTCATATTTTATAAGCTTGCCTAACATTTGAAGACCTCCCTAAACAGCGCATCCACGCTCTTATTCTCGCGCTCACGGATATCGTCCACCGTAGAAGTCAGCACGATGTTGCCCTGATTGATGAAAATAACGCCGTCCAGAATTTTTTCTACATCTGAAATAAGATGGGTAGAAATAATAACGGTTGCATTTTCGTTATAATTGCCGATGATGGTGTCAAGAATATAATCCCTGGCCGCGGGGTCAACCCCTCCGATCGGTTCATCAAGCAGATAAAGCTCCGCTTCACGGCTCATGACCAGAATCAGCTGTACCTTTTCCTTTGTGCCCTTGCTCATGGTTTTCAGCCGGTTTGCGGGATCCACATTCAGGCGCCGAAGCATATCATAAGCCTTCTGTTTGTTAAAGTCGGTATAAAAATCGCCGAAGAAATCGATCATATTATTTACGGTCATCCAGTCGTTCAGGTAAGTACGCTCTGGCAGGTAGGAAACAATTTTTTTCGTTTCGATCCCGGGCTCCATGCCGTCAATCAGTATTTTGCCGCTGGTTGGGGTGATCAGGCCGTTCGCCAGCTTGATCAAGGTGCTTTTGCCGCTGCCGTTCGGCCCCAGAAGCCCAACGATCTGCCCTTTGGGTACCGCAAGATTCACCGAATTCAATGCCAGACATCCCGGGAAAAACTTGACGAGATTGTGGCATTCCAAAATGTTCTCCATTATTTTTCCTCCTCTGCTGCGCGTTCAATAAGAGAAACCGTCTGCTGGCGGTTATATCCCAGATTGCTCATGTTCTCAATAAATTCGTTTATTAATTGCATGGCAAGAATATTCTTGGTTTTCATAATCTTCTCCACGTCCTCTGTAACAAATCTGCCGCTCGTGCGCTGTGAATAAAGCAAACCTTCGCTTTCCAGCTGGGACAAAGCCCTCTGCATGGTGTTCGGATTTACCGAAGCCTCTCCCGCCATATCGCGGACGGAAGGCAGCTTAGACCCGGCGGGATAGATGCCGGAAACAACCATCAATTCAATCTGTTCAATCAGCTGGGAATAAATCGGCCGGTCGGATTTTAAATTCCACGCCATGATTTCACCTCCGTTTTGTATCACTGTACTAATATCTTAATACAATAATACATCTTTGTCAAGTGTTTATTTGCTCCTTTTTAGAATATTTTGACAAAATATTCAATGAACGCTTGATGCGGGAATATGCCGAAACCGCCGCACCTGACGCCAAAAGAATGCCGACTCCATCGATTACGTTAAGCGCAAGCTGCGGAGGGAAAGCATCATTCAGCAGAACCGTCAGAAACGGAACGCCGTAGAATGATGCCGAAACAATTCGGCCCAGCCGGTCAAAAAAGAACGGTCCGGACGGATTCTCCCCGCGTGCTTTCAGCAAAAAAGACGTCGCCAGAAACACAAAGAAATTTCCGAGTATGACCGCAAGAATCCAGAACGGAAAAACGTTCTGCGCAATCAGGACGATACCGGAAGACAGTATAAAGAAGAGATCGGCAAAGACGTCCAAAGCTGCGCCCGCTGCGGTGCACACGGAAAATCTGCGCGCCAGTTTCCCGTCCGACAGATCAGACGCCACAATCGCGAAAAACAGCAGCGTGATCATCGGAAGGTTATCCGGCTGTGCTGACAGAAAGTAGCAGAAAGCAATGCTCAAAAAGATTCTGGAAGCCGTCAGCGCATTGACTATAATTTTTTCAGCCTGCATTTTTAACGCTCTCTGTTCCGGCTTTATAACCAAGGTCATAAGCCGTTTGACCTGCATCGCCTTTTGCAATAAACTTCTGTGCATAATTCTCTTTTCCGCCGTTTAAAGATTTCCGAAGCACATCCAATTCAGGCGCTTCCGCCATTTGACCCACGGAATAGAGAATTACCGTCTTGTTTGTATAATCCTTGATTCGGCTCATTGTCTCGGTAAGCTGTGCGGAAGGTTTTCCGGCGTACACCGCGGAGCCGAACGCTACAACGGAAAATTGGGAAAGGTCGCCGGAAACATGTTTTCCCGGGTAGGTAAGGGTAACTTCATACCCGGCTTTGTTCAGGCCCTTTGCCATCTGATTCGCAATATCGGCGGGTGCGCCCGAAGCGGACGGCTGATAGACAACCAGAGCCTTCTGAGCGGATGTGTTCGCCGCTGCCAGCACGGATTTATAATCACCCTTGTACGCGTCGTTTGATCTTACAATACAGACCATTGTAATCATCATGATAACCATTAATAAAAATAAGATGCCGATGACGATTCCCAAAGTTCTTCCTACGGTTGCTAGAGCGGATAGCCTGTTCATATTTTGCCCTCCTGAATTTGTATTATTATACTAAGTACTTAATACAATAATACAACAATTTTATTAGTTGTCAATAGTTATTGAGGAGAAAATAGTAAATTATTGAAATTCAACAATATTCGGAAGGAATTATAGATTGTTTTATAGACTCTGTTTTACGATTAAAGTATTCCAATACAGCAAAAAAGCCGTAAGGCTATCCCTTACGGCTTTGATATACAGCAGGCACCGCAAATTCTTTACGGCATTGCATTATTTTTTATCATGTACGGAGGAGGTTCCCTTTTCACAAAGATAAGTACTTTCCAGATCGGCGAGGTGAAGCTTTACGGCAATCGGGTACTTCTGATAAGCCAGCCCGATAGAAAAGCTGCCGCCCTTCACGGATTCGTCAAAACCGCCCATGTGCCACCGGATGGCGATTGCTTCCGAGGTTTTCAGGCGCATAAAACGCTCAATCAGGAACACCGATTTTTCCCCGTGGCCGTAAGGATATCCGTCCTCAATCATATAATACGGGCGCTTTTCCCACAGACCGGTTTCTTCGTTCTTCACGTTGCGCACGCTTTCCTTATAAAACTGTGCCTTGCAGACATCGTGCAGCAGGCCGCAGATGGCAAAGCTCTCTTCACTGTCCGAATTCGGATCAAAATACCGATCCGTCATAACATGATATACGCTGACGCTGTGATGAACCAGACCGCCAAGACAGGCACAATGAAATTTCGTGCTGGCCGGCGCTGTGAAGAAATCCGTATTTTTCAGCCACTCCAACAGCTCCGTGCTCCCCGCCCTTGTAATCCTGGATTGATATATTTCAATAAACTCTTCTTTAAACCCCATTATTCCGGCCCCCATAATCGAATGTATTAATTATACCACATATATAGTAGCTTGAACAGCAAGAAATGACCGTTATTAGCCGATTGTTCCTGCCATGCGCGATTTTTTCGCACTATATTGAAGGATTGAAGGCCATCCGGGTTTGGCCGTGAGGGCCATTTCCAAACAGCATAATTGCCTTTGCAGCCGGCGGCCGCTGCTCTGTGTGAGCGGGCCGTTTTTTTACCGGCTGGGCCATTGCCTGCGCGCAAATTCGAGCCCGGGCAGAACTCGAATTTATCTTTTTATCATAAAAAAAGAAATTCTTCTGTGACTTTATTACAGAATAAAGAGATCGATTCATAATATAATAATATCACAAAAGAATCCCGCTGCCGAAAATTCGGCAGCGGGACAAGCTGGAGCTACTGGTCAGACTCGAACTGACGACCTGCGCATTACGAATGCGCTGCTCTACCAACTGAGCCACAGTAGCATTTTTAACTGACCAAATTATTATACAGGACAATGGCAGTTCAGTCAAGACTTTTTTAATTATTCTGTAAATTGGTAAAATTTTCCGAGGGTGAAAACGTGAATTTAGGTCACAGAATTACTGTTAAGCAGCAATTAGATTATATACTAATAGAATGTTTAATTATTCAAATAATGTGCAGGAAGGCGGTGTTACAATGGAAAAGATTTGTATTAACGAAAGACTTCGCGAGTTACGTGTTAAGAGCGGTTATACCCAATACCAAATTGCAAAAATACTGAATATTGATCGTTCTACCTACTCCTATTATGAAATCGGCAAAACCACGCCGGACATTAATGTATTGATAACGCTCGCTAAAATCTTCAATATTCCGATTAACGAAATGCTCGCCGATGAAGAAGTTCCTGCAGCTGTTGCCGACAGCGACGCACCGCGTTTTTACCGCAATAAAAAGAATACAAGCCATATTTATGAGCTTTCCAACAAGGAAAAGGAATTGGTGGGCACCTTCCGGGTCTGTTCGCCCGAAGTTCAGGAACGGGTTTTGAATTTTCTGAAAAACAGCACCAAATAAATACGCCGAAATCAGAAATACGGATTGAAAGAACGCACAGATTATGTTAAAATTAATATATTAGGTGATAAAGTCAAAGCGATGCTTGTTCCGGAAAACGGAGAGTTGCTTTGGCTTTTTTTCGCAGCGAAATTTCCGGTGCGGGAGGTTTTGATATGAATTATAATGCATTTACCGGCGGGGTTGAACCCGGCGGGCTGAGGAGCAAGAGCGAAATCAAAATATTGATCTGCTACCTGCTTGCCAGCGTTGACGCTCCGCTTTCCAAAAGCGATATCATCGGCATTATACAGGACAATGGACTTGCGAATTACTTTGAAGCAACCGACGCCCTTGCCGAGCTGACGGAAAACGGAAGCATTGCCGTGGGCGGAGAAAACGGAGAATTCTGCACGGCAAGCAATACCGGTCGGATGATCGCAAAGCAGCTTGACCGCGATTTACCGCCGGTTGTGCGCAACAAAGCAGTATCGGCGGCAATTAACCTGCTGGCCAAAGCGAAGCGGGAAAGCGAAAACAAAGTGGAAATTGTGAAAGTGGAACGCGGCTACAACGTGGTCTGCCATATCTCCGGCGGGGACATGGATTTAATGAATTTTACCCTGTATGTACCGGATATGTATCAGGCCAATATGGTAAAAAATCAGTTTCACCAATCGCCGGAAACGGTGTATCGGATGCTGCTTGCCCTGGTTACCGGTAACAGCGATATGGCTGCCGAAATTCTGAAGGACAGAAATAAATAGACAAAACCGCCTTCCTCCGCATTTCCCGCGGAAGAAGGCGGTTCCTTTCATGTACGTTTGCCCGGTTCTCTAAGCAAGTCGGGGTTACGGGCTTACCGCTACTTTAAGATCAGGTTCAAAAGCAGCAGCATGGTTACGCCCGGAATGCCGGCCGCCCCGGAAACGCCGATGGTCAGCGGGCTGAGCGGAAGGCTGACCCCGGTAAAAAAGGCGGTCAGGTTCACCGCCGCAAGCGCGAAAAGCCCCATAATGACTCCCCCGGCTGCGCGCTGAACCGGCCTTGGCGACCGGACGATCATCTGGATGACAACCAGCAGTCCAAACACACCTCCCGCGGTAAGTATAACGAGAAGGTTTGGCAAAATCTCACACCCCCGAATGATTACTTGTTGAAAGGAGTGCAGCTCAGGCCCTTCTGCCTTGCCGATTTCAGCAAATAGCGATAGCGCGAATCCAGTTCCGCGCGCTGATAGATGCAGGCTTCGATCAGGTTTTCATCGCATTCGAGGTTGAACCAGGCTTCGTTGCACGCAATTAAACGTCCAACCTCCTTTAAATCCTCCATCAGCCTTTGGCTCTCCTCTTTTTTCTGAACCGCTGCGCAGTCGGTGCGCTGTACGAGCTTTAAAACAGATTCCATACTAACAGCTCCGCCTTTCGGTTAATTCTATGTTAGTATGATGGGTATTTATTCCACAAATTATTCCATTTCCCGTAAGCGGGAAAAAATTTTACAATTTTTTCTGCGGCAAATCGGCGGATGAGGTCAAATCCGGGACAAAGTCGATACGGCCGCTGTCTACATCTGCCGCCGCAACAATGATATTCATCGGCTGGCCGATCGTCAGCTTATTGCCGGTATTCTGGTCTATCTGCGTAATCAGGCCGTCGAACCGGTAATTCGCCCCCTCAAAGCTTTCCGCCGGGACAAAGCCTTCCACGGAGTTCGGCAGTTCCACGAACACGCCGCGCTGCGTCACGCCGCTGATGATGCCGGAATAGCTCTCTCCGATATGCTGCGTCATATATTCCGCCATATAGCAGTCCTCTGCGCTGCGCTCCGCCGTCATTGCACGCACCTCCGCCCGCGAAGAGGAGGAGGCGGCCGCTTCCGCAAAGGTGGAGTAACGGCGGACAAGCTCTTCCTTGGTCTTTTTTTCAAGCATCGCGCTCAGAATACGGTGAATTGCCGTATCCGGGTAGCGGCGGATGGGCGAGGTAAAATGGCAATAGTCGGCAAGCGCCAGACCGAAATGGCCGATCGGGGCGGTATCGTAGCGGGCTTTCGCCATCGTTCTGAGCAGTTGGTGGGAGATTACCTTCTGCGCCGGAGTTCCCTCTGCCTGCTCCATAATTTCAGCAAAATCGGCCGTGGTGATTTCGCCCGTATGCTTCAGGCTGCGCGGATTCAGCCCCAACGCGCCGACGATCCGGATCAGGTTTTCCACGCGTTCCGGGTTGGGAAGCTCGTGGACACGGTAAACGAACGGGATACCCTCGGATTTTGCGAGCTTTGCGGCCGCCTGGTTGGCCGTGATCATCAGCTGCTCAATCATCTGCTCCGCTGCTCCGGTTTTCCGCGGCTCCACATTGACGCATATGCCGTCCTCATTCAGGGTAAACTTTGACTCGGTACTGTCAAGGTCCACCGTCCCCTTTTGAACGGAACGCGCTTTTAAAATATCGGCAAGCTCCTTTGCCGCGTGGAGGGAACGGATGACCGGGGAATATTTCTCTTTTAACGCCGCGTCGGCGGTTTTGTCAAAAAGTTGATTGACCTCGGAATACACGCCGCGTACCTTGGAATTAATCACGCTTTTCCGGAACTCGTAGGACTGGATTTCGCCCGATTTATCCAGATGGAT
>JAEWUH010000214.1 GCA_023397245.1 Bacillota bacterium | reverse complement strand
GCGCGTATCCTACGGCGTCGGCGTAGAGAGAGTTTTCCCGGTTCATTCACCGAATGTCAAAGGCGTTTCAATTATCCGCAAGGGCCATGTTCGCAGAGCAAAGCTTTATTACCTGCGTGACCGTGTTGGTAAAGCGGCTAAGGTTAAAGAACAAATCAGATAACCAGCGTACTTTAAGGGACATTAACGTGTCCCTTTTTTGCTATTATAAAGCGTTTCCAAGGAAAGCCAATTCAGCCCGGACGCTTAGTTTTTCCGGCTGATTATGTGCCTTTTAGCGTCCGGCAGAAATTCGGACAGTATGGGCATCGGGATTTATTCAGAGATTTGAGGTGTAATGTTTGGAACAGAACACGAATCAAAATGAAATGAACGGGAAAAATACGGTTCATGGCTTTACTGCGGCCTGCTTTGAGTGGGTCGAGGCACTGATCCCTGCGCTGATCGTTATTATCGTAGTGTTTACCTTTCTGTTTCGGGTGAACATTGTTGTAAACGGGCCTTCCATGGAACCGAACCTTATGGACGGTTACAAGGTCTTTACATCCTGTGTGGAAAGAAATTTTATCCGCGGTGATATCGTTGTAATCGACAGCCGGGGTACGTCTCTCAATATCCCGATTATCAAAAGGGTGATTGCGACGGAGGGGCAGACCGTCAACATTGATTTCCAGACCGGGATCATAACCGTTGACGGCCAAGAGCTTGACGAGTCCGCCTACATTGAAAACGGTATTACAAAGGACAAGGGCGACGTAAACTTCCCGCAGAAGGTTCCGGCCGGCTGCGTTTTCGTACTCGGAGACAACCGCACGATTTCGGAAGACAGCCGCTACAAGGCTGTGGGTATGATCGATCAACGCAACGTGATCGGCAAGGTGCATTTTATCATTATGCCGTTTTCCAAATTCGGAAAACTGAGCTGAATCCGATTTACCCTGCGGATCTTCACGGTGCGCCTTGACCGAACCGCGTTTTGCAAGGGTGCCGGTAAGCCTTATAGAAATAAAGGAGCTGTTCTCCATTGAATCAGAATTATACGGAACAGGACGGCGGCGAAGCTTTGTTCCGTGTGCCGCAGAGAAGCAGTTTTGTCAATAATTGCTTTGAGTGGATAGAAGCGCTGGTCACATCTCTCATCCTTGTTGTCATCCTGTTTACCTTCATTTTTCGAATTGTAAATGTCAGCGGCCCGTCGATGCTTCCGAATCTGAGGTCCGGGGACAGGGTAGTGCTTTCCAGCTACTTTTACAAGCCGCAGCGCGGCGACGTAATCGTAATCACCCATTCGGCAAAATTTAGCGAACCGATCATAAAGCGGGTGATTGCGTTGGAAAATCAGGTGGTGGATATCAACTACCGGACCGGTTATGTATCCGTAGACGGTAAAGTGCTTGACGAGTCCGCCTATATTCAAAACGGAATCACCACACAGCAGTCGGATTTTGAATTCCCGCTTACGGTGCCCAAGGGGCACGTTTTCGTGCTGGGGGACAACCGCTCCGTTTCGAATGACAGCCGGTTCAGCGAGATTGGCATGATTGATGAAAGATATATTCTTGGCAAGGCGGAATACATCGTATTTCCGCTCAGCCGTTTCGGAAAAGTAAAATAATCAATTTTAAGGAAGATATTGCGCAATGAGTGAAGCACAGTCAATACAGTGGTTTCCGGGCCATATGACGAAAACCAAGCGGCAGATCGAAAAAAGCCTGAAGCTGGTGGACGCGGTCGCCGAGATTATCGACGCGCGGATACCGGTCAGCAGCCGGAACCCGATTTTAAGCAATCTGATCCAAAACAAGCCCCGTGTTATTCTGATGAATAAATGCGATATGGCGGATCCCGCACAGACAAGCCGCTGGATCGAATATTATAAATCCAAGGGGATTCCGGCGCTGCCCATCGACTGCCGCACCGGGAAAGGACTGAACGGCTTTGTCCCGCTGGTGAAAGAGGTATTAAGCAACCGCATCGCCTCCTGGGAAGCCAAGGGAATGGTATGCCGCCAAATCCGGGTAATGGTTGTGGGAATTCCGAATGTCGGAAAATCTTCGCTGATCAACCGGCTGGCAAAAAACAGCAAGGCCAATGTTGAAGACAGGCCGGGCGTCACGCGTACCAACCAGTGGTTTACCATCGGCAAGGGCTTCGATCTTCTGGATACGCCGGGTGTGCTGTGGCCAAAGTTTGATGATAAAACGGTAGGAGAACGGCTTGCGTTTACCGGAGCCGTCAAGGACGACGTGGTGGATACCGAACATCTTGCTTCCCGTCTGCTGGAAGTCCTCCGTGACAGTTACCAGGGTGCGCTGAAGCAGCGCTATAAGCTTGAAGATACGGACATATCGGAATTAAAGGGCTATGAACTGCTTGAACTGATCGGAAAAAAGCGCGGAATGCTTATTTCCGGCGGTGAAACGGATGTTGAGCGCGCGTCCATCATGGTTTTGGACGAATTCAGAAGTGCAAAGTTAGGAAGGATAACGCTTGAACAGGTTGGAAAATAAGGTCGACTGGTTCGCTTATGAAAGAGCGGCGGCAGAAAAAGGGTATCAATTTATCTGCGGCATCGATGAAGCCGGGCGCGGCCCTCTGGCCGGCCCCGTGTTCGCTGCCGCAGTTATTTTGCCGCGGGACATGCTGATCGAAGGGGTCGACGACTCCAAGAAGCTCAGCGAAAAAAAGCGGGAAGCGCTGTTTGACGTCATCCAAGAGAAGGCAGTCAGCTGTTCGGTCGGCTATGCCACGGAAACCGAAATCGATACGGTCAACATTCTGCAGGCAACCTTTCTGGCCATGAAACGCGCCTGCGACGGATTAAGCATAAAGCCGGATTACGCGCTGGTGGACGGAAACCGGATGCCCCGGCTCGGCGTGGAAACGCAGACCATTATTAAGGGCGATTCCCTTTCCCAAAGTATTGCCGCGGCTTCCATTCTTGCCAAGGTGAGCCGTGACCGGCTGATGGTAGAAATCGATCAGATTTATCCGGAATATCAGTTCGCAAAACATAAGGGTTACGGAACGGCTTTACATATTGAAATGCTAAAAAAATACGGCCCGTGCCCGGTGCACCGCAAAACCTTTCTGAAAAATATTTTGGGAGATGGCGTCAGTGAACAGGCCAACCGGACAGCTGGGTGAGGATTACGCGGCTTCCCTTCTGGTACAGAAGGGCTATCAGATCGTTGAACGCAATTATCATTCGAGATTCGGAGAAATTGACATCATTGCCCAAAACAGCAAATATATTGTATTTGCTGAAGTAAAAACACGTGATGAAAACTATCAGGTCAGCCCGCTGGAGGCGGTTACGCCCGGGAAACAGAAAAAGCTTTATAAAACCGCGCTGCTTTATCTGCAGTCTCACCCCACCGGGCTGCAGCCGCGCTTTGACGTAATCGGCATAACAACAGCAAGCGGAAGCTTTGCCGTAAAATCCGCGGAACATATTGAAAACGCATTTTTCGGAGGAGGATACTATTGAAACTATTTGATTTGCACTGTGATACCATTTCAGACTGCTATAATAAAAACAAATCCCTTTATGACGGTGATCTGCACATATCCCTTGAACGCGGCAAAAAATATTCTCCGTGGTTCCAGTGCTTTGCCATCTGGATTACGGACGACCGAAGGGGAAAGGTTGCGCTCGATTATTTTGACGCGGTATTGGGAAAACTTCATCAGGAAATCGCGCAGCACTCCGAGATCTTGATGCTCTGCAAAACGGCGGAGGATTTCCGCACGGCGGAGAAACAGAAAAAAATCGGGGCCGTTTTGACCGTGGAGGGCGGAGCGGCTGCCGGCGGAAGGCTGGAGCGGCTGCAATATATGGCAGACTGCGGTGTAAAGGCAATTACACTTACATGGAATTCGTCCTGCGAAATCGGCGACGGCGCGGGAGTGGAAGGTTCCAAAGGGCTGACGGAGTTCGGCAAGCTTGCCGTAAAAGAGATGGAACGCCTCCATATGGCGGTCGATGTTTCCCACGCGAGCGATAAGCTGTTTTACGATGTGGCGGAGTGTACGGAAAAGCCGTTTATCGCCACACATTCAAATTCCCGCAAGGTCTGCGGCGGAAATCAGTGGGCGCGCAGACGGAACCTGACGGATGAGCAGTTCAATATTATAAAAAGCCGCGGCGGCATCGTCGGCGTCAATCTTGTTCCGGAGTTCTTAACTGATTCTGGCGAAGCGGGCGGCGAGGACATTCTTCGGCATATCGAGCACTTCCTTTCCCTTGGCGGAGAAAAATGCGTTGCGTTCGGCAGTGATTTTGACGGAACCGAGCTGCCCAGAGGCTTTACCGGAATTGAATCCGTCGAAGAGGTCGCGGAGCTGATGCTTCGCCGCAATTACAGCGAAGCCCTTGTGAACTCGATTCTGTTTGATAACGCCTATCAATTTTTTCTTTCCCTTTGACAGAAATCACGATATATTGTAAAATACGGACAGAAAGAGCGAAAGGGGAATTACCTTGAACTATAAATCGACAAGAAGCAGCGGCGTGAGCGTATCGGCGGCGCAGGCGATTGCACAGGGAATCTGCGGCGACGGAGGGCTTTTCGTACCGGAGAAGCTGCCCCGCTTTTCTTACGCCGACCTGTGTGAGCTGCAGAACCTCAGCTATACGCAGCGCGCCGAACGCATCTTATCCGGGTTCCTTACCGACTTTACCGCGGAGGAAATTCACGACTGCGTGACGAAGGCATACACCGGAGAAAAATTTGACGATGACCTTCCGGCGCCGCTTTCCTTATTGCAGCGCGGCGGTTCCAGGCTGTATATGCTGGAGCTCTGGCACGGGCCTACCTGTGCTTTTAAGGATATGGCCCTGCAGTTGCTGCCGCATCTTCTGACCAGATCACTCCGGAAAATCAATTCCGATAAAACCGCCGTCATTCTGGTAGCCACTTCGGGCGATACCGGAAAAGCCGCGCTGGAAGGCTTTAAGGACGTGGACGGCACGCGCATTCTGGTGTTTTATCCGCAGAACGGCGTAAGCCCCATGCAGCAGCGCCAGATGAACTCGCAGGAAGGGAACAACGTTTCCGTCTGTGCCATCGAGGGGAATTTCGACGACGCACAGACCGGCGTAAAGAAGATTTTTACTGACGCGAAGATTAAAGAGCTTTTGGCGGAAAACGGCATGATGTTCTCCAGCGCCAATTCCATCAACTGGGGCAGGCTTCTGCCGCAGATCGTCTATTATTTCTCCGCTTACTGCGACCTGATGGTGAACGGTGAAATTGACCGTGAGGGAAAAGAGGTCAACATTGTCGTTCCGACCGGAAATTTCGGCAATATTCTTGCCGCCTACTATGCGAAAAAAATGGGCCTTCCGGTTCATAAATTTATCTGTGCATCCAATTCCAACAATGTGCTGACGGAATTTTTGAATAGCGGTGTCTATAACCGGAACCGCCATTTTTATACTACGATTTCTCCCTCCATGGATATTCTGGTTTCCAGCAATCTGGAACGCCTGCTTTACGACCTTACGGAGGGAGACAGCGCAAAGGTTTCCGGCTGGATGAAGGAGCTTTCCGAAAACGGGGAATACCGAGTGGATGAGGAAGTACTCGACCGGATTCATGAAGTCTTCTACGCGGGCTGCTGCGATGATGAAGCGACCGGCGCAGCCATAAAAGAGATTTTTGATTCGGAAAATTATCTCTGCGACACGCACACCGCGGTTGCCGTAAATGTTTACGGGCAATATGTAAAGGATACCGAAGATACCGACACGCCGGCGATCATCGCCTCAACCGCCAGCCCATACAAGTTTGCGGACAGCGTATTGAACGCCGTTTCGGACAAATACAGAGGGGAACTGACGGAATTTGAGAAAATCGCCGTGCTTTCCGAGCAAACGGGAACACCGGTTCCCGCGCCGATTGCGGAGCTGGAATCGAAGCCGCTCCGTTTTAGCCGGACCTGCCCCAAAAATGAAATGGGGGACATTGTTCTGAAAATGGCCGGCGTCAAGTAAAATTAAGAGAGGTTTTAATGTCACTGTTTGCTATTTCGGATTTGCACCTTTCGTTTGGCTGCGACAAGCCCATGGATGTGTTTGAGGGCTGGCACAATTACACGGACCGGCTTGAAAAAAACTGGCGGGCGATTGTAAAGGAAGAAGACACCGTAGTCATTGCGGGCGACGTTTCCTGGGCGATGAAGCTGGAGGATACCGCCGCGGATTTTGCCTTTATCCATTCGCTTCCCGGTAAAAAGCTGATTTTAAAGGGCAATCACGATTACTGGTGGTCAACCAAAAAGAAAATCGAAGAGTTCCTTCAGTCAAGAGGCTTTGGCACCATCGGGATTGTCCACAACAATGCAGTGCCCGTGGGGGATATGGCGGTTTGCGGTACGCGCGGCTGGCTCTATAATTCCAGCACCGCGGAAGATAGGAAGATCGTGAACCGGGAGGTGGGCCGCCTGAATGCTTCCATCGACGACGCGGTAAGGCAGGGTGCGGAACCGATTGTATTCCTGCACTATCCGCCGGTTTACGACGGGGCCGCGTGCACGGAAATTCTTGAGGTACTGAAAAGCCGGGGTATTAAAAAATGTTATTTTGGCCACGTTCACGGCAGTCAGGCTGCCCGGCGTGCGATAACGGGTGATTACGAGGGCATTAAGATGTATCTTATTTCCTGTGATTATTCCGATTTCACCCCGGTTTTAGTTAGGTGAACAATTTATTAATATTTCAACGAATATATAGAATAAATTTTTAACATGTGCTATAATATTCAAGATAATTTGCAATTTTGCAGGAGGAAATAAAAATGAGTTTAAAAGCATCCAATAAGATTGATACAAACCGCTACCAGCTTGAGGTCGGGGTTGACGCCGAAGTATTCGAAAAAGCCGTTGACGCGGCCTTTCATAAACAGAATAAAAAAATAGCGATCCCCGGTTTCCGCAAAGGCAAGGCTCCCCGTGCTTTTGTTGAGAAATATTACGGTGAACAGGTATTCTATGAGGATGCGATCAATGCTGTTTACCCCAACGCGCTTGACGAGGCGGTAAACGAAGCAAAACTCGAAATGATCGAAGATAAAGTTGACTTTGATCTGGTTTCCGCCGGCAAAGACGGCC
>JAEWUH010000197.1 GCA_023397245.1 Bacillota bacterium | reverse complement strand
AATAGTTGTTCTGGTCCATCTCCGCCGTCATGCCGATGGTACTGAGCACAAACGGTACGGTAAGCTGGCTGAGCTTTTCCTTGGAGTGCGAAAAATAGCCCCCCAAAAACACAATGCCCTTAAGCCTTTTTTCCTTTTCCAGTTCGATGGCCACGTCGATTTCATCCTGATTCTGGTCAACGCGCTGCAGGATATACGAATATTTCCGCCTTTTGGTTTCCTTCTCAAACACCTGCAGCATCGGGGTGAAAAAAGGGTTTGTAATACCCTTGATCAGTACGGCGATGGTTTTTGAGGCAGAGCGCTTTAAGTTGCGCGCGCTGTTGTTCGGAACGTAATGGTTTTCCTTGATCACCTGCATGATCATCGTTTTTGTCGCTTCGCTGATATCAGGATGGTTGTTGATCGCCCTGGATACCGTGGTAACGCCCACCCCGCACATTCTTGCAACGTCTTTAATCGTTATAGGGTCCATTTCCGTTCTTCCTCTCACCCTGCTTCATACCGCCGGAGCAGTAAGCAGATTGTCGCTTTCAATTACTTTATGATAAATATAGCAACTTAAGCGGAAAATTGCAATGATTCTTCCGGCGCTTTTTCATTTTCTTCCATATAATTCGGTAAGCTGATCGATTTTTTGCAGAAGCTCTTCGGTAAGCTCCCCCTTCTGCAGCCTCCACCTCCAGTTGTCCCCCACAGTGGACGGCCGGTTGATGCGGGCTTCCGAGCCCAGTCCAAGATAATCCTGAACCGGGATAATGGCAAGCTTTGCCACGCTGCTTAAGGCAAGCCGAATAAAGTCCCAGTGGATGTCGTCCGGGTCGGTCTTATCGTTGCCCATATATTCGATGGAAAGCTGCCGGTCCTCGGGAGGCAGGGACCGGTACCAGCCTTTCACCGTGTCGTTGTCATGGGTCCCTGTGTAAATCACACAGTTGCTGTCATAATTGTGCGGCAGGTAATTGCTTTTTTCCCGCGAATCAAAAGCAAATTCCAGCACCTTCATGCCCGGGTAGCCGGAATCCCGAACCAGCCGGCGCACGCTGTCCGTCACGAAGCCGAGGTCCTCCGCGATGATGTCCATTTTGCCGAGCTTTTCGCTCAGGCTGCGGAACAGGGCCATCCCGGGGCCTTTTCTCCAACGGCCGAACTCGGCGGTCGGTTCCCCGTACGGAATGGAATAATACTGGTCCAGCCCGCGGAAATGATCCACGCGCACCACGTCGTACAGCTGAAAGCAGTAGGCGATGCGCTGTGTCCACCACGCGTAGGAGGTCTTCTTGTGGTAGTCCCAGTCATAAAGCGGATTGCCCCAGAGCTGACCCTGCTTTGCAAATCCGTCCGGCGGGCAGCCGGCCACCGCTACCGGGGTTTCGGTGTCATCAAGCTGGTACAGCTCCGGGTGCGACCAGCTGTCGGCGCTGTCAAACGCCACGTAGATCGGGATATCGCCGATAATCTTCACGCCGTTATTATTGGCATAATTTTTTAGTTTTTTCCATTGAACTGAAAATATATATTGCAGGAATTTGTAAAATTCCACTTCATGTTCCAGTTTAGCTTTATACTTTTCCAGAGCCTGAGGATACCGTAAACGGATATCCTTTTCCCACTCGCTCCAGCTTACTTCACCAAAGCTGTTTTTAACCGACATATAAAGCGCGTAATCGTCCAGCCAATACGCGTTTTCTGTTTCAAAAGCCTGAAAATCCTTATTCTCTTTTATGCTGCTTCTTTCATACGCTTTTTTCAGTACCTGAAACCGGGCACGGTATATTTTTTCGTAGTCTATGTAGCGGCTGTTATCGCCGAAATCGTAAGCTTCGCATTCCTCTGTTTTAAGCAGTCCCGCCTGAATCAGGCTGTCCAGATCAATAAAATAGGGGTTGCCCGCAAAGGTGGAAAACGACTGGTAGGGCGAATCCCCGTAGCCTGTGGGCCCGAGCGGCAGTATCTGCCAGTAGCTCTGCCCCGCTTCCTTGAGCTGGTCAATAAACGTATAGGCCTCTTCTGAAAAGCATCCGATCCCGTATTTAGACGGTAAGCTAAATATCGGCATCAGAATCCCGCTTGCTCTCATCTTTATCTCATCCTTTACTGTCAGTGTTAATATCTCCGATTCTGCGTTTCAAAAGGTCTGTTAAGGGTAGACGCTGTATAAAGACGCCTTGATTATTTGTCTGCTCTAATGTATAATAATCCGTGGCATATTTACAGGGATTTGAATGAATGCAGTCGGGAAGCTTTATTCTGCCAAATTACTGTAGATATGTCTTTTTATTTAACACATGACAATATTTAATCGTATCGCGTATACCGCAAGGCCGCCGTACAAACCGGCTTAACCTTTTACAGCACCGGCAACCACACCCTTAATAATGTATTTCTGGCATGCCAGGTAGAAAATTACAACCGGAATAATTGCCATAATCAGCATGGCCATCATGGCGCCCATGTCTTTGTTTCCGTAGGCACCCTGCAAATATTTCTGTACCGAAATGGGGATGGTGCTGTAGTCGCTGCCGATTACAAGGAACGGAAGCAGATAGTCGTTCCACGCCCACATGGCCGTAAGAATGGCAATCGTAAACGAAACCGGCTTAAGGTTCGGAAACACCACGCGGAAAAAAATCTGAGCCGGACTGCATCCGTCCAGTGTCGCTGCTTCCTCTATCTCCAGCGGGATTCCCTTTACAAAGCCGCAGTACATGAATACCGCGAGGCCGGATTGAAAACCGAGGTTAATCACAACGAGTCCGTTCGGAGTACCCAGATACAGCATATTCGCCATTTTGGACATGGTGAACATCACCATCTGGAAGGGTACGATCATGGAGAACACAAACAGGAGATACAGCGCCGAAGAGAATCCGGATTTCACTCTGGTGATATACCAGCCGGTCATGGCCGTAAACAGAATGACTACAATCACAGTGAGCACGGTAATCTGCAGGGAATTCAGAAACGCCTCTGCAAATCCTGTTTTACTGTAACCGGTTATGTAGTTGTCAAAAGCTGAAAAGCTCGTGGCATTCGGCAGATCAAAGGGAGCGTCCATAATATCCAGTTTGTTTTTAAAGGAGTTCATCAGCACAATAAAAACCGGAACTAAAAACAGGAAAGAAAGTATCATCAGAAACAGAAACGTCAGGCGGTCCCGAAGTTTTCCTTTTGGGCTATTTTCCATCAGCTTTGAACCTCCCTGCTTCTTGTCATTCTGATATTGATCAGCGAAATTACAGCCACTAAAATAAAGAATACGACCGCTTTCGCCTGACCGACTCCACCGTAGTTATTGTTCGTATACATGGTGGTATAAATGTCCAGCGCGAGCATTGCGGAATCATTGCCCGGAGCGCCTGCCGTGAGGGCCAGGTTCTGGTCGAACAGCTTGAAGGAATTGGAAAGGGTCAGGAAGGTGCAGATTGTAATGGAAGGCATCGCCATCGGGATGGTGACGTTCTTCAGAATCTGCCGGGAATTTGCCCCGTCGATTTTTGCCGCCTCAATAAGGTCCGGAGAAATGTTCTGGATGCCGGCAATATAAATGATCATCATATAACCGATCATCTGCCAGTTCAGCAGGATGACCAGGCCCCAATAACCGTAGGTTGCGCTGTACGTAATATCCACGCCGAAATAGCCTAAAACGCCGTTGATAATCAGCTGCCAGATATACCCGAGCACGATACCGCCGATCAGGTTCGGCATAAAGAACACGGAGCGGAAGAAATTGGTTCCGCGGATGGCCTTTGTGAGCAGCAGGGCAAGCGCAAACGCAAACACATTGATGGTTACAACCGAAACTACGGCAAATTTTGCCGTAAAGACCAGCGCATTCAGGAAGTTCGCATTTTCTGAAAAAGCGCGGTAGTAGTTGTCAAATCCAACCCAGACAGCGTCGTTAACCGTGGTGAAGGATGTGAAGGAGAGAAAGATTCCCCACACAAAGGGGATCAGAAACGCTATGGTGAATGCCAAAAGAGTTGGCAGAACGAAAAGCGGGAAATATTTTTTTAGACTTTTTTGCATGCTTTGCCTCCTTTTATAGAAAAAATAGTGAGTGAGTCTTTTAAACTACACTCACTATTCTTTAATATTCCACACCTCTCTGCTTGGTGTGGTGGGAGCTTATAGTTCTGAATCCGTAAGGTTATTTCGCCACTGTTTTATTTTTGGCGTTTTCAACCTTCCAGTTATCGACTGCAAACTTTTTAACGTCGTCCCATTTCTTGGTTCCCTGTGCATACTGCAGCAGAGCCGCGCCGAGAGCATCCTTATACGGCTGGTTCGGGATCATCTGGAACGCAGTCCACGGAACATTGTAGAGGTCTGCGTTGGACATGTAGCGAATCACTTCTTTTGCAAGCGGGTCGGTCGGTCTTTCGGTCTCACTGAAGGTGTCGAACGGAGCGATGAACTTCAGGTCGTTGGTAACAAAAGCCTTGCCCTTTTCGCTGCTGTAGAGCCAGTAGATGAAGTCTTCCGCCAGCTTCTGCTTATCGGCGGGAGCCTTGCTGTTTACACAGAAGAAGTTTTCGGTGCCGACGCAGATGGACTGTTTCTCTTCACCCTGCATGCCGGTATAGATCGGGAGGAATTTAATATCGCCCTCTTGGACGGTGTTGCCCTTTACGCCGGAGACCTGGCCCCAAGCCCAGTTGCCGTTCTGAACCATCGCGCAGCGGCCAAGAGCAAACTCCGCCATGGATTCATCAACAATTTTGGTACCGGTTTTCTTCGGGTCTATCGTGGAATTCTGGAGGTAAAGATCGAAAATATTCTTATAATTGTCGGAATTCTGGAATTTGATTTCGTTTGTCGCATTGACATCTTTCAGGTCGGTCTTGTTGTCTCTGAACTCATAGAAGAGCGGGACATTGAACAAGTGGGTCTGCCAGCGCCAGTCTTCGCCTTTCTTAAGAGAAGTGGCGGCAAACACGCCCTTGATTCCCAGTTTGTCTTTCTTAGCGGTCATATCCTGAACAACTTCTTTTAACTTGGCAAAGCCCTTAATCTCATCCATTGACTTTGCTTTGGCGCCGTCCAGTGCAAAGTACTTGGACATAATGGCGTTGTTGTAGATGATGCCGTAGCCTTCTACGGAGTACGGAATACCGTAAACGCCGTCGCCGCTCGTAACCGCCATGGTCTTGTCGGTGAGGTGCTTATACAGCTCCGTGTCTTTCAGATCTTTGCAGTAATCCTGCCAGTTGCCGTAGCCCTTGGGCCCGTTGATCTGGAACAGTACCGGCGGATCGGATTTTGCAAGCTCAGACCTTAAAGTCTGCTCATATGTACCGGATGCGGCAGTGACGACCTTAAGAGTAACGCCCGTTTCTTTTTTGTATTCTTCGCCGATCTTGGTGTAAACGTCCGCAATTTCAGGTTTGAAATTCAGGTAATAGAGTTCCCCGCCGGCCTGCTTTGTCTCGGCAGCAGAAGCCGCGGAAGAAGCAGCGGCTTCCGATGACGCCGCAGCCGGAGCAGCCGACTCAGCTGCAGAAGCAGTGCTGTTCTTGGCGCCGCAGCCGGCCGCCATGGTGGCGACCGTTGCGGTTGCCAGAGTGAGAGCTAAAAATCTCTTGAAATTTTTCATACCTTTTCCTTCTTTCAAAATTATAGCTGTTCGATTCTAAAACGCTGCCGAAACATGCGGTAATTTTGGTACCGTTGTCGGTAAGCTTTTCGGTAACGTTTTCAACTGCTGATATCATAGCATACCCTATCCTGTTTTTCAATAGGTTTTTTTAAAAAACACACTAATTTTTATACATTTCAATAAAAGTGTTGGATAAACTTATACATATTAAACAAAGCGGCAGAATGACTCTTTGCTGCCGGAAAATTCGGTATTCCCTAAGCTTGCCGGGCTTCTCCCGTCCTCTTTTTTATTTTGATTGACTTATTTTTAACAGGTTGCTATAATATCCGTAAAATATGCGCTGTATCCAAGCTACTTGGAACAGCAGCAGGAGGTTTTTTAATTGAATAAACAATCCGCAAAGAACAGGGAACTTGTCCTCACGGCGCTGTTTGGCGCAATCATCATTCTGCTGGCATTTACGCCTTTCGGCTTTATCCAGCTCGTACTCATCAAGGCCACCATCATCCACATACCGGTCATTATCGGTTCCATCCTTCTCGGCCCCAAACGCGGCGCAATTCTGGGCGGGCTCTTCGGCCTGACCAGTCTGATCAGCAATTCCATGACGCCGACCCTTCTGTCTTTTGCATTCAGCCCGTTCATCCCGGTGCCGGGTACCGCCCACGGCAGCGCGCTTGCGCTCGTCGTTTGCTTTCTCCCGCGCATACTGGTGGGAATCGTGCCCTATTATGTTTATCAACTGGTGCAAAAGCTTTTTCGGAACAGCCCAAAAGGGGAATATTTCTCCCTGCTGCTCGGCGGAATTTTCGGCGCCCTTACAAACACCGTGTTTGTGATGGGCCTGATTTATGTCCTCTTCCGCGGAGCCTATGCCACGGCGAAAAACATTCCCGTAGACGCGGTTGCCGGCGTGGTTCTGGGAATCGTTGGTACAAACGGCGTACCGGAGGCTCTTGTGGCCGCCGCAATCACGGTCGCGGTGTGCAAGCCGCTGCTGCAGCTCCGCAGAAAAAAGGCTCTGGCATAAAATTCATTCTGCAATATGTACATTAAATTTGACAAGAAACTGAAAAAGAAATGAGTGCTGACCCATGATCCTTGCCATTGATGTTGGCAATACCAATATCGTGCTCGGCTGCATGAACGGCGAAAAAATATTTTTTACCGCCCGCTTTTCCACAGACCGCACCAAAACAAGCGACGAATACGCGATCCTCGTGCAGAACCTGTTTACGGTGAACCGTTCCTCCCTGGCCGACATGGAAGGCGGGATTATTTCTTCCGTTGTTCCGGAGCTTTCCGCCGTGCTGCAGGACGCCGTAGAGAAGGTGACCGGCAAACGTTCGCTGATCGTCGGCTCCGGCGTAAAGACCGGGCTAAACATTTTGACGGACAACCCGGCGCAGCTCGGCAGCGACCTTGTTGCGGACGCGGTAGCCGCCTATTCCGAATACCCCAAGCCAACTCTTATCATTGATATGGGCACCGCAACCACGCTTTCCGTTTTGGATGTGCGCGGGAGCTTTACCGGCTATATGATTATGCCCGGCGTACGGCTTTCCATTGAAGCACTTTCAAAGGAAACCTCTCAGCTGCCGCATATCCGGTTGGAGGCTCCCAAAAAGATGCTCTGCTCCAATACGGTGGAATGCATGAAAAGCGGCGCGATTTACGGCAGCGCGGCGATGCTGGACGGCGTAATCGACCGGGCGGAGGATGAACTTGGCCGGAAGGTAACCGTAGTGGCTACGGGAGGGCTGATGCAGCACGTTGTGCCCTTCTGCCGACATGAGATTATCCGCGATATCGACCTGACGTTGAAAGGGCTGTACATCATTTACCGAAAAAACGTGAAGCAGGCTTAAAGAGAGCATACATAGAACTTCACATAAAAGATGCGCTTTGAAACGGACTTTTTCAGCCCGCTCAAAGCGCATTTTCTATTATTTCTGTCTCAGCCGAAAAGCGCCGCAACCCCGTTCACAATCGGCTGCCAGAGGTTCGGGAACTCCTGATTGATCAGATCGCGAACCTGCTGTGCGCTGATGTCGCGGAAGCTTTTGTTGTGAATACAGATCGTTCGGATTCCCTCAACCGAGTCGCCGATGGCAATATGCCCTTTTGCAAATCCTCCGATGGCGATGTGCGAGGCGATGGCGCAGCCGCCCATAGAGAACATGCCTATGGACAGTCCGCCGAAGGTAACAATCCCTATGGCAGCGCCTCCGATGGCAACCGCCCCCACCGAGATACCGCCGAAAGAGAGCAGAAGATGAATGGCCACTCCCCCAATCCCCAAAAGTCCCAGAGCAAACGCCCCGAAGCACAGCCCACCCACCGCGAGCGCTCCAAACGCGGCGCAGCCGATTGCAATATTGCCGATTGCTATGACCCCCTTGGCTACGTAAAATCCGTGGCCTATATTGATATGCACCAGAGGGAGGCTGCCCAGCTTCCTTTTGCTCTTGTATTCGTAATGCAGCATGGATTTGAACGCGTTCATACCGACCGGATACCGGTTCCCTTCTTCGGCGGGGCTTTCATCCTTTACCAGATAATCCATGCTTACATGGAACAGATTGCTCAGCGCAATCATTTTATCCATTTCCGGATACGACTGTCCCGATTCCCACTTTGAAACCGCCTGCCGGGAAACTCCCAGAGCTTCCGCAAGCGATTCCTGTGACATTCCGTTTCCTTTTCTTAACGTTTGCAGTTTTTCCGCAAAAATCATTTTTACCACCTCGTAAAAAAGTATAGGAAAAAGAACCGTTCCCGGCTACCAAGCTGCGTTTGCGTTTTGTCAACCTGCGGTTGCGGCGGGCTGTTTTCCCTTACTTTTTCCGGTTTTCCCCTTCCAGCCGGAGCAGAAATTCCTTCATTTCCAGTCCCCCTCCGTAACCGACCATACTGCCGTTCGCGCCGATCACCCGGTGGCAGGGAACTACGATCATCACGGGGTTGCGGTGGTTCGCCATGCCCACGGCGCGGCACGCTTTCGGGCTGCCGGCCTGTTCGGCGATCTGCCGATAGCTGCGGGTTTCCCCGTAGGGGATCGCCTGCAGCGCCTTCCAGACCGAACGCTGAAAATCTGTTCCGCCGAGCGAAAGCGGAAGTTCAAATTCCTTCCGGCTGCCTTCAAAATATTCTTTCAGCTGCTGCGCCGCCGCTTTAATCCGCGGCGTTTCCGCTTCGGTCAGACCGTCCGGCTTGGTTCCGTCCGCCCGGAAAATATCCGTTATTCCCGCGCCGTCTTCCGCAATCCCGAGCGTGCCGACCGGAAAGTCATAATACCACACATTTTTCATCTGCCGTCCTCCGTTTTCTTATTCTGATAAGGCTATTATAGCACAGGGCGCTGAAAAAGTATCCGCAGACTGTCGATAAAATCCCGGAACCGCAGAACTTCGGTACCGTTTTATTGAACCCGGAAGGTTTTCCGCTTCGGCCCTTGCTTCTTGCGCAAAGTTAGTGTACCATAAGGAAAGTATCGATTTACCGATTTATCACCCGAAAATCCGCTCCGCTGTCAGCGGAACCGATCAAAATAAAAGAAAGCTGGGCGTTTGATATGAATAAAAGACTTGGATTTATCGGCTGCGGCAATATGGCAAAGGCTATTATGGGCGGCATCATTGATTCCGGGCTTCTGAAGCCGGAGGAAATCGTTGCGGCGGACGTAAACCGCGCCTCTCTGGAAAAGGCACAGGACACGTTAAAGATTTCTGTTTCACAGAACAACACGGAGGTTGCCGCCGGCTGCGAGGTGCTGGTGCTTTCCGTAAAGCCCCAGTTTTACCCCTCCGTGATTCAGGAGATTTCGCCCTTCGTGGCGGAAGACACGGTGGTCGTCACCATTGCCCCCGGCCAGACGCTGAAAAAGCTGGAGGAAATGTTCGGAAGAGCGGTAAAGATCGTGCGCACCATGCCGAACACCCCCGCAATGGTCTGCGCGGGCATGACGGCGGTCTGCAGGAACGGGCTTGTGACGGAGCAGGAATTTGAATATGTCTGCAGCCTGCTGAACTGCTTCGGCAAGACGGAAGCGGTGGCGGAATATATGATGGATGCCGTGGTGGCCGTAAGCGGAAGCTCCCCGGCGTATGTCTACATGATGATCGAAGCTATGGCGGACGCGGCGGTTATGGGCGGTATGCCAAGGGACAAGGCCTACACGTTCGCAGCGCAGGCGGTGTTGGGCAGCGCAAAAATGGTGCTGGAAACCGGCCTGCACCCCGGCGCCCTCAAGGATATGGTTTGCTCCCCCGCCGGCACCACCATTGAAGCGGTAAAGGTGCTGGAGGAAAAGGGCTTCCGCAGCAGCATCATTGACGCAATGCAGGCGTGCATCGACAAATCCAGAGCTTTGTAAGCAAAACAAAATTCTGCACTCCGCGGGTCGGAGACAATTTAAACGGATAAAAAGAGCGTCAGCGGGTTATGCCCTGCTGACGTTCTTTTGTGTGATGTTGTTAATCCACTTTCCGGACCGGAAAATCCAAAGCCCCAGAACCAGCCGTACCGCTTCCTCGACGGAAATGAAAAAGTAAACCCATTGGATGGGCAGGCGCAGTACAAAACCGGCCAAAAGCCCCAGCGGAACGCCGATCCCCCATGTGCCAAGCACATCCAGCAGCAGGGTATAGCCGGTATTCCCCCCGCTTCTTAAAATTCCGCCTCCCAGAATCATATTTGAAACCTTAATAAGAAGGAATCCTGCAAATACTGCAAGAAGGAAAGCAGTGGTTTGCTTTGTGGTTTCAGGGACATTATAGAGGTTTACATAGATCCTGGAAAGCATCAGTAAAATGAAAACGAAGCAGGCGGAGCCGGCCATCCCCAGCCGGAGAAAAGAACGCGAGGTCGCATAGGCCTCATCGGTTTTCTCTTTGCCGAGTGAATTTCCCACGAGAATGGCTGCGGCGGACGAAACGCCCGTAAACAGCCCGATAGAAAGGCTCTGCACCGGGTAGGTCAGCGTCATGGCGGCGGCCGCCTCCGTTCCGATATGGCCGTAAACGGAAGCATACACGGTATCGCCGAAGCCCCATAAAAATTCATTGGCCACAATGGGGGACGCAATCACCAGCGTCAGCTTCAGAAAGTTCCGGGGCAGCGCGGAGCGGAAGCGGATTCCGAACACGCCTTTCTGCCGGAATCGAAAGAAAAAAGCGAGCAGAATCAGGCTTTCCAGCATACGGGAGGCGGTTGTTGCGACCGCCGTTCCGTTTACGCCGAGCCTGGGAGCACCAAAGCTGCCAAAAATCAGGAGGTAATTCAGCAGCGTGTTGGCGAGTACGGAAACGATGCTCGCGGCCATGGGAATCCCCGCATAACCGGTATTGCGGAGTATGGCGGAAACCATCGTGGTACACAGGAGAGGGAAATAGCCGATCGCCGTCAGTCGCAGATAATCGGCACCCATACGGATGATCCGGCTGTCGTTGGTATAAAGCCGCATGATCTGCTCCGGGAAAAAGGCGGAGGGCAGAAAAAACAGTACGGTAACCAGAAGCGCCAACATCCCGTTGCACACAAAGGAACGGTTCACGCCCTGCGGGCTTTCCGCTCCGTAATACTGCGAGATCATGATCGACGCCGACGTCCCGATTGCGGCAAGCGTAATCAGGAAGAGGCCCGGGAATTTCGAGCCGAGCCCCACTCCCGTAATACTGTCCGTACCGATCTGGCCGATCATGATTTCATCGATCACGCTGAGGGACGCCTGAAACAGACTTTGCAGAGAAATAGGGAGAGCAACGGTGAGCAGACTGTCCCGTACGCTTCTGTTAAGCGTTATTTTTGCCATATTGCCTCCTTAACGGTTTTCCAGCATGGTATTTATTTTGATCGTATTATCAATCAGACCGCTGCCGTATTTTTCCTTCAGCTTCAGCAGGTAGATATCATTGTGGATATGCTCCGTAATAATGGAAACCATCAGCGTATTGTTGGTCACGGTTCCGAACCAGTTGTCTTTTCCGGGGCTGCGGTCCGCCACGATGGTTGCGTCCATATCGGTCACCAGCATCAGGCGGGAGGGTCTTTCGCTGTCGCAGGCGAAATTATTATGCGTATAGAATTCAATCTCAAGGCCGCTGTGCTCCAGCGCCGCAAAGGAAAAAACGATTACGCGGACGCCGCGCTGTTTCAGCGTTTTAAATTCTTCCGAAAAAAGCCGCAGATCAAAATCGGTATTCATATAGACTTCTTTTTTTGCGGTCAGCAAAAGTTCTTTTGCGTTTGCCGTCACCGACTCGAGCCCTTTCAAATTGGTAAAGCGCTCCTCCCTCCGGTTTTCGTAGAGGGACTGCAGGTTTGTAAGGGCAAGGTCGGCGTTTTCTGTAAACTGCTTTTTCAGCTGCGGGAACAGGATGAACGGATTCTGCGCCTCGTAAAGCTGCACCTCTTCCGAAAGGAGCAGAATAGAGCCGTTTTCATACATATGGCTGATCGCCGCATAGACCGAGGAGCGGGATATATTGATTTTTTTCGCAATCTGGTACCCGGACTGTTTGCCGCCCTCCAACAGGGTAAGATATATTTTTGCTTCCAGGCGGCTGAAGTTCAGCCGGCATAAGCATTCAACAATTTCTTCCATAAATCCGCCCTCCGTGTACGTTGTATATTTTGTACTACTAATATACTGCGCTAAAAACAGATTGTCAATATAATTGCGAAAAATATTTTTAAGCGATTATTTTACCGGTTGCGGGACAGGCTTCTTTGAGTATCCATCGGCGCCGCCGAAGGCCGAATACAAAAAAAGGAACCCCATAAGAGGTTCCCTTTCGCAGCAAAACGCCGGGTTACTGCTTTGACCCGATATAGTTTAACACCGATTTTCGCTTAATCAGCAGGATTGCAGCCAACAGCGCGGCGGTAATGATTCCGCAGGACGCAAAGCCGGAAATGCCGCCCAGCTTTTCCATCACAATTCCCACCCCGAAGTTGCCGATCGGTGTGGAACCCAAATTAAGAAACGAATAAACACTCATCACGCGCCCGCGGTATTCGTTGGAGGAATTAAGCTGGAATACGGAATTCGCGATATTGATGAAAATAAGATTGAAGAAGCCGATTGCCCCGATCAGCACCGCGGCAAGTCCGAAGCTTCGGCCGAACACGGTGAATATCTGCAGAAGGGCGGTGGCAAAACCGCTTAGGATCAGCAGGCTTTTCCGCACGCCGAATTTGCTGAAATACGCCATCAGCACCGCGCCCGCAAATGCGCCGAACCCCGCCGTGGCAAGCAGGAAGGAATACCCATCCGCTCCGCGCCCCAGAACCTCTTTCGCAAAGATTGGGATGATAACGTCGTTGTTCATCGCAAAGGTGCACACCACCGCGGTGATCAGCACATTGAGCACCAGCGTTTCATTTTTCCCGATATAACGGATTCCGTCGCGGATATCCACCAGCATATGTCCGGCTTCCCGGTGTATCAGGTTCTCCTTTGCCCGGATCATCAGCAGACCGGCAATTACGGGGAGAAAACTGATTGTATTGATAAAGAAGCAGAAAACCGTACCGTATTTCAGCATAATCAGGCCGCTGACCGCCGGGCCGACAATACGCGCGAGGTTTACGATCGTGGAATTCAGTGAAATCGCGTTGGTAAGGTTTTCGCGCCCGACCAAATCGATGAAAAAGGATTGTCTTGCAGGCATATCCAGCGTTTGGGTAAAGCCGAACAGCATGCTGAGCAGCAGGATATGCCAGTAGCGTATCTGCCCGGAATAGGTAAGAACCGTCATAATGACCGCCTGCAGCATAAACATGCACTGGGTGAAAATCAGCAGCTTCTTTTTGGAGAATCGGTCGGCCAGCACCCCGGCGAACAGGGAAAACAGGAGCATCGGCAGAAACTGGCAGACGCCCACAATCCCCACAAGCAGGGGCGAATTCGTTATGGTATAAACCAGCCACGTCTGTGCGGTACGCTGCATCCAGGTTCCCGTGAGGGAAATGCACTGGCCAAACCAGAACAGCCGGAAGTTGCGGTACTGCAGGGCGCGGAAGGTTGTCTTAAAAAAGTCGGATGCCTTGGATTGAATCGTATTCATAAAAGCCCTTATTTCATATGGTAATTAACCTGATTTTAACATAAATTATAACACTTAATTCCGTATCCATAATAATATATGAGATTTATCAAAGACGTGTTCGTACAGAAAAAAGCCGACCCTTCCCGCTGTTTTCAGCGAAGAGAGCCGGTTTGTAATCTCTGTATTTCAGTTCAGCCTTTTTGCAAGACTGTCCGGATTGGCCGCGTAGAGGAGCGCGTTTTCCCTTGAAATCCTTCCCTCGGAATAAAGCCCGTAAAGATCCGTGTCCATCGGGAGCATCCCTTCGCCGAGCGCGGAATAAATCGCGTTGTCAATCTGGTGGACCTTGGATTCCCTAATCATATTGCGTATGGCGGAATTTGCAAGCATAATCTCGAACGCCGGGGTCAGCCTGCCGTCCACCGTGGGGATCAGCTGCTGCGAAACGACCGCCTGCAGCACCATGGAAAGCTGCACCCGTATCTGCTGCTGCTGGCTGGGCGGAAACACGTCGATGATACGGTCGATGGTGTTTGCAGCGCCGACGGTATGCAGCGTGGAAAGTACAAGCTGGCCGGTTTCCGCCGCCGTCATCGCCGTGGTGATGGTTTCGTAGTCGCGCATCTCGCCGAGCAGGATTACGTCGGGCGCCTGCCGGAGCGCGGCGCGCAGCGCGGTGATGTAACCGCCCGTATCGTGGGAAACCTCGCGCTGGCTCACGATGCTCCGGTCGTGCCGGTGCAGGAACTCGATAGGATCCTCAATGGTAATGATG
>JAEWUH010000065.1 GCA_023397245.1 Bacillota bacterium | reverse complement strand
ACGGTCACGTCGGTCTCGCCGAAGTAGGTTCTGCGCTCGCTGTGGCCGATAATTACATACTGTACGCCCATGGAGGTCAGCATATCCGCGGAAATTTCGCCGGTGAACGCGCCGCTCTTTTCCCAGTGGCAGTTCTCGGCGCCCACCCCGATGTTGGTGCCCTTGGTTGCTTCCAATGCGGCGGAGAGATCAACATAAGGCACGCATACGACAACGTCGCAGTCCGCGTCCTTAACGAGCGGCTTAATGCCCTCGATCAGTTCCTTTGCCTCGGCGGGGGTCTTGTTCATTTTCCAGTTGCCCGCGATAACTGCTTTTCTTAATTTCTTATCCATTTTAATATCCTCCATATCTTAATATATAGAATTAAAGGGGCGGAATCCTCCGCCCCTCAGGCTATCGATCATTATTTGTCGTTCAGGCAGGCAATACCCGGGAGCTCAAGGCCCTCGAGAAATTCAAGGGAAGCGCCGCCGCCTGTGGAAATGTGGGTCATCTTTTCTGCAAAGCCGAGCTTCTCAACCGCAGCTGCGGAATCGCCGCCGCCGATGATGGAGATTGCGCCGCTGTCCGCAACAGCCTTTGCCACGGCGATGGTGCCCGCCGCAAAGTTATCCCATTCGGAAACGCCCATAGGCCCGTTCCATACGACCGTTCCGGTGCCTTTTATGGCGTCCGCGAACAGTGCGGCGGATTTCGGCCCGATATCAAGGCCCATCCAGCCGTCCGGAATCTGGTCGGAGTCAACAACCTTGTGTTCGGCGTCCGCTTTGTATTCGGTCGCTACCACGTTGTCCACCGGAATCAGGAACTTAACGCCCTTTTCCTTTGCCTTTGCCATCATGTCCTTTGCAAGCTCAACCTTGTCGCTCTCGCAGATGGAAGTGCCGATGGAGTAGCCGAGTGCATTCATGAAGGTATAAGCCATGCCGCCGCCGATGATCAGGGTGTCAACCTTATCGAGCAGGTTGGTGATAACGCCGATCTTATCGGAAACCTTCGCGCCGCCCAGAATGGCGACGAACGGACGCTTCGGGTTGCTGAGCGCGCCGCCCATGATGGTGATTTCCTTCTTGATCAGGTAGCCGCATACGGCCGGCAGATAGGCTGCGACGCCGGCGGTGGAAGCGTGTGCGCGGTGCGCGGTGCCGAACGCGTCGTTTACATAGATTTCAGCAAGAGAGGCAAGTTGCTTTGAAAATTCGGGATCGTTCTTTTCCTCTTCCTTGTGGAAACGCACGTTTTCAATCAGCTCCACTTCTCCGTCCTTCAGAGAAGCGGCAATGCTCTTGGCACTGTCGCCGATGACGTCGGAGGCCATTTTCACTTCCTGACCGAGGGCCTTGGAAAGATACTTGGCAACCGGGGCAAGGGAGTATTTCATGTTGAATTCGCCCTTCGGACGTCCCAGATGCGAGCAGAGGATTACCTTTGCCTTGTGGCTGATAAGATAATTGATTGTCTTAAGTGCTTCGTCGATACGTTTCGGGTCTGTGATGTTGCCCTCAGCGTCGAACGGTACATTGAAGTCGCAGCGAACGAGTACCTTTTTGCCTGCAACATCAATATCTTCTACAGTCTTTTTGTTCAGATAATTCATGTTTTGCACTCCTTTATATTTATGAGTTCAGAATATACGTATTTAACCTTTGCCATTATACACTAAAATATGGAGTATTTCAAGCGTATTGGGGCGCGGAGAACCTACCTTGTTAAAATAATCACCAATCAAAACCGCGAAGCTTTCCTTCGCATAAAAGGCTGGGGTAACCCCACTGGCGCAGCACCTCATAAACGCCGATTGCCACGGAATTGGAAAGGTTCAGGCTGCGTGCATCCGGGTTATTGAGCATCGGAATCCGCACGCAGGTATCGGGGTTTTCGTGCAGAAGCTCTTCCGGCAGGCCCGCCGTTTCCTTTCCGAAAACAAGGTAGCAGCCGTCGGGATAACTCATATTGGAATGGATGTGCCGCGCCTTGGTTGAAAAATAGAAAAAATTTCCTGTGTTGTGTCGGAAAAATTCGGACAGGCTATCATAATAGGAAATATCAAGCAGGTGCCAGTAATCCAGACCGGCGCGTTTCAGCTTTTTATCGTCGATTTTAAATCCCATCGGCCCCACCAGATGCAGCCGGGCTCCGGTTGCGGCGCAGGTACGCGCCACGTTCCCCGTATTCTGCGGAATTTCGGGTTCTACCATTACAATGTTCAGTGTGGACATAACAGGCTCCTTTGTAAGTTTTGGCATTATTTTTCAAAAATAAACAGCGAAAAGGAGGGAAACATAATGTCAGGCTTTTGTATCATCAAATTAATTGGGAGGTTTTATATAATGTATAAGCAGACAATGGGCTTTATCAGGGGCATCGGTGCAGGAATGATCGCGGGCGTGGCCGTTTACGCAGTAGGCTCAAGGATGATGAAGGATAACCGGCACTTCCGCCGCAACGCCAACAAGGCCATGCACGCTGTAAACGATATGATGGACAATGTCGTTACGATGTTCCGGTAATATCTTTTTCAGAGACGCTAAAAAAATTCGGCGGGGTATTCATCCGCCGTCAGGCAGTCGATCAAGTCGCGCAGCCGCAAAAATGGGTCACAATTTTGCGGCTGCGCGATTTCTCGGCACCGGAATATTTTTGTATTCCGCCTTAACCGCCGGCCACAACGCTGTACATACCGAACATGGGGAGAACGATGGCGATGACCACGGTCCCCACCACCAAAGCAATAATGATGGTCATTGCCGGCTCCATCATATTTGTCAGCTTTTTTGTGGACTCCTCGGTTTCCTGCTCGTAAAGCGTCGCCATCTTATCCAGCGTCTCATACAGCATGCCGGATTCTTCGCCGACCTTCATCATGGAAACCAGCAGCGAGTCAAATACGGGAAACTTGGCAAAGGTGGCGTTAATGGAGGAACCCACCCTTACGTCGGCGATCGCCTGCGTCAGCTGCGCCTTCATAAACCGGTTGGGAATGACATTGCGCGAAATTTCCAGCGCGTTCACAATATCCACACCGGATTCCACAAGGGAAGACATGATGCGGCAGAACCGCGCGACATAGGACTGCTTCAGCAGGGTGCCGATCGCGGGAAGCTTCAGCAAAATACGGTCAACGCCGGTTGAAAAGGGGACGCAGTTCCTTTTCAGCAGGACGTAAGTTAAAATCAGGAGAAACAGCACCAGCAAAATAAGGTACCAGTAGGACGAAAGGCATCTGGAAAAAGCCATTACGAATACGGTGATTGCCGGGAGCTCGGCGTTGAACTGCTTGAATACGGAAGCAAAGTTGGGCAGCACCAGGCAGTTCATTACGATCAGCATGCCCACGGTGAGAACCAGCAGAAAGGCCGGGTACGTTGTCGCGCCTTTCAGTTTTCCGGCAAGCGCGATTTCCTTTTCCAGAACGACCGCGCAGCGTTCAAACGCGCTGTCCAGACGGCCGTTGGCTTCGCCGGACTGCACGATGTTCACCACGATTTCGGGAAACGCCCTGAATTTTGTCATCGTGGCGGAAATCGGTACGCCGGTGTACAGGTCGTCGTTCATTTCCTTTAGAATCTTCTTGAATTTTTTGTTTTTTTCCGAGTCGATCAGCACGCCCATCGCCATGGAAAGGGAAACGCCCGCCTTCATCATAATGCCCATCTGATGCATCATGGTAAGAAGCTTTTTCTTCGGGATTTTCGCCTTGTGAATGTCCGACGAACCGATTTCCGTCTCCCAGATGGATTTCTGCTCTGTATTTGCCTGCTCCGTGCCGGAAATCTCCACCGGCATCAGATTCTTCCCCTGAAGCATGGCGATCACGGCGGCTTTGTTGTCGGCTTCCGTGAAGCCGCGGGATTTTTTGTTTTTAGCGTCGACGGCGGTATAGTGATAAAGCAATAAAATCCCTTCCTTACTTTGCAAGCTCGCTCCGGAATTCCTCCGCAGTGTTCGCCGTAATCAGACCTCTGCTCACAAGGTCGTCAATGCTGCGGTCCAGCGTGATCATTCCCTGGCTTACGCCGGTCTGAATGGACTGGCAGATGTTCGCGGTTTTTCCCTCGCGGATCAGGTTGGAGATCGCCGGGGTGATAAACATCATCTCAAACGCGGCCACGCGCCCCCTGCCGTCCGCGGTGGGCAGCAGACGCTGGGAAACCACACTCTGCAGCACGGTGGAAAGCTGGGTGCGTATTTGCTGCTGCTGGCTGGGCGGGAACACATCAATCAGGCGGTCAACCGTTTTGGCCGCGCCGATGGTGTGCAGGGTGGAAAGCACCAGATGCCCGGTTTCCGCCGCGGTAATCGCGATGGATATGGATTCCAGGTCGCGCATTTCTCCCACCAAAATAATATCGGGGTCCTCACGCAGGGCGGCTTTCAGCGCGCGGGCATAGGAAACGCTGTCCTCGCCGATTTCGCGCTGGTTGATGATGCTGCTTTTCGGTGTATGAAGATATTCGATCGGGTCTTCGATCGTGATGATATGGCAGGAACGGTTTTTGTTGTATTCATTGATAATTGCAGCAAGGGTGGTCGATTTGCCGCTGCCGGTCGGGCCGGTCACCAGCACAAGGCCGTCCTTCAGGTCAAGGATTCGGCTGATGGAGCGGGGCAGGTTCAGCTCCGAAATTTCCGGCGTTTTTGAGTTGATGATACGCATCACCAGCGTTACCCCGTGCACCTGCCGCAGGGCGTTGATGCGGAAACGCCCGCAGCCGGGGATTTCCGCGGCCGCGTCGGCGTCGCCCGTTTTGCGGAACTGTTCGTATTTTTCGGCGCCGAGGCATTCGCGTATCATGGAATCCACTTCCTGCGGCGTAAGCGCGGGAGCGTCAAGAAAACACATTTTTCCGTTGATCCGGTAAGCCGGACGGTTCCCGGCCGCCAGATGGATATCCGAAGCGCGGTGTTCTACGCCGCTCTTAACGATCTGATTAAATTCCATTCCCATTCCCCTCATGTATTAAAGTTATAAATCTGCACCATTTCATCCACTGAGGTCTTGCCGGAAATAACAACCCGCCGGATGTTCTCGTCCAGCGTGATCATTCCTTCCCTAACCGCGGCTTCCCGGATATCGTCCGTATTTTTGCCGTGGTTTATGCACGAGCGGATCGCGGGAGTTACGGGCATGACCTCGTGGATGGCCGTTCTGCCCTTGTAGCCCTTGCCGTCGCAGAAGCTGCACCCCTTCGCCCGATATAGCGTAAGGGGGGTGCCTTTCTGCAGGCCGAGCATTTCCAGCTCCTCGCTGCTTGCCGTATACGCTTCCTTGCAGTGCGGGCAGAGCGTGCGCACAAGGCGCTGCGCAATCACGCCCAGCATCGCGGAGGAAACCATGTACGGCTCCACGCCCATATCCACCAGGCGGATGATTGTGCTGGGGGCGTCGTAGGTGTGCAGGGTGGAAAATACCAGGTGCCCCGTAATTGCCACGCTGCTGGCGATGGCCGCGGTTTCCTGGTCGCGTATTTCGCCGATCATGACCACGTCCGGGTCCTGCCGCAGGATGGAACGGAGCACGGAGGCAAAGGTGAGCCCCGCCTTTGTGTTGATTTCCACCTGGGTAATATTCGGGATAACCATTTCCACCGGGTTCTCTACCGTAACGATATTGATATCTTCGCGCATAATGGATTTCAGCGCGGTATAAAGCGTAGTCGACTTGCCGCTGCCGGTCGGGCCGACCAGCAGGATGATGCCGTGGTTGTTGCGCAGCAGTTCATCAAATTTTACAAGGTTCTCGGGGAGAAACCCGATATCCTCCTTTACCAGCGAAAAGCTCAGCGCGGTAGTGATACGGATAACCACTTTTTCGCCGAATACGCTGGGCAGGATGGAGATTCTCATATCCACTTCCCTGCCGCTGACCTTATAGCTGATGCGCCCGTCCTGAGGAATCCGCCGCTCGGCGATATTCATGCCGCCGATCAGCTTGATGCGGGAAACCACAGACGGAATCAGCTCCGCGCTGGTTTCCATGTAAAGGCTCAGGTGGCCGTCCACGCGGAAACGGATGCGCATGGATTTTTCCTGCGGCTCTATGTGAATGTCGCTGGCCTTCTGTAAAATGGCCTGTTCGATCATATTGTTGACAAAACGGATGATCGGCTGGTCGCCGCCCTGTATGTCCTCCGGCGTCAGCTCCTGCTGCGAATCGGAAAGCTCCTTCGCGGCGGCGAAGGCCTTCTGCGTTGTGTAAAGCTCCCGGATTTTCGTTTCGATTTTTTCCCGTTCGGCAATCACAGGGTTGACCTTTAACCGGGTGTAGATGCCGATATCGTTGATGCCGTTGTAGTCCAGCGGGTCGGCTACCGCCACGGTCAGAATGCTGCCCTCGCGGCGGACGGGAACAATAAAGTTGGAATGGGCAAGCTCCTCCGGCACAAGTGAGGAAAGCGTGGTGTCCACGCTCACGGAGGACAGGTCAAGGTAGGGGATGGAAAGCTGCTTTTCAAGCGAGCGGATAATCTGCATCTCGGTCAGAAAGCGGTCCTCCACCAGAATCGCGCCGAGCCGCTTGTTGGAGCCCTTCTGGCGCGCAAGAGCCTGCTGGAGCTGTTCTTCGGTAAGAACGCCGGAGTTGATTAGAATCTGCCCGAGTTTCAAATTGGTTATTTTCATGGTGCGCTCCTTATTGTATCATCAGCAAAGACAGGTACCAGTCTGCAAAGCTGTTTATTTGTGCATGAAAAATCAGGAACAAGAGCAGGGCCAGACAGATAAAAGGCCCGAAAGGAAGAACCAGGTTTTTGATATCCTTTCTTCTCAATACCAGAAAAACAATAGAAAAAAATGCCGAGAAAATCGTAAGCAGAAAGACGAAAAGAATGCCCGGAAAACCTGCCGCCGCCCCCGCTGCCGCGAAAAGCTTTACGTCGCCGAACCCCATGGCTTCCTTTTTAAAAAGGAAACGGCCCGCAAGCCCCACCGCCAGCATCAGCCCCGCTCCCGCCGCCCCCCCCAGAACAGGGGAAAGCCAGCCGCCGTGGAACAGCCTCTGCCCGCTCAGCAGATCGTACCCGGAAAAAACGGATGCCGCAAAAAGCAGCGCCAGAACGAACTGATCCGGTATGATAAAATACAGGAAATCGGAGACGGAAACCAGTAGGAGGATTACAGCAAGCAGGCAGCCTGCCGCAAGAAAAAACGGCCTGCCTTCATACTGCGCGCCCATACCCAGAAAGGCTGCCGTCAGGAGGAGCGCCATCACCGCACCGTGCGGACAGGCATGGAGTCGGATTCCCATAAGGTCTTCACCGGGCTGTTCACCGTAGTCACAAAGCCAGCCTGCCGGAATCCGGTTAAACAGGAATACGCTGAGCCCAGCTGCCGCACAGGCCCCCGCCGCGCCGACAGCAATCCACAGCGCGCGGTTCACTTTTTCGTCTCCTGCGCGCCGAAGTAGTAAAGCAGCAGCGAAAGGCTGGCGTCGGACACATCTTTATTCGTCTTAAAAGAAACGCTTTTCACATAATAGGCGCCTTTCGACTCCTGTTCAAAGTAATTCAGAAGCGTCTGGAGCTGCGCACCGGTGCAGGTTACCTCCAGATCGGCCGTAATGCTGCACAGCGGCTTGCCCTGCGCGTTCGTCTTGCTTTTATCCTCGGTTTCCTCACTGAGATTCAGGCTTTTGGGGTCGATTCCCGCAGCTTTGCAGGCCGCGCCGATATCTTCCTCCGCATTTTTGGCGGTAACCGCGTCCCCCGCCTCTTCCGCTTTTGCAATCTGCGACTTCAGCTCGTCAATATGGCTTACAAGATTGTCCTTTTGAGCCTCCTGCAGTTTGTAGCCGCTGATCTGTTCCTGAATTCCGCTGTGTCTCTGGTCAAGCTGGGCAATCGTTTTGCTCAGCGGCGTATAGACAAAATTCATATACAGGAGGAGCACAAGGGCGCAGCAGAACAAATAGATCAGAACGCCCGAAATCTTCTTCTTTTTCATTTGGCGCCACCGTCCTTATTCCCTGAAATGTACGGCACAAACCCGTTCGGCTTCAGAACCAGGCTGCAGCTGTAAGCGCCGCCGTCTTCCCTGGCAACCGATATCGGCGGGAAAACGGTAAAATATTTGTCCGATTCAATGCTTTGTTTAATCGCAACATAATTGCTGTAGGCTGAAACCTTAAATTGAACGGTTACGGCTCCGGTTGTGTTGTCGATTTCAAAGGACTCCATGGACTGGGCTTTTGCGGCGATTTGGAGGAACAGCTGCTTCGTAATCTCGCGGGCGTTGCTTTTTCCGGACGGCAGCTTGTCCTGATCGGCTTTTGCTTTAGAAAATGCGGCGCTCAGGTCGCTCTGCGATTTCAGCAGCGACTGTATTTCCGCGTAGTTTTTCAGGGGTTCTTCATCCCCCTTGTACGCAATGCTCTTTTCGTAATAGAGGAGCGGCTCCAAAAGCATGACGCTCACCGTGACCAGGGTCACGAGCACAAGCAGGAGGGCGTTTGCCGCATGCCTGCTTTTCTGGGCCCTTTTATAATTTAAGAAGTCGATATCATCGGATTTCCTGGCGGAAAGCATCCCGCAGGCGGCAAAAAAGGCCGCGGGCTGATACCCCGCCCGTTTCGCGTCCGCCTCCATTCTGGGCAGCTTTCCCGCAGCGCCGCGGTTGGCGGTTTCCAGCGGGACGTCCAGGTCAAGCTTCTCCCAGAATTCAATCAGATGGGGGATCATGGTCATGGTGCCGCAGAGGACCAGTTTGTTCAGCTCCAACCGCTCCCGGGAAAGCGCCATCCGGATGTTTCGGATGATTTCGTTCGCGCCCACGTCGAGCAGGGTGGCGATCCGCCGGTTCGTTTCTTCCGTCAGGTCGGGGGAATCCGTTCCGTAGACGCCGCGGGTGCTGATGAGACCAAATGCTTCCTTATACGAGACAGATTTGGTCTCCATCTGAAGATCGATAAGATCGTCAAAAATGGATTCAAAGCTTCTTTGGATAATCGGGCAGCCGTTATGGAAAACAAGCAGGTGCGTCTTCTTAAAGCCAAGCTCCAGCACTGCGACGGTCGAGTCCTTTGAATTCACCCCGGATTTGGCGGCGCAGAGGAGTCCGCCGACGGGCGGCATTATTTTGACCACATGAAGGCCGAAACAGGGGAAGGCTTTCATGATTCCCGAAATCAGCGCATCCTTCACGGCATACAATGAACCCGTCATCTTGCCGGTCACTTCATTTTTATTACCGTATTCATAATTCTGAATGATATATTCGTCCACGCCGTCCGGCAGAACGGATTCCGCCTCCAATTTGGCAAAGGAAAGCAGACTCCTCTTTTTGCACGGCAGATGCTGGTATTCCTTGACGATCAGGCTGGAGTCCTCAAGGCAGAACAGAATTTTATTCGTCCGGAGGCTTTCTTTCCGAATGCAGTCCTTTACAAATTTGGCAAAACGGGGGAGGTCGGAGAAGGTTCCGCTTTTGCGGAATACTTCCGGAAGCTCAAAAACGCGAGGGGTTCCAAAGGCAACCGTATGCCCGCTGCGTACGGGCGTAAGAAACAGGGCGCTGCGGGTTACCTGAAGCAGAATCAATTTCAAGTTTGCTTACACCACACTTTTCCTGCGTTATATGAATATTTTACAAATTAATTATTTAAATACATATATTATAACAAAATACGCACAGAGCGGCAATGAAAACAATTCGGTCGGATTTTGTCGAATATGCAAGGCATATTCGATACGGCAAATTTTTTCTTCTCCGGCCTTTTAACTTGCTATTGTTTAGTAAATATTGTAAAATAAAAGCCGAAATATGTTCATGATGGATAAGAACAGACAAAAATCAGGCTGCCGCTAAAGTCACGCCTGAATGTTTTTAAAAATGAATTTGGAGAGGGAGGGCTTTCTATTGAAAAGGACGGCTGCGGTACTTCTGTCGCTGGCGATGATTCTTTCGGCCATGCCGGCTTTCGTATGTTCGGCGGCAACAACGGCCGGCGTCATCGACAAGCACGGGGCTAAAACCTATCTGGGAACGGCTTCGGACTGGAGCGCAAAATGGGATGAAGATAAATTTACAGAGGTTACGGACCAGAGCGTGAGTTGTTCGGGCGACCTGACCATAAAAAGCGGCGACCTTAAGGATGTTACGGTCAGCGGGGACAATTCCAAGGTTACGATTACAGCCGGAAAAATGAATGACGTTACGGTTAGCGGCGGAAATTCGACTCTGACCATTACCACCGGCGTTATGGACGATGTGGACTGTTCCGGTAAGGTTACGGTAACAAACGGAACAATCGGTTCCATTCAGTCGGAAAGCAACCTTGTTCTGAACGGCGGTACGATAAAGCGCACGGTGGAATGCGGCGACCAGATCACCTTCGGCGGCAAAGTTTTCATAGGGGGCGCGGTGACCGCCGAAAAAATTGTGGCAAGCGGTTCGTCCGCCATGACGGTGAACGATACGGTTACGGCCTCCACTTCCATTACCCTCACGGGTAATTACCTGAAGGCGGATGAATTCATCGGCGGCGGCACGGCGGAAATGGATTTGAAATCCTTTACCGGCAAAGCCCCGAAAATGACGGATATGAACAAGGTCTACGTGGACGGGAGCAGCGCGGTTTCCGCAGGCGGAAAGCTGACGGCGGGCACCTTGTCCATCGCGCAGAACGGCGAATTTTCAACGGTCTACCCGCTTGAGCTGGATGAACTGGTGGGCCCCGGAACGCTTACGTTTGATTCCGGCGATCTTCTGATCCATAAGGAGGTAACCGGCAAGCCGCTTCTTATTTTCAACAATACGGTGCGCTCCGGCCAGGTGGCCTTTAAAGCCGATTCCGGGCAAGTGGAGACGGAGGATGTCCTGCTGTATGATTTCGGTCTGGACAAAGAAACGTCCGGCGGATACGACAGTTTCCTGCTGGAATCCAGCATAACGGAAGGAATTACATTCAATGTCCATGAGGCTTCGCTCACAACAAAATCCTCGGCCGTGGTCAAAACGACCGTAAAGCCAAAGCTCTCCGAGTTTGCGGACGGGACGAAAATCAAATGGGAGCTTCACGGGGATTCCAAATCCTTTTCAAAAAGTGAAAACTCCACGAACAATTCCTGTACGGTGACGCTCAGCAATACGCAGCCGGGCTCCTACCGGGCCAAGCTTGTGGCGTATCTGGTGGATTCCAAGGGAGACCGGCTCACCGATTACAAATCAGATTCCTGCCTGCTCACCGCCGGAATACAGGATACGAACAATTCAAACGATTCGAACAGCGGAACCTCCGGCATTACGCTGGATACTTCCTCTGTGACGCTCGGCGTCGGCAACACGTACTGGGTGCTGGCGGTAACCGATTCCAAAACGCCTCCCGTGCAGTTATCCTATAATTCCTCCGTCGCCGTGATCGGCAAGGCGGCAGCCTACAGCGGCAACGGAAAAACCGGTTGGATTTATCCGGTTACCGGAGTAGCCAAAGGGGAGGTTACCGTCGATATCGGCGGGAGCAAAATGGGAGTCAACGTTGCGGGCGGCACCATCATCGTGGATACCTCCTCCTACACCATGGGCCCCGGCGGCAAATACTACATCGGTGTAAAACTGTACGGGCTTGACAAGAGCAGGCTGAACGTCCATTCCGGCAGCGCCTGCACGACGGTACAGTACGCCGGAAAGGACAAGAAAGGCACAGAACTTTACATGGTCAAGGCGAACCAGGCGGGAACCGGCAGCGTAATTTTTGAGATTACCGGCGGCCAGTCGGTTACCACGCAGATCAATGTGGAAAACGGGGCAAAGCCCCGCGGCGTGAGCGGCAGGCTTGTTGCCGCGGGATAAAAATTAAGAATATTTAAGAATTAAAAATATATTATATAATGTATAGGAACCGGCTCCGCTTTTGCGGCAGCCGGTTTTTTGCGCGGCATTTCAGAATCTCTCCACCGCTGACGCGGTCCCCCTCCCCTTATCAGGGGAGGCAGGGAATATGCAGGTAATTTCCACTTCCCCAAGTCTCCCTTGCTATAGGGAGATGTCACCGCAGTGACAGAGAGATTCTGCGTCTAAGCAAGATTGATAGAGCATTTAGCCGCCCTCAGGCCGGGCGGGGCAGGCTAGGCCTGAACGCAAGTTTACGCTCAGCTAACTGGGTGTTTACTTAGGGCGTGGAGAAAAGTTTTTTCTATAGCAAAGAAAATACGTGGTCGCCGTAGGCGCTTATGGCACTGTGCGTCCCCGGCGAGAGGGCTCCATCCAATCCCCCTTGCATCCCCCGGGGTATCCCCATTAAACTTGGCTATGTCAATTTTCTATAGCGCTTTCATGTACCTTGCCACTTCCCCAAGTCTCCCTTGCTAAAGGGAGATGTCACCGCAGTGACAGAGAGATTCTAGTGGCCGTCTCAGCGCCAATATAAGAAGAACCGCCGCCGCAAAGCAAACGGTGGCGGTTAAAAATACTTTTAAGCGAAGTTAATCAGGTTAAGACAAGAAATTAGCTAATGTTGTATCAGCTGAGAATACTTGGGGATCTGTAGAATTAGAGGCTGAAGCGAGTTGTACGGTCTTGTTCTTATAAGCAAAATATTTATCTGACTTGGTTTTATCGGTTAGAGAAATATTTACACCATAATAAGCAAGAACAGCGGATACCTTACTGTCTGCTGCTAGACTTGTTACAGTCTTTGCCTTAATCTCAGCATCTGCTGTTTTTAAAGTAAGTTCAATGGTTTGCGCGTTGGACTTGTCCACATTTTCGTTTGCGGTGGTAATTACATTGGTTACGGTCGGCACCGCAATAGCTGCCAGAACCGCAATCAGCGCCACGACCATAATGAGTTCCACGAGGGTAAAGCCCTTTTTGTTCGTTTTCTTCTTCAGGCTGTTTTTCATAATTTGTTCGACCCCTTCTCTTCTAAAATTTTAATGTAAAACATTCCCTGACAAACTTCTCTGATTCGATTATAATTCCGCGAAGCAGTAATGTCAATAAAGCTCGTAAAATTTGTGAAAAGTAATTTTTATAGTCATATTTATACAAAAAAATTATATGATAAAATAAATTATTATCATTATGTGACTAAAACAGCGGACTTTTTTTCTGTAACAAAAACGCGGGAACTCTTGCTAAAAATGGGGAATACAGGTATAATTTGCTTAGAAATGTATTCGGCGGAGGTGTGGTTATGAAAGCTGGTTCAAAACGCGGCGCGGCCCTGGCAATCGTCATTATTGTTTCTGCGGCCATCCTGATTTTGTCCGCAGCTCTTATTTCCGCCGCCGCCTATAACATCAGTTCCACCCAAAACGGTCAGGAGGGCCGTCAGGCCTATCTCGACGCCAAATCGGCAATTGAATACGGCAAAGCGTATGTCAGTAAAAACCCGGGCTGCGGCGATTTTACCGTGCTGGCGGACAGCATGAGCGGTTCTGGCTATAAAACAGGCGCCGGGGCCTCGGATTCTCTGGCGGCTTATACAAGCGCAGATAAAACCATCCGGGCAAAGGCAAAATATAAGTCCTCTGACCGGATAAGAAGCCTGACGTATAAGTTCCCGACAAAAGGCACAGATGATAGTCTGAATACTTTGTTCCTGCTGTGCGTCGCGGGGTACGGTGACCATAAGGTCGTCGATGATGTATGGTCGCCGAAACTGAATGATGACAAAAAGTCCGATTATCCGGTTATTATCAAAAAGCCGATGCAACTTCCCTCTGGCTGGGGAACCACCAAAAAACTGACGGCGCCGATGGTATTTCTGATGGGGAAAGACACCACCCTTACCTGTTATGAGAGCTATGGAGAAATTCAGTCCGATTTCATTTATATTGCCGGAAATACCATTACCGGACAGGATTATCGCGGTTATACGGCGGAGCAAAAACAGTACAGCAAACTTTTGCTGGAAACAAATCATCAGAGCAGGGGAGTAATCTGTTTCGGCAGTGACTGCCAGATTTCAGTGGATGGATGGAAAGTGACCGGAGAAGAAAGCGGCGAAAGGGAGATTACCGTAAAAAAAGGGTATTACTATTTTGACGACGACACCGATCTGTTCGGCTTTATCGACCATGGGACATTACCTTTTAAATCGGTTGCCGTGGCGGACCTTCCGGATTATGCCGACGACAGGATGGTTCAGTACGTTAATAATAATTTCGGCATTCTTTGCGACGGGGATTCGGTTTGGAACGGCGATTCCGCTATCTGGACAAACCAAGGGCGCCTGTGTGACGGGGTACCGTCAAATTATACCGGTGGTAGCGGTCAAAATATGAAAAATAAAATTGTCTATTTGTATGTAACGTCCTGTGACGGATGGGAAAAGACTTTAAGCCGGGATGGGCAGAGCAAGTTTGGGTCCTATATTGCAAAAGAAATCAATATGCAGTATGTAAATTCTTCTGAAGATTTCACGATTCCGGCTAATAACACGGTTGCCTTTATGGCAGACAGCATTTTGCTCAATACTCAGATTTCCGATACGGAAGTGGGAGATGGGAAAAAGCCCAAAATTGTAAATGAGGGAAATTCAAGTTTTCTCTTAAAGTCAACAAGCGGAAGCGAGGATTTTTACCTTAAACTTCCATATGACCTAAAAATTTGCCTTTCGGATACGGATTCATATACCATAAGCGCGGGAGTTTACCACATAAATACCGGAATCGGCGTATCCGGGAAGGGCGTCAGTTTGTTTACGGATAAAGCGAAAGCGTATTTTTATAACAGAAAGCCGGATTCCCCCTATCAGAGTTGGGGCGGCGGCGGTTCGGGCAGTACGACGGAGACCGGAGGCTATTATTCTTATGATTAATCGCTTCTTACAAAAAATGAAAAGCAGAAAAGGCCTGACCATGCTCGAAGTGGTCGCGGCGGTCAGCATCCTTGCCATCGTTGTGCTGGCGGCGGTTACGGCGGTTAATTTGTCGCATTCCACCGTGCTTTCGCAGGGCTCGTCCATTAACGCCGCCGCGCAGGCACAGAACCTCGCGGATGAGTTGATTACGGAATTCCACACCAAAGCGCCGGGTGACTTCACAACGTTTGACGGTGCGGTTTATGTGGATTGGGACGCGTTTCCGAACTCCGCTCTTGCCGCGGACAAACAGTTTACCGCCGAACTTGTCACGGATAAAAATAACGGGATTGCGGGCTATCAAATCCGGACGGCGGTCTTTTACACGGACAGCGGCGGCAGAAAATGCGTCCGGATGCAGGCGTTTTCGGCAAAGGACGGTGGCTGAAATGAGAATTCGCTCCGCGAAAGGCTTTACGCTTGTGGAACTGATTGTCGCGGTTTCTCTCACCGCCGTGGTAATCGGGGGCGCGTGCTCGGTGTTCTATCTGGTTTCTGCCGGCTTTAAAAACGGAACGGTGAGCGCTTCCAGCCAGCAGAAAGCCCTTCTTGTTGAAAATTATCTCCAGAAGTACGCCGCTACAGCCGATTCGGTTCAAGCCGGCGCCGCTGATACGGTTGACAGCATCACAAAAGACAAAGCCGGTATCGTTTTTTCGATTACAAACGATATTCTTACGATTCAGGAACATACCGTATCACCTTCGGCGTATAAAACCGTCGTTACGGTTGACGGAATCCGACGGATCGATTTCAGTGCCGGCACCACAAACAGCCTGAATTATACCATAAGCTTCCCCGATACGGATTATACGTTCCGGGGCGGCATTGTGATGAACAACTGCCCCGGCACTACGCCGGCCGGAGCTGTTTATGACAGCGGAGAAATTTTATTTTTGGAAAAATCCGGTTAATTTCCATAAAAGTCCTTTAAATGTGGCACATTCTCCATTCATTTTTCATCCAAATCAACCGATATATAAAGGTAACCTTAAAATTAGCGGAGCCTTCGGTAAAAGGAGAAAGCAGAAATGAATGCGAGAAACGCCAAGACAACGTTTTTATTCAATATATTTTTAGCGTCGCTGGCCGGCGAACCTCTTGAAATAAAATATAAGCAAATGGCTGAGATTCTCGGCGTTTCCGAGCCCACGATCTCAAA
>JAEWUH010000044.1 GCA_023397245.1 Bacillota bacterium | reverse complement strand
TTCCATGAGCGGGAACCGCTTGGATTCGGTAAGATCGGAAAGGGTGAGCGCCGAACCGAGCACAAGGCGGTTCTCCTTGTCACATTCCAGCACCCTGCACTCCGGGATGCTTTTGAGGTCGATCACCGCACCGAAGGACAAATTGCCGACCCGCGCCATACTGATAAGCTCCGTTCCCCCACCGTAATAAACGGGATTTTTGCCCTGCGCTTCCAGCTGCCGGAAGGCTTCCAGCGCTTCCCCAATGGAATCCGGACGGTAATATTCAAAGTCAAACGGAATCATAGCTTCCTCCGGTTTTTATTCTCCAGATCATTTCCGGGTTAAGCGGAAGTTCGTCCAGCTCTGCCTGGGCCGCGGCGGAAAGTGCGTTTGCCAGCGCGGCGGGAATCCCCACGGTGCCGTGCTCCGCGATTCCCCGCGAACCATAGGGAGAATCAATCTGCGGCGTTTCCACAAAATCCACCAGATACTGCGGCGTTTCCCCAAAGTGCATCACCTTGTACGTCCGCAGGCTGGTATCCAGAACCCTTGCGTCCGTGTCATAAGCGAAATATTCCCGAGTGGCAAGCCCCAGCCCCATGCACATTCCGCCTTTCACGAGCCCATCCGCCATTTTCGGGTTCAGCACCTTTCCCGCGTCAAGCACGGTTGCCGCCCTCAGCAGCCGGTAGGTAAATTCCTTTTGGTCGAACTCGACCTCCACCGCCTGCGCGCCCACCGTCCAGTAAGGGCCGGACTTTCCCCTGCCGGTATCCTTATCCAGCAGGTTGAGGTCACCCATGATAAACGTGCCGCGCCCCAAAACCTGTCCCTCGACGGAATTCCCGTTCGGGTACTGGTAACCGTGCGCCAAGTCTTTCATCGGGACAAACAGGGACGGGTCGTGCCGGACATAAACAATCTCGTTTTCCACCTCAAGGTCCTCCGGCGGACAGCGGAGCACCGCCCCGCCAAGACTTTTCAGCTGCTTGATTGCGTCCTCCGCGGCGCGCAGGACGGCCCGCCCGACCATATAGGTCGTCATGCTGGCAACCGTTTTCCAGTGCTCCGGGGAAATCCTTGTATTGACGTCCATATTCACATAAACCCGGCTGATATCCATTTTCAGTTTATCCGCCAGTATCTGCGCGGCTGTGGTTTTCATGCCGGGGCCGATCTCCACGCATCCGACGTTCAGATTAACGCTGCCATCGTTATTAAACGTGACCAGCGCGCCGGAAGTGGCATCCGGCGGAGAGTTTGAGGTCTTCCAAAGGCAGGCGATGCCCTTTGCGCGGATTTTGTTTTCCCCCAGAACAATCCGGGTTCCTTCCTCCCAGCCGATCAGCGTTTTCACCCGGTAAATGCAGGCGTTCAGGTCTCCAAAAATGCTGGCGGTTATTTTCACCTGCGTGGGCGAGGTATCGCCCGGCCGGAGCGCATTTTTCACCCGCAGCTCCGCAGGATCCATATTCAGTTCCTTTGCAAGCTTGTCCATCGTACGCTCGATGCAGAAAGCGCTGCATGAATGCGAGAATCCCCGGTATGAGGTCGCATAGGGATGGTTCGTATAGACGCAGTAAGCATCGCAGCAAACGTTCGGGATATTGTAGGGGCCGGTGCAGTCTACAATAATGGCTTTCACCAGCGTCGGCCCGATATCCGAATACGCGCCGGAATCCAGATAGTACGTCATTTGAGCGGCTTTCAGCATCCCGTCCTTTGACGCGCCCAGCTTGACCGTTGCTTCCAGCCCCATGCGGCAGGGCGAGGAAACAATATCGTTTTCGCGGGAGTTGACCAGCCGCACTTCCTTTCCGCCCACAGCCTGAGATGCCATGTACGCGAGGATTTCAAGCTGAACGGGCGCCTTTCCGCCGAAACCGCCGCCCACAAGCGGCACCTCTACGACGATCTTGCCCAAATCTACGTGGAAGGTGTTGCTGATAATCTTTTTCACCGAAAACGGGGACTGTGAGGAGGTTTTCATCCACACCGTGCCGTCCGCTGCGATTTTTGCATGAACCGCGCGGGTTTCCATGGCGATATGGTCGGACTGCGGCAGCGTGAAGCTTGCCTCAACAATGACATCGGACTGCGTAAACCCTCTTTGGGCGTCGCCTTTCCGTATCTTTTTATGATCGCAGATATTGGTGCCGAGCTTCGGATGGATTTCCTCTTTCGTCAGCCGGTAGGTGATCATTTCCTCATGCAGAACGGGTGCGTCGTCTTTTATCGCCTGAGAGGGGGAATTCACCGTTGGGAGCGGCTCATATTCCACCTTTATCATCGATACCGCCCTTGCCGCGGTAAACTCGTCTTTTGCTACCACAAGGGCGACCGGCTCGCCGTAATACCGTACCTTTCCGCGGGCAAGCGGGGGGCGGTCCTCAATCAGCGGCCCGCAGAAAACCGGGAAGCTTTCTCCCGTGAGGACGGCTTTCACACCCTCCAGCGCGCAGGCCTCCGAGGAGTCAATTTTTATAATTTTCGCGTGTGCATATGTGCTGGTCACCATCCCGACAGTGTAAATACCGGCTGTGATAAAATCATCCGTATATTTTGCCTGACCGGTTACCTTCTCCCAGGCTTCTTTGCGTATTACCGACGCGCCGATTCCCGTTTCCGTCAATGCAAAGACTCCGTTTCTAATCGATCATATTTAGAATATCATTGCACCGCAATAGAAAATTATACCAGTTTCCTGCAGAGGTTTATTTTTCCTCTTCCATACAAATAATAGCAAAACGGAGGTGTGTTATTTGGAAACGATCAAGGCGCTTAACAGCGAGGAAATTTATATCATTACAACCGGCATCGTGATGGGGACGATTGCGCGGCTGATCACGTTAAAAATTGACTTCCGCCAGATTCCGTCCTACCCGGCCGCGTATTTTAACAATATTTTTCAGGGTTTTGTCGCTTCCACGCTCGGGGCGGTGGCCATTCCCGCTCTGCTTGTGCGGGATTTTGTGTCTGTCACCTTTCTCACAGTGGCGGTTCAGCAGTTTCGCGAGGTACGTATTACCGAACGGGAAAGTCTGGGGAAGCTGGAGCACACAGAATATACCCAGCGCGGGGACGCGTATATCGACGGGATTGCCAAGACATTTGAATCGCGGAATTATATTTCCCTGATTACCGCCCTTGCAACAGTTTTTGTAATGGAAATCCTACGCCGGGGCAATATGATTCTTGAAATCGTATGCGGCGCTCTGGCCGGGCTGCTCGTCCTGCTTTTGATCTACCGGTTCACCAAGGGGAAAACAGTGGGCGATGTCTGCACCGTAACAGCAGGCAAAATCGAAGTAAAGGGCTCGGAACTGTATGTGGACGGTATGTTTGTGACGAACTATCTTGGCACGGACCGGAGCCGGCAGCTTTTTCTGAAAGAAGGAATCGCGGTCGTTCTGACCCCGAATAATTCGATGGGCCGGGTCACCCTTGAAAATTTCGGGCAGCGCCAGGCGATTCTGTTTGAATCGGTACGGATTCTCGGCGTGCGCAGATACAAATACACCCGCAGGAATTTTACAGACGGCAGGGTAGTCATCGCGTTTGTGCCGATTGTAAACGATTTAAACAAGCTCATCAAGGCGGTAAAAAGCACGCCAATTTTGGAAAACAGCCGCAAAATCGGGCGAATCATGAAAACCGACGGAGGTTCCAAGCCATGAATAAAAGCATCGAAATATTGGTCTATATCACTTCGGATGATAAACGAGTGCTGAGCGGCGACCCCCTTACCCTTCTGGTTGCGGACAGCGAGGAACAGAAAAAGCTTACAGTCGATTTTGCCCGGGCCTTACGGGCAAACGTCGTCCAGCTCAGCAACGGGGATTATATGGTCATCAGCGGCGACCGGTAGAATTGATTTTTCCGGCGCAGCCTAGAAAATCAAAAAAGCCGGGGATTTCCCCCGGCAAAAATATTTATTTTGGCTTATACATCCACGGAATAACCTGCCACACCGCAATGCGTCGTTTCAAAGCCTTATCCGTAACCCGTCCGGTCTGAAGCATCTTGTCATACCCCATCGCTTTGAGATATCCGCGTATGGCGTTGTACCCCGTGCCCTCTTTCAGCAAGATATCTACCGCGTCCATAATGGCAAGCGGAAGCTTTTCGCGCTCAAAAAGCCGGAGCAGCTCGGCATCCTCAGAGTTTGTCTTGATAATATCCATGGTCCGCAGAACCGCGTCCGCGTGCTGAAAGATGTTCCTGCCGACCGGCTTCTGCTTCGGGCGTTTCAGCTCGTAAACCGCATCGCGTTTGATCAGGACAGGCGACTGCGCGATGGAATCGGCCATGAGCAGGCAGCGGAAAACAAATTCCTCGGCGTAGCCGTGGCTGCAGGAATCAAAAAAGCGGATCTGCTTTTCCAGCAGGAACTTGCGCCGAATCAGTATGGCGGAAATATCGATACGATAACTGCCCTTCAAGACATTTTTTACATAGCTGCCCCCGCTCTCCTGTTTCACGGCTTTGCTGATCAAACGCCGCTCCGCAGCGTGCGATTCCTCTTCCGTAACACAGCCGAAGATAAAATCAGCCGAAGTACGCACCACGGTTTCATAATAGCCGCGGATAAAATCGCGGTACAGCCTGCGGGCAAAAATGAAGGTGATATATTCCCCGCCGGCTTTCTGAATGCCGGTATTCAACGCGGCGGAAACGGTGCTGTCCCCGTTCTGTATGACAAAGCCCTTAAGCTTCAACTCCTTGATAAGCTGGACGGCCTCCAACACGGTTTGGTCCCCGGAACCCATGTCTACCACAATGAATTCGGCTTCAAGCTCGGTAACCTGCGCAGCAACAGAACGCAGTATCCCGGAAATTTCCTGTTCTATATTTCGTACAGGAATTATAATGGAAAGATCTGCAAGCTGCATTTTCGTCACCCCTCAAGTGAATACTTTCATTTGATTATATCATATTATAACCAAATTGAAACGCTAAAACTGACACAGAACAAGGCGGCGAATGAAAATTCTTTTGTTAATTATATCTTAACAAAAGCAGAAGTTTCAAAGAGCTTTAGGCAGCAGGAACGGATATTTGCTTCAAATCAGAGAATGGGCATGCTGCCCCTCTCTCAGGAATAATAATATTAAGCCTCCGCATTGATTTATTACTGAAACCGTATTTTCCATTCACTTTAAATC
>JAEWUH010000033.1 GCA_023397245.1 Bacillota bacterium | reverse complement strand
ACACGCAGGTGGGCCATATCGCGCACATGATTTCCACCCAGGACGCGCCGCAGACGCCGCTGCAGCGAAGACTGGCGCAGACAGGGCGCTGGCTGGGGATCGGGGCGCTGGTGATTTGCTTTATTATTTTTATTATGGGTTTGTTCCAGCACGTGCAGCCGCTGGAAATGTTCCTGATTTCCATCAGCCTTGCGGTTGCGGCCATTCCGGAGGGGCTGCCCGCCGTGGTGACGATCGTGCTTGCCATGGGCGTGCGCCGCATGGCGGTAAAGCGAAGCATTGTGCGCCGGATGCCCGCTGTGGAAACGCTCGGCAGCGCCAGCGTCATCTGCTCCGATAAAACCGGAACGCTTACCCAGAACCGCATGACCGTAGTTGAGCTGCGGAACGCGGTGGGAAAGCTCGCCATACGCTCCGATGAAGGCCAGAAGCTGCTGAGCATGGCGTCTCTCTGCACAAACTGCGCCGTCAGCGGCAAGACCGTACACGGCGACCCGACGGAAACAGCCATTGTCGTCGCCTCCGCGGAGAAAAAGGCTAAGCTTGACGCGCAGTTCCCGCGCGTGATGGAAATCCCCTTTTCCTCGGAACGCAAAATGATGACGACCGTCCACAAGCTTGCGGGCGGTAAATACCGCATCATTACAAAGGGCGCGCCGGATATCCTGTTCGCGCACTGCACGGGCGGCGCACCGCGGCAGAACGAGGAGATGGCCGCACAGGCGCTGCGGGTGATCGGCGTTGCCTACCGCGATACCGACCGCCTGCCGGAAAAAGGCGAACAGATTGAAAATAATCTGGTATTTATGGGACTGATCGGGATGATCGACCCGCCCCGGCCGCAGGCAAAAAGCGCGGTGGCGCTCTGCAAAAAAGCGGGCATCCGCCCTATCATGATCACCGGCGACCACGCGGCGACCGCGGCGGCAATCGCGAGGCAGCTCGGTATTATGGAGGGCTCCAGCCGGGTGGCGACCGGCGCGGAGCTGGATAAAATGAGCCAGCAGCAGCTGGAAAAGAACATTTACTCCTATTCTGTTTTCGCGCGCGTTTCTCCCGAGCACAAGGTGCGCATTGTGCAGGCCTTCCAGTCGCACGGGGAAGTGGTTGCGATGACGGGAGACGGCGTGAACGACGCCCCGGCGCTCCGTGCCGCGGACATCGGCTGTGCCATGGGCATATCGGGCACGGATGTGGCCAAGGCAGCTTCCGATATGATTCTGACGGACGATAACTTTGCCACCATTGTGGCGGCGGTACGCGAAGGCAGGGGCATCTATGAAAACATTAAAAAGACCGTGCATTTCCTGCTGAGCTGCAATATCGGCGAAATCCTTACGGTTTTTGTCAGCTTTCTGCTGCGGCTGCCCCTGCCCCTGGTAGCGATCCAGCTTCTGTGGGTGAACCTTGTCACCGATTCCCTCCCCGCGCTGGCGCTCGGCGTGGAGCCGATTGACGACGATATTATGGAGCGCAAGCCGGTCAAGCCGAACGAAAGCATCTTCGGCGGCGGAATGGGCTACAATATCCTGATCGAAGGCTGCCTGATCGGCTCCCTCTCCCTTCTGGCCTACAGCGTGGGACGCATTTATTTCGACCTTGATCCTTCCGCCCCATACATCGGCCGTACCATGGCGTTTGCGGTTCTGAGCCTTTCCCAGGTCGTACATACCTTTAACATGCGTTCCCCGCACTCGATTTTCAAAGCGGGAATTGCAGCCAACCCCAAGCTGGTGCTCGCAGCAATCATCTGCACGGCCCTGCAGGCCGCCGTGATCGTTTTTCAGCCGCTTGCCATCATCTTTAAAACCGCCGTGCTGAATCCCATCCAGTGGCTTGCGGTCATCGCAATATCGCTTGTTCCCCTTTTGGTAGTCGAACTGGAAAAAGCAGTCTGCGCAAACCGGAACCGTTGCGGTTGAACCAATAAAAATCCCGCGCTCCGGACATTTCTTAAACGGAATGTCCCGGGACGCGGGTTCATTTTACTCATACTATTTATTCTTCTTCCAAAGAGCCTCCGCCGTAACGCCTGCCGCCGATGTAGGAGAAGATTCCGCCAAAAAGGATGTTGCAGTAATAGGTAAGGAATCTCCACACCAGAATGGCGGGAAGGATCGCGGACTGAAAGAACATGCCGAAGAAAAGGTAGAAGCTGCCCTCCGCGCCGCCGGAAGCGCCCGGAAGCGGGACGAACGCGGAAACCATGGCGACAAAAACCTGAGCCGCAACCATTGTGGTGACCGGCGCGTCGTTCATGCCGAAACTGCGGTAGATAAAGTAGGGAATCAGGCTGTTCAGGGTGATCTGGATCACCGTGTACACCGTAACCAGCACATACAATTTTGCGGAATTGCCCATGAGCTTGGAAGCATCGTGAAAAATTGCAAGCTGGCTGTGGATTTTCTCGTACCGCTCGTCGGGATGCTTGCAGAGCCTTATTTTATGAAGAAACTGTATTACCGCCGTCAATATTTTGTCGGTCAGCGTTTCACTGACCATAAACAGGAATACCGCCAGAATAAAAACGGAATTGCAGAAAAGGCCGATAATCGTGACAAACGAGAAGTTGCTGACGCTGGTCTGGAAGAAATGGAGCCTGGCCGCTACCGCAACCAAAGAATAAGCCACCATAATCACCTGGTAGGTCAGCGTTTTTACCGCAATAATCGAGCCGGCCTTTCCGGTATCCATGCCCATTTTATGCATGGAATAAATCTGCATGGGCTGCCCTCCGGTTGAAAACGGGGTCAGCGCGCTGTATAAAAAACCGGTCATGCCCACGGAAAAGGAGCTGCCGAAGCGCCACTGCGGGTAAAGGCGTATGCAGATCAGGTGCAGGGTGATCCCCTCCAGAAGCCAGCACCCGACCGCGGCGGCAACCGAGAGAAAAAGCCACTGCGGCTTAAGCTGGGTTACGAGCTTCCCAAGGGTCGTAATTCCCTCCGTGGTAAATAAAAAATAAAGAAGCACTCCCACGGTAAGGACGAGCGTAACGATGACAAATAAATTTTTACGGATCGACGCTTTCAGTTTGTTTATCATAAACCGGATCCATCACCTTTTTTGTAAGCAAGCGCTTATTTATTCAGCGAATGACCGCTGGCCGGAATTATCAAGCAGGAAAAATCGTGCGGGGGCGGTAAAAGAAGCGCCGCCCAAAACAGCAGGAATTATTATACCACACAATTACAAATTACTCAAAGAATTTTACGGAAGGTTTCCCGCAAAAAGCCGCGGAAAACGGTATAAAATTTTCCGCCCGCTTTTATTTTGGTCATTTCTGCGAAAACTATGAGCGGAGGTGAATCGAAATGCCGGATAAATACAGCGATTTATACAGCCTGATCGACCAGAACCGCGAGGCAAATTCCTATTTTTCCGCGCTTCCCTATTATGTGAAACAGTCGATCAGCTACCGTTCGCAGAACATCAATTCTTTCGACAGTCTTCGTGATTACGCGGAAAACCTGTTACGGGACGACGAATAGCAAGCGCCGAAAATATGCGGGTGCAAAAGGGCAGGCAAACTGCGCGGCTTTGCCGCTGTCTTATGCAGTGCCTACCCGTACATAATTTAAGAATTTTTGCATATCCGAAAGAGGCGGGGAGAAAATAAAGGAAAAGGAGTGAAAAATATGATTGATAAAATTGCTTTGCTGCTGGTGATTATCGGGGGACTGAACTGGGGCTCCATCGGTATCTTTAATTTTGATATTGTCGGCTGGATTTTCGGCGGACAGACCGCTATGGGCAGCCGTATCGTCTTTGTCCTTGTGGCGCTTGCGGCCGTCTGGTGCATCACCCTGCTGTTCCGGGACCGGGAGGTCATACACGATTAAGCATAGAAGAAACGGCCCGAAAAAGCGCAGAAGCGCTCTTTCGGGCCTGATTTTTTATGCAAACTCTTTCGTACTTACAGCTCGTGTTTCGGTTCGCCGGAATCATCTGTGCCCGGCTGCGTATCCGGGCTTTGCTCCTGCGGTGCAGAATCTGCCGGACTTTGAGCCTCGCTATCCGCCGGGCTCTCAGACGATATTCCATAATTTTGCGTTTCGGCGGGCGTTTCCGCCGGGCGGGCATACTGCCCGAAGCCGTACATCGCCCCGTAACCCGGGATCGGCTGGTAAGTGGCGCCCGAAGAAACCGGAATGCACTTGCAGGTGTACACCACGCGCGTATTGCACAGAAAGTCATGCAGGCCGCGTTTTTCGCTGCTCGCGCCGATCATGATATACCCGATAAAAAGGATGGAACTGAGGTAACGCCCGATGGTTTCGCGGTAAAGGACGTTCAGCAGGGTGAGCGGGGCGTCATCCCCGGAGACCACCTTCAGGTTCATGAGGCGCTTTCCTACGGTTGAGCCGGTATAATATGTAAGCAGGATAAAATACGCCGAAGCGGCGAGGTACATCACGATATCGTACAGGCTGAACCGGAACAGCAGCGGTTTTAAAAAGAAAAGCTCCGGATTTGCCATCTGCACAAAGAACATCGGTATCCGTACAATAAGCAGCGCGGCCCCGATCAAAAGCGAATCGATCAGATAAGCGGTAAGGCGTACAAAAAATCCGGCGTAAACCGTATTGTCATTCTCCTGTGAATGCGACATACATCGGCACCCCGCTCTCCTGTGTATCGATCAAATCTTTCACTTTATCCGCGTCGGAGCGGGTCAGGCTCTGCGCCGCGGAAAACAGGGATTCCAGATAGAGCGCTTTGTTTTTCGGCGTAAAGAAGGTTACCTTGCCGCCCAGCGCCTTGGTCATCTGGTCAACGGTGCTGTCATAGTCCGCAATCCCGTCGATCAGCTTCAGCTTCAGCGCCTGCTGCGCCGAATAGATTCTGCCGTCCGCAATCGGCTTCACGGTATCGACGCTCATGTTTCTGCCTTTTGCAACGATTCCGACAAACTGCCCGTAGGCTTCGTCGATCAGCCCCTGGAAGATCTGGGATTGCTCCTCGGTGATATTGACGCCGGGATTTCCCATGGATTTATTGCGGCCGCTGGTGTAAAGCACCGTCTGAACGCCCAGCTTATCCATAAGCCCCTTGTAATTGGACATGGAAATGATTACGCCGATGGAGCCCGTAAAGGTGTTCCGGTTGGCATTGATCTTATCCGCAGCCATCGCGGCGTAGTATCCGCCCGAGCACGCCTCGGAGGCCATATAAGCCCACACCGGTCTTCCGGTCTTCTCTTTATATGCCAGCAGCTTATTATACAGCTCATCGGACTCGTAAACGCCGCCGCCGGGCGTATTCAGATAAAGCAGGATTCCCTTGTTCTGAGCGGAGTTCTGATACTGCTCGATCAGGCTGAGCGTTTTATCGTGGTTATAGCTCTCCGATTGCATAATCGACGAGGAAGTTGAACGGACGATGGTGCCGTCCACCTTTACCACACCCACAAACGGTGCCGTGGGAAGATCGACCCTGTTCTCTACGGAATCCAGTATGCTCTGGGTAAGCTGTGACTTCTGCTGCTCGTTGTTTACATAGCTTTTAATCAGATAATCTGAGCCGCATATAAATACAAAGGCAAGCGCCGCGGCCAGAATTCCCGCTATCTGCTTTTTATTCATATTATTTTTTCCTTTCTGCCTCTAAAATTTTCGTAATTCGAACAAACTTCCGCTACTAATTTACGTCCGATCGCGGTATTTGTCAAGTGCGGCAATCGGCCGATGCAATGCCTCTGCTTTTCCGGGCCGGGCGCGGTTATGAAAAAGAGACAATTTTTAAGAATGATTTTTAATAAATGGATTTACTTTAAATAAACATAATGTTATATTATAAATTGTCGAGGTATACATATCAAAGACATAGGAAAGGCAGGTATTTCCGGATGGAAGTGGTTCTGAAAAACATGATGGAGACGCTGGTTCTGGAAAAGATGGACGAAGTAAGCGACAAGCTCGATTGCTGCCAATGTCCGAAATGCCGTATGGATATTGCTTCCTACGCGCTGAACCGGCTCCCTCCGAAATACGTTGCCACTTATGAGGGCGAGGTTTACTCAAAGCTGGATACCCTCTCGGTTCAATACGAGGCTGACCTGCTGCAAGCCGTGTTCTGGGCGGCAAAGATTGTGAAAGACAATCCCCGCCACAATTTGGCAGAGGGGCAGAACACCTGATATTCCTCTTTGCACGGCCTGCATTCTGAGCCGTACGGCTCAGCCCTTGCGGGAAAACGGTTTTCTTTTTTTCGAGTTATTGGAGAAACGCTTCTTTGGGGCTTCCTTTTTGAAGAGGGCTTCCGGCTTTTTGAAAGCGGATTCCTTTTTTGGCCCTTCCCGGAAAGGCCTTGTTTTCGGCTGGGCCGCATTCGCCTCGGGGCGGCGGCGGTGAAGCTCGGATTTTGGGGTGGGCGTGGTGATCATCATGGGATACGGATGATCTTCTATAACGGGAATCGGTTTGCCGGTCAGCTTCTGAATATTTTTGAAGTCACCCATCTCATCGATACAGCAGAACGAGATTGCGGTACCGCTCTGGCCGGCGCGTCCGGTACGCCCGATACGGTGCACATAGGTTTCCGGCACTTCCGGCAGATCGTAGTTGAACACGCAGGACAGTTCCTCAATATCAATTCCCCGCGCCGCGATATCCGTTGCGACCAGCACGCGGATGCTGCCGTTTTTAAAGCTGCCGAGAGCGGTCTGGCGGGCATTTTGGGATTTATCCCCGTGAATGGACTGCGCGCTGATTTTAGCCCTTTCCAGCTCCCTTACCACACGGTCCGCTCCGTGCTTCGTTCTGGTAAACACCAGGGCGCTGCGGATGTCCGGATTGCTTAAAAGATGAATCAGCAGCTTGGCCTTGTTTGATTTATCCACGAAATATACCGTCTGATCGATCGCCTCCACCGTAGTGGCAGGCGGGGTAACCATAATGTTTACGGGTTCGACCAAAATGGAATTTACCAGTTCCTGAATTTCCGACGGCATGGTTGCGGAAAAAAGAAGCGTCTGCTTTTCCTTCGGCATTTTTGCAATGATTCTTTTCACATCCGCAATAAAGCCCATATCGAGCATGCGGTCCGCTTCGTCAAGAACAAATATCTTTACATACTGTAAATCGATATAGCCCTGATTGATCAAATCGTTGAGCCTGCCCGGCGTGGCCACCAGAATATCGACGCCGCGGTGCAGCTTTTCCACCTGCATTTTCTGCGAAACGCCGCCGAACACCACGCAGACGTGCAGCCTTGTGTACCGCCCGTAGGCCCGGAAACTTTCATAAATCTGCAGGGCGAGTTCTCTGGTTGGGGTGAGGATAAGAGAACGGATTCTGCGCGGTTCGGTCTGATTCGCGGTCTGCGTGCTTAAAATCTGCAGAATCGGCACTGCGAAAGCCGCCGTTTTCCCGGTTCCCGTCTGCGCACAGCCCAGCAGGTCCCTTCCCTGCAGAATCGGCGGAATGGCCTGTTCCTGAATCGGCGTGGGCGACTGGTAATTTTCTTTTGCAAGCGCATCTAAAATTCTTGGAATAATGTTTAAGTCTTTAAAATTCATTTTTTCTCCTAATATTCTGTTCCTTTAAAGACCGTCCGCGGGAGTTTCCTTTTCTTCCCGGATAAGAACAGTCCATGATAATCATAACACAATTTCGGGTAATAGTCTAATTAAACGTATCGGTAATATTCAAAGTTTTCAAAATTGATCGGATGGTGTACAGGCGTGTTATATAAAGTTTGGGCAAAAGACAAATTCGCCCAGTTATGGTGCTATGATTTTTTTCGGGAGTCCGTGAACGGCGTGATTTTTTCCTATGAGAAGGATACGGACGGCCAAAATGTCCGTTCCGCGATTATCCGGGTGAGCAAGCCGATTCCCCAGTCCATGTTCGACCACTTTTTTCTGGAACATATCCTGATCTCGGATGAATAGAACGCAGCAGGCGGAAATCCCTGACTGAAACCGGAGTGAGTAAGACGAAACAGGAAGATTTGGTTCAATATTGTTTGACACATAAAAAAGCATATCCGGATTATCCGTTCGGCGACGAGCCGGTGTGCGCGAAAGTGGAAGGAAAAATCTTTGCGGATATCTATCTTCGCGAGGATAATTATAAAATCACGCTGAAGGGCGAACCGATGGCGGTGGATTTTTACCGGCAGAGGTTTCCGGGCACCGTGGTAAAAGGTTATCACTGCCCCGCGGTCATGCAGCCTTACTGGTTCACCGTATATCTGAACAAAGCGATTTCCGATGAAGAAGTTTTTCATATGATCGACGAGTCCTACCGGCAGGTCGTCAAAACGTTTTCAAAGAAAAAGCAGGCGGAAATCGAACGCGAAGAATAAGCAGAAAATAAATATGCGCGAAGGATTCACAAAACGGATCTTCGCGCATATTTTATAGTAATTTCCTCTTAAAGAGTATACGTGAATAAAAGCAGCGTCCTTAGGTACCCCATTGCAGAGGGACGCAAAAAGGCTCCGGCAAAATGAATTTGCCGGAGCTCGATCGATTTATTTTGCAATCTCCTACTATAAATTCTTTTTGTGAACCGTCGGCGAACTCCCTGCTGGAAATCTGCCGGCCTCCCGTAAAGTTAAATGTACATCGGAATCACCATATCACTTTATTTTTCCGGTTTGCTTTTCCCGCGTGTTTGAAACTATATTTTCAACTGCCCACAATCTTTTGTCAAAACGCTTTTTCCTAAAAAGCAGAAATCAGGCTTAAAATACAGATCACGCCAAAGCAACAGGGTCAAATGCTTTACAGATTATTTGCGAATTGTTCAACTCAGATGAATACCTAACCCTTTCTGATAAAATGGCTGGGTTCAATTACCTGTTCGTTGGACTCATTCCTTTACCGGTTAATGTTTTTTTGAACGGATCGATCCGCCTAACCACTGTTCAGACCTTTGCAAACAAAGTCCCATTTTTCTGCGCTGTTCTGTTCAGGAGAACTGCCTGATAAAACTTCGCCTACTTTATGCTCTGCACCGAACCCTGTTTACCGGGCCAAACATCCAAGGTTCCCGTTGTTCGGCAGCTGCAGTCCAACAGACCGGCAACTGCCCGCCGAATGAATCGGATCTGTGCCCACTGGACTCACCTCTTTCTCAGTCGTCGGTTTGTCTTCTTCCGCGCCTTCCCTCTTCTGTTCCGTTTTTATAGTATCATTTTTGTGATACTACCATATCCGGAATCTTAAGGCGCCCTGTTTATAATCATCCTTGTCCTTTTTTCTGTCTTTATTATAAGCAATAATTTGTTAAATGTCAATACTATTTGTAATATTTGTGAAAATTTTTTATATACTATTTAATATCTGAATTTTCCTGTTGACTTAACGCGGCTGTCAGGGTAAAATGAGAAACAGACAAATAAGCGTGAGGAGTTGATCCCGATGAACGACGAATTCGGCGCGGATTTAATTACCCTGGTAGACGACGAGGGCGAAGAACATGAATTTGAAATCCTAGATGTTATCGATAATGAAGACGGCTGCTTTTACGCATTGCTGCCCACATTTGAAACGCCGCAGGATAAGGTTGACGCGGAAGGCACCTATTATATTTTTGAAGCGATTGAGGAAAACGGCGAACAGCAGCTTGCAGAAGTGGAAGACGAAGAACTGCTTGATAAATTAGCCGATCTTTTTGAAAGCCGCTTTGAAGAAATGTACGATTCCGAAGAGGATTCGGACGAAGGCGACGACGAATAAAACCGGTTCACACCCTGCCTGGTGCGCGGACCGTTGCATGAATAACCCTACATTTTATAATCGGGAGCTTCGCTCCGGTGGCGGACTTCAGACCTCCCGGCTTTGCCGGACGAAGGGAGTATGAAACCATTGGGCAGGCACCCACCTGCTTTCGTAGCAGGTTATTTCAGCACATTACGGCCAGGCGGGATTATAAAAAAGCCGAGGCTTCTGATTGAAAGATCAGAAGCCTTTTTTGTTTCGGGCTGTACCGGGAAAAGCGGGCCGTTTCCACAGTCATTTCTTACAATTTATAGATTTTGTCTATAGACAGCCCCCGAATGATATTTTATAATACAAATAACGCAATTTTCCAAAGACATATTGCGGCGCACTCAAAACATGGACAATTCTTACTGTATCCTAAGGAATCTGCCCTTCCCGTCAACGGGAAGCCGTCATGTTCATCCCCGTGCGCTGCAGTTTATCGCATAATTTACGGGGAATACAGCTCTAATTTATTTTTGCGTCTTTCAGTTTGAAGGGCAGAAAGGAACGGGACTTAAAATGGCAGACTTTATAATTGCTGCAGCTTCGACAGCAGACCTTCCGGCGGAATATTTTACGGAGCATGATGTGCCGGTGATCCGTTACACCTACATAATGGACGGCGAGCAGTTCGAGGACGACTGCAAAGAAGAAGCAAGAGAAAGAATATACAAGCGCATGCGGGAAGGCGCTGTGATGACCACCTCCATGATCAACACCTACACCTATTATGACTTTTTCAAGCAGCTCATGGATACCGGGAAGAACGTGATCTTTCTCGATATGACGCGTCAGATATCCCATTCTTATTCCAATGCCGAGAAGACGGCGGAACAGATAAAAGCCGAATACCCGAAGCAGCGCTTTTACCTTATGGACACCCTGTGCGTATCAGGCGGTCTCGGGCTGCTGCTGCATTATATGGTCAACCTGAGAGACAAAGGCAAGAGCTTTGACGAGACGATCGAATGGGCTGAGGCCAACAAGCTTAAAATTATGCACTGGTTTACGGTGGACGACCTCAACTACCTCAAACGGGGCGGACGCGTTTCGAACGCGGCGGCAATGGTGGGTTCGCTCCTTTCCATCAAGCCTGTTCTTTATGTGTCGGACGACGGAAAACTCGTAGTCGCCACCAAGATTCGGGGCAGGAGGGCCGCTCTGCTTGATATCCTTGACCGGATGAAGAAGGATTTCACCGAGCCGGACGGCAAGGAGGTATTCATAAACCACGCGGATTGCCTGGAGGATGCGGAATTCATGCGGGACAAGATTCTTGAGACCTTCCCTGCCGTGTCGAAGGTAACGATTCGGAACCTCGGCGTCGTGATCGGCGCGCACTGCGGGCCGGGACTTTTGGCAATATTTTATCTGGGAGACAGGCGCTACGCATAGAATCAGAATAAAAATTACCGGAGGAAGCTCCGTAGATGAATATCAAAGGGACGTGCACCCGGGAATCCGAGTGCACGTCCCCTTTTTTCTTATTTACAGTCCGCCATTGCTTTTCTGATTTCTGCGGTAGTCGAGATAATCCTGCAGAATAATGGTCGCCGCGACCGCGTCGATGACCGCTTTGCGCTTTTTCCCGCGCGTATCGGTCGTATTCAGGTATCCGTGCGCCGTGATGGTGGTACCGCGCTCATCCCGCATGACTACCGGCACAGTTACCAGATTTTGCAGGTTTTCCGCAAAGGCGCGGGCGTTCTGCGCGCTTTCTCCCTCACTGCCGTCCATATTGCGCGGCAGGCCGACCACGATGCACCCTGCCGCCTTTTCCCCGGCCTGATTGGCGACCGTCTGCGCAAGGCGCTCCATATTGTATTCGCTGATGACACCCGCGGGGGAAGCCAGCAGTTCGTTTTCATCGCATATGGCAAGGCCCGTACGGGCCCGCCCCAAATCCACGGCAAGTATTTTCATTGCATTCCTCCGCAGCGCTTATTCCTGAGGCAGCCACCAGGTCTGGTGCATAAAAATCGAGGTTTCCGGCGTAAGATGGGAAGCGTCGTTCATCATGACCACATGGCTGTGCAGTTCTTCGTCAAAATTGATCTGGCTGATGGCGGTATTGTCGCACCAGCCAACCTGATTGATCTGTTCAATGGGCTTATTCAGGGCGCGGCACAGAAAATTGCGGATCGCGCAGCCGTGGGAAGTCACGCATACGGTTTTGCCCTGATTTTTCCTTACAATATCGGTCACGCATTCCCACATCCGGTTATAAACCTCGCGCATGGTTTCCCCGCCGCTCGGCGTAAAATCATACGGCCTTTTGTTCCATATTTCAATTTCTTCCGGGTAGATGGAAGGCAGTTCATCCCACGATACACCCTCCCAGTCGCCGCCGTTGATCTCTTTAAGACGCGGGTCAATCTGAATATCCAGCCCGTGGTACTGGTTGATTGCTTCGGCGGTTTTGTAGGCGCGCCTGAGCGGGCTGGAATAGATCGCGTCGATCGGCATATTGCGGCACCGGATGCCCAGCAGGTCGAGCTGGATTTCCCCTCTTCCGCTGACATCGCAGTCGGAATGGCCCTGAAATACCCCGTCCGTATTGCCCTGCGCCTCGCAGTGGCGCACTAAAATAATCCGTGTCATAGCATTGTCCTTTATCGATTCACTTATTATTTCAAATCTAATTACCAGACCTGTACTTTCCCCGTAAGCTCCGTAACCGAACGGATTTTGTTCTGATCAAGGTAACGGTTCAGGCCGTCCAGTATTTTTACCGGCGCGTAGGGGTCGGTAAACAGCACCGTGCCGATCTGCAGCGCGGAAGCGCCCGCAAGCATCAGCTCTGCGGCGTCCTCCCATTTTGAGACGCCGCCCATACCCACAATCGGAATTTTTACCCGCTGCGCCGCCTGCCACACCATCCTTACCGCCACCGGCAGGAGCGCCGGGCCGGAAAGTCCCCCGGTATTGTTGCGGATGATCGGACGGCGGGACCGGATATCGATGCGCATGCCGGTGAGGGTGTTGATCATGGAGAGCGCGTCCGCGCCCGCGGCCTCGGCCGCCGCAGCAATCTCCGCGATATCGCTGACATTCGGGGAAAGCTTGACCATCAGCGGCTTTTTGCAGTATTTCCGCACTGCGGCAGTGATGTTCTCCACGCCCGCGCAGCTTGTTCCGAACTGCACCCCGCCCTGCTTCACGTTCGGGCAGGAAATGTTGAGCTCCACCATATCGACGTCGGAATCCGAAAGCTTTTCCGCCATCCGGCAGTAATCCTCCGGCGTATTCCCGGCGATATTCGCGATAATGACCGTTCCCTGCTCCCTGAGCCAGGGAAGGTCGTGTTCGATAAAGTAATCCACACCGGGATTCTGAAGCCCCACCGCATTCAGCATACCGCCCGGGGTTTCCGCAATGCGCGGGGGCGGGTTGCCCGGCCGCTCGGCGAGCGTGATGCCCTTGCAGGAGATACCGCCCAGCGTGCTGAGCGGGTAAAATTCCCGGAACTCATGCCCGAAGCCGAAGGTTCCCGAAGCGGCGATCAGCGGATTGCTGAACTCCACTCCGGCTATGTTTACACGTAAATCCGCCATGATTCAGACCTGCCTTATCCTTTTATTTCAAGCTGAACGAATAGGGGCTGGAATAATCCCCCGCGACACAGACTTCACCCTTTAACTCTTTCAGATTGTAAACCGCCGACCACTGCGTGCTTTCCTGACCGGCTGATTTCAAAACAGCCATAGCTTCCTTTTCATTCAGGACACCGTTTGTTTTGCTCAGACTGTTATGTATAATATCATACCGCTTGAATTCGGTATATCCTTCTCCGAGGTTAATTCCGTTGTATTGAATATAGTTGGTTAAAACCTGATAATTCTCATTGGTTTTCACCGTCTGCAGCCTGTTGTTCCAATATTCCACCACTACGGATTTGCCGGAAGCATCCTCAAGCAAATAGTGGCAGTTCACACCGCCGGAAAAATAGATATTATATTTTCCCATCAATGAAACCGCCTCGTCCACATTCGCCGCTTTATCCAGTACCAGACGAATCATCGCGGTGGTATTCAGCGTGACCTTGTCCTTATCCTGCGGCGTCTGAACCGCGGGCACCGCAAGCAGCGCCATGGCAACGCCCTTTTCGTTCATCCCGTCAAACGGCAGGTAGGGCGCCGCAAGGGTAAGAAAGCTGCTGGTCTGCTGCGGCTTGGGAAGATTCTCTTTTGTATAGCCCGCAAAAGACAGATTCACCATGGAAACGGAAGCATAACCGTTTTCCGGCTTTGTTTTTAAAAGCAGAGATGGAGTGTATTCAAAATCAAAATTTCTGCCATACAATGCCTCCCCCTGTCCGTTCTTCGCGGCAAACGCGGAACATCCGGCCCCGGTCACGTTAAAGTGAATCGGTATGCCTTTGAGCAGACGGTTCGTAACGAATTTTTCAATATCCCGGTCGCTGTGCGCGCCCTGTTTCAAAAAATCGTCAAACCCGTAATCCCCGTCATAGGTCATGGTATAGAACGGATAGGAATTGACCTGCTTTAAGGTGGACAGCGTACTGACTTCGCTCCGGTAACGGAACAGCATGACCCCGGCAGCAATCAGTACAAAAGCCAGAAGAAAATATAAAATATTCCGTATGATCTTTTTCAAATTCAATGACCTCTTTATTTTTCAGATTACCAGACTACGCTCTGATAATCGAATACCGGGCCGTCCTTGCAGACATGGCCGTAGTATTCTTCCCCGCTTTCGCGGCGCAGCTTTACGGCACAGCCAAGGCACGCGCCGATTCCGCAGGCCATGCGCTCCTCCAGAGAAATCTGGCAGGGAACGCCGCGTTCCCGCGCAATTTTGCTCACCGCTTTCAGCATGGGGGAAGGCCCACACGCAAAAATCGCGTCGAATTCCAAGTCCGCCATACAGTCCGTAACGAGCCCGTGATGCCCCGCGGAGCCATCATCGGTTGCGAGGATTACCCGGTTGCCGTTCTTTTGGAAATCCTCCAGAAGAATCGCGGACTGCTGATTCCGGAAGCCGACAATCGCCGTGGCGTTTCCGCCGAACGCTCTTGCCGCTTCCAAAAGGGGAGGAACGCCGATTCCGCCGCCCACAAACACCGCTTTGCGCGCGGTATCGCCGAGCGTAAAGCCGCTGCCGAGCGGCGCGAGGATATCCAGCGTTTCACCGGGCTCCATGCCGGCAAGCTGCGCCGTGCCTTCGCCCCGGATCTGAAACACGAACCGCAGTGTTTCCGCCGCGCGGTCGATCCCGCAGATGGAAATCGGGCGGCGCAGCGTCCTGCCCGGCACATAAATCTGGGCAAACTGCCCGGGCTTTGCAGCCTGCGCAAGCTTCCCCGCATCCACGGTAAAATCAAAGATATCGTTCGTCAGCTGCTTTTTCCCGACGATTTTACAGAGCATAACGTCATATTTCATGATATTTCGTCCTTTTTATACAGAGAGTAAAAATATCTGATCATTTCAGTTCAATTTTTCCGATTTCGCCCATAATCTCATCCCGCATCCGGAGCGCTTCCTTTGCCGCCGCTTTGGCGTAATCCTGCTCGGCGGCTCCGGTTTTCTGCCACGCGCACAGAATGGAGCGTGAAGCGTTGACTACCGCGCCGAGACCGTTGGAATCGAACGCGGGGGCTACGTCCTTTGCCGCGCCGCCCTGCGCGCCGTAGCCCGGCACAAGGAAGAACGTATGGGGCAGCTTTCCGCGCAACTCCGCAAGCTGTTCCGGGTACGTAGCGCCAACCACCGCGCCCACGCCGGAATATCCGTACCGGCCCGGCAGGTTTTCACCCCATTTTTCACAGAGATTTCCAACCGTGCCGTACAGCGTATTGCCGTCTTCAAAATTTCTGTCCTGCAGTTCGCCGGAGGAAGGATTGGAGGTCTTGACCAGCACGAAGATGCCCTTGTCCTCTTCTTTGCAGATGTCCAGAAGCGGGTTGATCCCGTCCGAGCCGAGATAGGGGTTGACCGTGAGCGCGTCGCCGCCGAAAGGTGCGAACTGTTTGCCGCCTACGGTTACTTTGCCGAGGTGCGCCGCTGCGTAAGCCTGCATGGTGGTACCGATGTCGTTGCGCTTACCGTCGGTAATGACGAACATTCCCTTTTCCCGTGCATAGCTGACTGTATCGTACAATGCCTTTACACCCGGCCATCCGTACATCTCATAATAGGCGCACTGGGGTTTCACCGCGGGGACAATCCCGCACAGCGCATCAATCAGCCCCCGGTTGAATTCCAGCAGGGCGGCGGCCGCGCCTTCCAGCGTTTCACCGTACTGTGTAAAGGCCTTTTCCTTTATCCCTTTCGGAATGTAATCCAGCTTGGGGTCCAGCCCGGCCACCGTGGGATTCTGCAGTTTTGCGATACCTTCGATCAGTCTGTTAAGTGCCATTCTCTTTCCTCCGTTAAGTTCAGTGTGACGATAAGTCGTGCAACCGCAAAATCTTGGTACAATTTTGCTTGCTGCGTTGGCTGCACCTGCAAATTTCGGTCACATACAGGGAGTATTCCCTCGTTTGCAGTTTGCCGCCTTGCCTTGCGCGATTTCTCGACGCCTGAATGTTTTAACCCTTTTGTGAAAAGGGGATTATCAATCTTTAAAAACAATTTTGCCGCGGCAAACGGTGATTTTTACTTTTCCGGTCAGTTCTTTCCCTTTAAACACCGCGTTCCGGCTTTTCCCGTGAAGCTTCGCGGGGTCAACCGTCCAGCGTTCCCCGGGGGCAAACAGCACCAGATCGGCGGGAGCGCCCGGGGCAAGCGTGCCGGCGGGGATTCCAAGCAGCCGCGCCGGGGCGGTGCTCATCAGTCGGATGAGTTCGTTGAGCGTAAGATAACCGGGTTTTACCAGATAAGTGATGCCGGCGGCCAGGCTGGTTTCCATTCCGATGCTGCCGTTCGGTGCGGCAAGGAAATCGGATTTTTCCTCTGTTGTGTGCGGCGCGTGGTCGGTTGCGACGGCATCGATGGTTCCGTCGCAGAGGCCCTCAATCACCGCCAGCCGGTCTTCCTCCGTGCGCAGCGGCGGGCTCATGCGGTAATCGGCGTCGCGGCTGAGAAGCTCGTCCTCCGTAAGGGCAAAATAATGCGGCGCAGTTTCCGCCGTGACCCGCACACCCCTTCGTTTTGCGTCGCGGATGAGCGCGACCGAGGTTTTTGTGCTGACATGGCAGATATGCACCGGTACATCGTAGGCCGCCACAAGCGCGATTTCCCGTGCGGTGCCGCAGTCCTCGGCGGCGGCGGGAACTCCTTTTACGCCGAGCTTTTTGGAAACGGCTCCCTCGTTTAGTTTGCCCCCCGCGCTCAGATATAAATCCTCGCAGTGCGAAACAATGCGCAACGAAAGCTGCGGTGCGAGCCGCATGGCCTGCGCCATCAGCGCCGAGTCCGTCACGGGGCGGCCGTCGTCGCTCAGTGCGATTGCGCCGGCTGCCTTCAGCGCTTCCAGATTGCAGAGCTCCGCGCTTTTCAGTCCCTTTGTAATCGCCCCGGCAACATAGACGCGGGCGTCCGCGTTACGGGCCTTTTCCAGTATATACGATACGGTCTGCGCATTATCCGTTACCGGGTTCGTGTTCGGCATACACAGAAGGCTGGTCACCCCTCCTGCCGCGGCGGCCCTGCACCCGGAAAGGATATCCTCTTTCTCGGTGAAACCGGGATCGCGCAGATGGACATGCATATCCACCAGACCGGGCGCGGCAACCAGCCCCGCCGCGTCGATTTCCTGTACTCCGCCGCACCGGATTTGCCCGCCGACTTCTTTTATTCTGCCCTCTTGGAGCAAAATATCTCCCGTTTCGTCGCGGCTACTCTCTGGGTCGACGATCCTTGCATTTTTTATCAGAAGCCCGTCCATGCTTACCTCCGAACATTATTTTGACTATTATACTATATTTCAGCCCGATAGTAAATTACGGAGCGATCATAAATTTTGTCAGAGCCAGCAGTTCCCGCGCCCAGCAGGCGGAGAAAATATACCAGGGCGTTGCGGCGCAGACGGCATAGGGCTTCATCCCCAGGCTCTGGGCGATGCGCCCCGCACGGTATTGGTGGTATTCGTCGGTCACGATGGCAATATCCTCGCTCCGGTTGTTTTTCCGTATGATTGCGAGAGAATACGCAAGGTTTTCCTTTGTAGTCTTGGAACGATCCTCCGTGACGATACGCGAGGGATCGATCCCCAGCTTTGCCAGATACTCCTTCATGACGGAAGCTTCCGTTACCAATTCGCCCGCGCCCTTTCCGCCGCTCACGATACATCCGGCCTGCGGGTTTGCCTTAAGATAACCGGCGGCGGTCTCAAGGCGCACCCTCAGGTCGGCGCTCGGAACTGTTCCGTCCACCTTGCTGCCGAGCACAATTACGGTTGCATGTTCGGGCGGTGCGGAATTCATGGCGGAAACCATAAGGCAGGAAAGGAACCCGGCCCACGCGATACCGGCAAGGAAAAAAGCAACCAAGCCTCTCCATGCAATTTTCCACGGCTTGGAACGGCTGCACAGCTTGCCGATTGCCGGATACATGAGGGCAGCGAACAGCACCAGCGCGCAGACGGTCACGCCGGACAGATTCCCGATATTGTGCACATTCCAGTGAAACGGGATACAGAACCATATAAGGCCCGCCGCGGCGGGTACGGCGGCCAAAATCCGCAGGACAGCATTTCTTTTCATAAAAATCACCTCAAGGGAATTATAGCACAAAACGGCTCCCGATCAAACAGACCGGGAGCCGCAGACCGGCGACAAAGCCCGAGGAAACCGTCAGCCGGCATATTTTGTATCTTCTTCGCTTCCGACCGGTTCCGAAGCCGGGAAAACGGGTTGGAGGGTACTGTCTTCTTCCGCAGAGCTTTCCGGAAAATCTTCTTTGAGTCGGAACTGCCCGAGCAGGCCGTTCATGACTCTCGCCTGGCCGCTCAGCTCCTCGCTTGCCGCCGCGCTCTGCTGCGCCGTGGCGGAATTGGTCTGGATTACGGCGGAAATCTGCTGCAGGCCCTGCGTGATCTGTTGAACGGAACCGGCCTGTTCACCGGAAGCCTTTGAAATCTGCTCAACCAACATTGCGGACTGCTCCGTGCTGTCCGCAATGGACAGCAGCGAGTTTGCGGTTTCGTTCGCGATCGCGCTGCCGGCTTTTACCGTGCGGATGGATTGCTCGATGAGCTGCGCCGTGTTTTTCGCCGCGTCCGCGCTTCGGATTGCAAGGCTTCGCACCTCACCGGCGACCACCGCAAAGCCCCTTCCCGCTTCCCCGGCGCGCGCGGCTTCCACGGAAGCGTTCAGCGCCAGAATGTTCGTCTGGAACGCGATATCGTCTATGGTTTTTATGATCTTGCCGATCTGCTCGGAAGACCGGGTGATCTCCGCCATTGCCCGCGTCATCCGCTCCATCCGGTCTTTTCCCGTTTCCACCTTTGCGGCGGCCTCATGTGAAATTCGGCTCGCCTCCGCGGCATTCTCCGCATTTTTCTTCACATGGTCGGAAATCCCGTTTACCGACTGCGCGAGCGTTTCGATTGCGTTCGCCTGTTCCGCCGCACCCTGCGCCAGCACCTGGGCACCGTTTGAAACCTGAACCGAACCGACGGCAACCTGCCCGGCAGCTTCGCCGACATTGCAAAGAGTCCGGCTGAGCGAGTGCGATATTTTATGGATGGAATCCTTGATCGGTTTCATATCGCCCGCGTATTCCATATCGATGTCGTGCTGGAAATCGCCCTCCGACATCAGCCCCAGATGATTTGTGATGTCGTCGATTGCGGTGTGCAGCATCGTAACGGTTCTGTCCGCGGCCTGCGCAAGAACAGCCGTTTCATCGTGCGTGCTTACCGCAGGCACCGGCGTGTGCAGATCGCCCTGCGAAAGCAGGCTAAGCCGTTCTGTAACGATTCCAAGCGGCTTTGTAATGGATTTTGCAAGCAGGTACATCAGCAGAACGCCCAAAAGGCATACCGCGATGCTGAATGCAATTAATCCGGCCAAAGCCATTGTTTTTTCCCGATTATACTTTAAGGTAAGCGCGTCGATATCCACCTGATAGTTGCCGGTACTGATATACCAGCCGTAGGGCTCAAATTTCCGGGTGTATGCCCGCTTGAGGTAAACGCCGCTTTTCCCGGGTTTTGTAAAATAAAAGCTGGTGTATCCTCCGTCTTTCTTTTCCCCCGCGGCAATCAGGTTTTTGATATAGTAATTCCCCTTCAGGTCCTTTGCGCCGTAACGGGATTTGCCCTCGTACTGCGGGTTCATATGCACCGCGCACGTGCCGTCCACCATATCCGCCCAGAAATAGCCTTCTCCGCTGTTGTAACGGGTATCCCGAACCATTTTCCGGATATCGTTGAGTGCATCCGTAGACGAAATCTCGCCGTCCGCAGACCGCTGATAAATCACATTCATCGAGCTGATCAGGCTTTCCACTTCGGTTTTTATCATAGTATCCGTGTCACTTTTTGCAACATTGATTGCCGTATCATACGCTTTGCTGAGACTGATATAGGACATGACGGAAAGCACAAAAACGATTACCATAATCAGACTTCCTACCGTTAAAATCAGCTTCTGCTTTAAGCGCAGCCTGGGCAATTCAGGTCTTTTCATATTTTTCACTCTTTCGTTTTCCTTTCCGGAGCTGTTTTATGGAAATATCCGGAATAATACTACACCTAAAATTTATCATTGAATAAATTCCGTGTCTATTGATACAATGTGCAGATTTGTGAGGATTCGCGGCGAAAAGATTGACGGTGAATTTTACTTTTAATCTGTACTTTATACGGATTTAACCTGCGGGTAAATTTCCATAAATTTTATTTTGTATGAACAAAATACATATGCCGAAAAACGAATTCCCCGATTCCTCCCTGCAGCCGGCAGTTTCCCAATGCCGTATGCTGCTTCTGCTTTTTCCCGGAACAAACGGGACAGAAACAATTTTTGCACACAGACACAAAGGAGCCCGAAAAAGTGCGGAACACACTCTTTCGGGTCCGATCATATTGTTTCGTAATTAATATTTTCTGCGCGACGCGTAAGTGGTATGCAGAATCTCATGCGCCTTACGGCTTCCCGGCTTTTCGAGAAAATCCCGGTAAATCATCTGAACAAGCGGGCTTTCGTGGCTTTTGCGCAGCGGCAGGTTTTTGTCTTCTCCGTAAAGGGCTTTTGCCCGCTCGGCTTTCAAATCCGTAAAATTGCGCACCGAAGCCGGCTGGACGGGTTGGCCCCCGCCGTTTACGCAGCCGCCCGGGCAGCACATAATTTCAATAAACTGGTAGCCGCCCTCGCCGTTTTTTACTTTGGAGAGGATTTCATTGGCATTGTTTAAGCCGCTGACCGCGGCAATCTTTAAATCCATGCCGCCAATGTGATATACCGCTTCCTTGATGCCCGCCGTGCCGCGCACCTCGGTATAATCGACGCTTTCAAGGCTCCTGCCCTCCAGCGTTTCCGCGGCCGTGCGCAGCGCCGCCTCCATGACGCCGCCGGTCGCCCCGAATATGGCGGCCGCACCGGTGGAAACGCCCAATGCCGGGTCAAAGTCTTCGTCGGGCAGGGCGGTAAAATTGATATGCGCCATATTGATAAGGCGGGCGAGTTCGCGGGTGGTAATTGCGATGTCCACATCGTCCGCGCCGGCGGCGTTCTGATCTTCCCGCTTAATTTCAAATTTCTTCGCGGTACAGGGCATTACGCTGACGACGACGATGTTTTTCGGGTCAATATTGTTCTTTTGCGCGTACCATGTCTTAATGATAGCGCCGGTCATCTGCTGGGGCGATTTGCAGGAAGAAACGTTCGGCAGAAGCTCCGGGTAATAATATTCGCAGAACTTTACCCAACCGGGCGAACAGGAAGTAATCAGCGGCAGCGGGCCGCCGTTCTGTATGCGCTCAATCAGCTCGTTTGCTTCCTCCAGAATGGTAAGGTCTGCTCCGAAATTCGTATCGAATACCTTATCGAAGCCGATACGGCGCAGCGCCGCTACCATTTTCCCCTTTACATTGGTACCCACCGGCATCCCGAAGCATTCGCCGAGCGTGGCGCGGATGGCCGGGGCGGTCTGTACAACCACAAATTTTTCCGGGTCGCTGATCGCCGCCATGACCTCCCCACACTGGTCGCGTTCCGCGAGCGCCCCCGTGGGGCAGCTTACCACGCACTGGCCGCAGGAAACGCAGGGTACGTCGTTCAGCGGCTTTTCAAACGCGCAGGCAATGTGGGTGTCAAAGCCGCGGCAGTTGGGGCCGATGACCGCAACGTGCTGTTGAGCGCAGGCGGCGGTGCAGCGGCGGCAGAGGATGCACTTGGAATTGTCGCGCACAAGATGCAGTGTGGATTCGTCCCGTGACGCGTCCGGTTTTGCCCCGTCGAACCGGCCGGTCTGTTCAATGCCCATTTCGTTGCAGAGTGTCTGCAGCTCGCAGTTCCCGCTGCGCCTGCAGGCAAGGCAGTCCCGGTTATGAACCGAAAGCAGCATTTCCAGCGTCATTTTTCTGGATTTCTGTATTTTGGGCGTATTGGTCAGAACCTCCATGCCCTCGTTCACCGGATAAACGCACGCGGCAACCAGCGACCGCGCTCCCTTTACCTCAACCACGCACATACGGCACGCGCCGATTTCATTGATTCCCTTTAGGTAACACAGCGTGGGAATATCGATTCCGGCGTACCGGGCCGCCTCTAAAACCGTGGAGCCGTTTGGCACCGAGAGGGGCATGCCGTTTATTTTCAGATTTACCGTATTCTCCATCATGGCACACTCCTTTATTCTCTTACAATGGCACTGAATTTACATTTTTCCATGCATGTTCCGCATTTAATGCATTTTGAGAGGTCGATTTTATGCGGACTCTTTACGGTACCGCTGATGGCCCCGACCGGACAGCTGCGGGCGCAGAGCGTACAGCCGCGGCATTTGTCCTCCTGAATCCGGTAGTTCAGCAGCGCCTTGCAGACGCCCGCCGGGCAGCGGTGCTCCTTAACGTGGGCTATGTACTCGTCACGGAAGTAATGCAGGGTAGAAAGCACCGGATTGGGCGCGGTCTGGCCGAGCGCACAGAGGGAGTTCTCCTTGAGGTACCGGCAAAGCTCCTCCAGACGGTCAAGATCCTCCATCGTGCCTCTGCCGGACGTAATTTTCTCCAACGTTTCAAGCAGCCGCCTTGTACCGATGCGGCAGGGCGTGCATTTCCCGCAGGATTCGTCCACGGTGAACTCGAGGAAAAATTTCGCGATGTCCACCATGCAGTTCGCGTCATCCATGACGATCATTCCCCCGGAGCCCATCATGGCGCCGATGGAAATCAGGCTTTCGTAATCAATCGGGATATCGAGCTGCGAGGTGGGAATGCATCCGCCGGAGGGGCCGCCGGTCTGCGCGGCCTTGAACGTATGCCCGTTCGGTACGCCGCCGCCGATTTCCTCTACGATTTCACGCAGAGTGGTTCCCATGGGGACTTCCACAAGGCCGGTATGGTTGATTTTTCCACCCAAAGCAAACACCTTCGTGCCCTTGGACTTTTCCGTTCCCATGGAAGCGTACCAGTCCGCACCTTTTAAAATAATCTGCGCGATGTTCGCGTAGGTCTCCACGTTATTCAGGATGGTCGGCTTCTGGAACAGGCCCTTCACTGCCGGGAACGGCGGACGCGGGCGCGGTTCCCCTCGTTTGCCCTCAATGGAGGTCATGAGCGCGGTTTCTTCGCCGCAGACGAAAGCGCCGGCTCCCAGGCGCAGATCGATATCAAAATCAAAGCCGGAATTGAAAATGTTTTTTCCCAGGAGGCCGTATTCCCTCGCCTGACGAATCGCGATCTGCAGGCGCTTGACAGCGATCGGGTATTCGGCGCGAACATAGATGTATCCCTGCGCGGAACCGATCGCGTAGCCGGCAATCGCCATGGCCTCCAGCACGCAGTGGGGATCGCCCTCCAATATGGAACGGTCCATAAACGCGCCCGGGTCGCCCTCGTCCGCGTTGCAGCACACATATTTCCGGTCCGCCTGATTCTTTGCCGCAAAACTCCATTTCAAACCGGTGGGGAACCCCGCGCCGCCTCTGCCGCGCAGGCCGGAGGCCTTAACCGTTTCCACCACCTGCTCCGGCGTCATTTCGGTGAGCACCTTGCCCAGCGCCCGGTAACCGTCCACCGCTATGTATTCGTCAATGCACTCCGGGTCGATCACGCCGCAGTTCCGCAGCGTGAGCCGGTGCTGTTTTTCGTAGAACGGGGTATGGCGCAGAGAACGGATGGTATTCTCATCCACGATGGTTTCCTGATAGAGCAGACGCCGGACAATCTTCCCCTTTACAAGGTGTTCCTCCACGATTTCCGGGATATCGTCCGGTTTTACCCGGCTGTAAAAAGCGCCCTCCGGGTAAACGATCAGGATGGGGCCGAGCGCGCAGAGACCGAAGCAGCCGGTACGCACCACGCTGATCTCCTGTTCCAGCCCAAATTTGCCGATCTCTTCCCTAAGTCTGTTTATGATTTCCTCACTGTTTGAGGAAGTGCACCCGGTACCACCGCAGACCAGTACGTTGCAGCGGCACCCGTTCGCCGTGCGGGCTGCATTGCCGCTGTTAAGGCGCAGAGCCACCCGGCCTCCGGCTTTTTCACGGATCGCCCGAAGCTCTTCCAAAGTCTTCATCTGTATTGCCCCCTTTTTCTTTGCCGCCGCATTCGCCTTCCGTGAGCAGAAGCGGAGCTTTCTATTTGTAATTCTCCAGTACCTCTCCCACCTTGTCCGGCGTCATGCGGCCGTAGACGTCGCCGTTTACGGTAAGCACGGGCGCCAGCCCGCAGGCCCCCAGGCAGCGGCAGACCGAAAGCGAGAATTTGCCGTCCGGCGTACTCTCTTCCGGCTGTATTCCCAAAACGGCAATAAGCTTCTCCAATACCGCCCCGGCACCCTTTACGTAGCAGGCCGTACCAAGGCAGACGGAAATATTGTATTTTCCTTTGGGAGTCAGGGAAAACTGGGAATAAAAGGTAGAAACGCCGAACACTTCCTCAAGCGGAACGTCCAGACCTTCCGCGATTTTGGCCTGTACCTCCTCGGGGAGATACCCGCATACCTCCTGTGCCTCCTGCAGAACCGGCAGAACCGCGCCCTTTTCCCCTCTGTGCCTTTTGATGATTTCATCGAGCTTTTGCGCCTGTTCGGGCGTACCCGAAAAAGGCAGGCTGCTGATACGTTTTTGCATCCTTTTTCCTCCTTGTTATCATTTTTAAATATACATTTGTTAAAATCATAACAACATAGTCTATATTCAGGCGGGGGATCACACCCCTGTCTGCGGCTTAAATTTGCAGGTTCGCGGGCGAAAAGCGGCAAAATCGTCCGGCAATCCCGCGCACAGGCGGCTGCAGAATATTCGGAGGAAAAGCGGCTGCAGGGCTTATCCGCTTTTGCTTTATGCCGGTATCCTTATCCTCCGGCATACCGGGTTAGCACGTACTTCATTCCGCACGGATACCTCCCGGATTTTCTGTTACTATTTATATGCTTGGCCTTCTGATTTTATTTCTTGAAAATATAATGATATCCTACAAAAAGTGACACAGTAAAGCGGACAATTTTAGTCCATGAAGGTCATTGACTTTAATAAGTTAAAGCGATATAATCAATCTAATGTACTCATTCGTTCTGAATAATTTAAATTTGGAGGTTGCACTTAATGAAACGCGTTTTTAACTTTTCCGCAGGCCCCTCAATGCTGCCTGAGCCAGTACTGCGCCGCGCAGCAGATGAAATGCTCGATTACCAGGGCAGTGGTCAGTCCGTAATGGAAATGTCCCATCGATCTAAAATCTACGAGGGAATCATTGGATCTGCAGAAAGTTTACTTCGTGAAGTCATGAGTATTCCGGACAATTACAAGGTTCTTTTCCTGCAGGGCGGTGCTTCCTCCCAATTTGCCATGATCCCCATGAACCTGATGACCGGCAGCAACAAGGCTGATTTTGTTCTGACCGGCCAGTGGGCCACAAAAGCCTATAAAGAGGCCGCGCGCTACGGCGACGCCAACGTGGTTGCCTCTTCCAAGGATAAAACGTTCAGCTACATCCCGGAGCTGGATTCTTCCACCTTTACAAAGGATGCGGATTATTTCCATATCTGCATGAACAACACCATTTACGGCACAAAGTATCACACCCTGCCGGATACCGGCAGCGTGCCGCTCATCGCCGATATTTCCTCCTGCATTTTAAGTGAGCCGATTGATGTGAGTAAATTCGGCGTGCTCTACGCGGGCGCGCAGAAAAACATGGCTCCGGCCGGCCTGACCGTGGTAATCATCCGCGAGGATTTGATCGGCCACGCAATGGATATCACGCCCACCATGTTCAACTATCAGACGCACTCGGAAAACGGCTCCATGTTCAATACGCCGCCGTGCTACACAATCTATATCTGCATGCTGGTTCTGGATTGGCTGAAAAACACCGTGGGCGGTCTGGAGGAAATGAAGAAAATCAACGAGAAAAAGGCTTCCCTCCTCTATGATTTTCTGGATAATTCCAAGCTGTTCCGGGGCACCGTTGTGCCGAAGGACCGTTCCCTCATGAATATCCCCTTTATCACCGGCAATGAAGAGCTCGACGCGAAATTCGTAAAGGAAGCCGGGGCGAACGACTTCGTAAACCTGAAGGGGCACCGTTCCGTAGGCGGCATGCGTGCTTCCGTTTACAACGCAATGCCTGTGGAGGGCGTTGAAAAGCTGGTCGCATTCATGACAGAGTTTGAGAAGAAGAACGGGTGATTATGATGTATCAAATTAAATGTCTGAATAAAATTTCCACCGTCGGCACAAGCCGCTTCAACGAAAATTACCGCTGCGGCGAAGACGTTGAGAATCCGGACGCGATTTTAGTCCGGTCGGCTTCCATGCATGAAACAGAGATGCCGAAAAGCCTTCTCGCCATTGCGCGGGCGGGCGCGGGTGTAAACAACATTCCGCTTGACCAGTGCAGTGAAAAGGGCATCGTCGTATTCAACACTCCGGGCGCAAACGCGAACGCGGTGAAGGAGCTTGTAATCGCCGGCCTGCTGCTCTCCTCCCGCAAGGTTGTACCGGCAATCGAATGGGCAAAAACCCTAAAGGGCAAGGGTGACGAAGTCGGAAAGCTGGTTGAGAAGGGCAAGGGCGCTTTTGTAGGCCCGGAAATCAGCGGTAAAACGCTCGGCGTAATCGGTCTGGGTGCAATCGGCATTCTGGTGGCGAACACGGCGAAGAGTCTCGGTATGGAGGTTTACGGCTACGACCCGTACCTCTCCGTTGACGCGGCCTGGGGACTTTCCCGCTCCATCCGCCACGCGCGCACACTGGATGAAATTTACGCCGCCTGCGACTACATCACCGTGCATGTCCCGCTCACTCCCGATACCAGGGAAATGATCTGCGCGGACTCGATTGCAAAGATGAAGGACGGAGTCCGTATTCTGAACTTTGCCCGCGGCGATCTGGTGAATTCTTCCGATATTCTCAGCGCGCTGAAATCCGGCAAAATCGCGGCTTACACCACGGACTTTCCGAGCGATGATCTGATCGGTGAGGAGGGCGTGATTGCCATTCCGCACCTCGGCGCCTCCACTCCGGAATCCGAGGACAACTGCGCGCGCATGGCTGCCTGCGAGCTGATCGAATATCTCGAAAACGGCAATATTAAGAACTCCGTAAATCTTCCGGCCATTTCCATGCCCCGCGATCCTTCCTCCGTACGCATCTGCATTTTGCACCGCAACGTGCCCAATACCATCAGCCTTCTCTCCGGCGAGCTTGCCAAAGAAGGCATCAACATCGAAAATATGCAGAGCAAATCCAAGAAGGAATATGCCTACACCATTCTGGACGTAACCGGAAACGTGCAGGAAACCTCCGCGGCGCATATTGAGGAGCTGCCGGAAATCATTAAAGTCCGCATTATAAAGTAATCCCCTGCTTATCTTATACGAAAAAGGCTGCCGCTCATGCGACAGCCTTTTTATTATCTCTCCTTGATAAACACCTTGCACTGGCGCACCGGTTTTTCGCCGGGAACCGCGGTATAAACGCCCACCGACTGGCCGGGTTTCCCGATCGCGGTGATTTTATAATAAAAGTCGTTGCCGGATTTCCGAACAAACTCCAAGGCGAAGATATCCTTTGTACCGAGCGTAAATTCCGGGGCGATGCCGTCCGAGGCGGTAAGTCGGAACAGATAGCTGGCGTCCTGCTGAACCCCGAATTCCCCGGAGGTATCGCAGTTCACTTTGGCGGCTTTTACGGCCGGTTGGGCCTTTTTCGCGCTTACCACGGTAATTTTGCATTGCTTTACCTTTTTCACGCCCGAAGCGGAAGTATAGATATCCGCCGTTTGCCCGACGCTGCCGACCGCTTTGACTTTATAATAGAAGCTGCTGCCGGACTGCTTCACAGATACTTCTTTCAGCACGTTTTTCACGCTGAACGAAAACACAGGCTTAACGACCACGCCTTTTATCATAAAGCTCGTGATCTTAATGCAGTAGGTATCCCCCTGCTTTAAACTCACATTTCCCGTGGTATCGGACTTGAAAACCGGGCTGGTATCGGCCGCTTTTTTCACGACGAAAGTTTCCTTGGCCGATAAGCCGTCCTTTGAAGTTAAGGTCACCGTAACGCTTCCGGCTTTCAGTCCCCTGTAACGATATTGATAGGTCTTCAGTGTCGCGTCTCCGACGATCTTATCCAGTTCCACGCCCAGTACGGCGGTATCACTCGATTTGACAGTGGGAGGCTCCGACGCGCTTGTAACAACCTGAAAATAGTCCGGCTTGCCAACCTCTACGGTACGCTGCCCGGACGGATAGAAATTCAGATATTTTTTCTCCGCGGCAGAAGCTGCAGTAAAACCGATCATGCCGTACAGGAGCGCAAATACGGTGATAAGGGATAAAATTTTTAAGCTCTTTTTCATGGAATGTTCCTCCATCTTTAATTTTCCTTATTATATAATACCCTTCCCGTAGATTTTGTCATAAATCGGACAAGTAATGCTTATGTCCAAGTTTTTATACACGCAAAACAGGCTGCCCCAAAACGGGACAGCCTGTACGTTTACAACAGAAATTTATTGAATTGCTACCTTGCAGATTTTCTTTGCCGTCTGGCCGGGAACCGAAGCGTAAAGGCCGGTCTCCTGCCCGGAAAGGCCGATGGCGGTGATTTTGTAGAAGAAATCGCTGCCCGTATGGCCGACCAATGCAATCTTATAGACTCCCGCGGTTCCGGTGGTGAAATTCAATGTCGTTGCACCCGGAGCGGTAAGCTTAAACTGATAGGTGAAATTTCTGGGGATGGCGAAGTCATAGTTTGTATCGGAGGTAATCGTAACCGGCGCGGGTGCGGCAACGGTGACGACGCAGACCTTCTGCGAATAGCCGGAAGCGGACATATACAAGCCCGTCTGCTGACCCGGCGTTCCGACCGCCGTAATACGGTAATACGAGTCGCTGCCGGATCTGCTGACCAGCTGGATTTTAAACACCCCGGAGGAGCCGCCAAAGAACGCAGTCGCGCCGGTTATTTTGAACATATAGCTGGAACCCTGCTTCACCGTAAAATTGACGTTTGTATCCGATTTCATCGTTACGGGCGGGGCGACCGTAACCACACACACCTTCTGTGCAGCCTGACCGGGCGCCGACATATACAGGCCGGTCTGCTGACCGG
>JAEWUH010000018.1 GCA_023397245.1 Bacillota bacterium | reverse complement strand
ATTTTATACATGGTATAGAGCAGCTTGCGGTGAGACGGCTTGAATCCGTCGATTTCCGGAATGGCGCGCGACAGGATCACGCTCATGGCGTACGGCATATAGTTTTTTTCAAGCGTATCGGTGATGCGCTGCTCCACCACTTCGCCCGCACCCTCAATGACGCCATGCGCCTGCGGCACCGCGCGGTTTACTTCTCTTTTTTTCGGCATTTCTTAACTGGCACCTACATTCATCAATTATTCGATATTAAGTATTCGTTTCCGCATCAGCTTACGTCCGCAGAATCAATATAGTTGTATCCGTTTTCGGCAATAAAATCCTTGCGCCCGTTCAGATTATCCCCAAGGAGCAAGTCGAATACCTCGCCCGTCCGCAGAGCATCCGTGGGCATCACCTTAATCAGCCTGCGGGTGGCAGGATTCATGGTGGTAAGGTTCATCATATCCGGCTCGTTTTCACCAAGTCCCTTGGAACGCTGCACGGTGAATTTTTTGCCGTTGAGCTTTGAGGCGATCTCGTTCTTTTCCCCCTCGGTATAGGCAAAATAGGTTTGATCCTTCGTCTGCACCTCAAACAGGGGGGTTTCCGCAATAAACACCTTGCCTTCCTGAATCAGCGTGGGCGTCAGGCGGTAAATCATGGTTAAAAGCAGGGTGCGAATCTGAAAGCCGTCCACGTCGGCATCGGTACACAGGATAATTTTATTCCAGCGCAGAAGCGACAGGTCAAAGGAGGAAAGGTCCTTGTTGGCTTTGGACTTGACTTCCACTCCGCAGCCGAGCACCTTGATCAAATCCGTAATAATATCGCTCTTAAAGATTTTATCGTAATCCGCTTTGAGGCAGTTCAGAATTTTGCCGCGGATCGGCATAATCGCCTGAAAATTCGGATCGCGCGCCTGTTTGCACGCGCCCAGAGCCGAATCGCCCTCCACGATGAAAATCTCACGCTCGTTGACGTCGCGACTGCGGCAATCCACGAATTTTGCGACGCGGTTGGTGATATCCATATTGACGGTCAGCTTTTTCTTAAGGTTCAGCCGTGTTTTCTCCGCGTCCTCGCGGCTGCGCTTGTTGATGAGCACCTGTGCGGCGATTTTATCGGCATCCATGGGATTTTCGATAAAGTAAACCTCAAGCTGGTGGCGCAGAAACTCCGTCATAGCATCCTGAATGCCTTTATTTGTGATTGCCTTTTTGGTCTGGTTTTCGTAGGAGGTACGGTTGGAAAAGGAGGAGATCACCAGAATCAGGCAGTCCTCCACATCCGCAAAGGTGATTTTGCTCTCGTTTTTATTGTATTTCCCCGTCTGTTTCAGATAGGAATCGATTTGGTACACAAACGCGTTGCGCGCGGCTTTGTCCGGCGCGCCGCCGTGCTCCAACCAGCTGGAGTTATGATAATATTCGATCAGCTTATTTCGGTTGGAAAAAGCCAGCGCGACATTAATCTTGGCTTTGTATTCGGGCTTGTCCTCGCGGTCGCGCACCTTGCGCTCCGCCTGCCAGAACTGGACGGGCGTGAGGAAATCCTCCCCCGCAATCTCCTTGGCATGGTCAACGATTCCGTTCTGGTAAAGGAACTCCGCCTGTTCGAAGGACGCACCCACCTGGTTGCGGAACAGGAAACTGACCCCGTCGTTTACAATCGCCTGCCGCTGAATAATATCGGTATAATACTCGGCGGGCACACTGATGTCGGTGAACACCTGCAGATCGGGCTTCCAGCGTATTTTTGTGCCCGTGTCTTTTTTGCTGTACGGTTCCTTTTTAAGGCCACCCACGTTTTCCCCGTGTTCAAAGTGAAGAGTGTAGCGCATTCCGTCGCGCCGAATATCCACGTCCATATACTCGGAGGCATACTGCGTGGAGCAAAGCCCCAGGCCGTTCAGCCCCAGAGAATATTCGTAACTTTCATCGGAATCATTATTGTATTTTCCGCCCGCGTAAAGCTCGCAGAAAACCAGCTCCCAGTTGTAGCGCTGCTCGTTCGTGTTAAAATCGACCGGGATTCCTCTTCCGTGATCCTCAACCTCCACCGACTGATCACTGTAGCGGGTAACAACGATCTGTTTTCCGTAGCCCTCGCGCGCCTCGTCAATGGAGTTGGACAGTATTTCAAAAATAGAATGTTCGCACCCCTCAATGCCGTCCGAACCAAAAATGACCGCCGGACGGCGGCGCACACGGTCGGCGCCCTTCAGGGACGATATGCTTTCGTTTCCATATACCGGTTTTTTTGCCATATTTTCTATTCGCTCCTAAAATGGACTATAATTTCAAAGATTCAGCCAAAAGGCTGCTCCGCCGCTGGGAGACAGTTGCTGCTGCAACCAAAAATCCATACCGCATAAACGGACGGACTGCAGCAAATCTTTGCGCTGTGCGGTTCTATTCATTTTAACCAATGTCTATTTTACTATAGTAAGCCCCAATAAATCAAGATTTTCCCATTTCTTTTTCGAAAAAGAATAAAAACAGTTTTATAGCGCTATCGTTTGGGCGTAAAAACAGCAACAGGGGAAATGCGGCAACATTCCCCCTGTTATTTTATTCGATTGTTACGCTGCCATCCGGAATCGGCTCTTCGCTTAATTCCGATGCCTTTTTGCCGCCCATGACCTCCGCAAATTCCTCGCCGGACATCTTTTCGTTCTGGTAGAGGAACTTTGCAACCTCATTGAGCTTATCCATATGCTCCTTGAGGATACTTTCGGTCTTATTGTAGGCCGTGGTCATCAGGCTGTGGATTTCATGGTCGATGGCCGAGGCGGTTTCCTCGGAATAATTGCGGATATGCCCCATATCGCGGCCAAGGAACGGCTCTCCCTCATCCTGCCCGTAGGTAATCGGGCCAAGGGCGTCGGTCATACCGTATTTTGTAACCATGCTTCTTGCCAGCTTTGTGGCGCGCTCAATATCGTTGGAAGCGCCCGTGGAAATATCGTCGAGCGTGAGGGCTTCGGCTACGCGTCCGCCCAGCAGGCTGATGAGGTCTTCCTGCATCTCCTTGCGGGATTTATAGGAACGGTCCTCCGTGGGAAGGTGCATGGTATAGCCGCCGGCCATGCCGCGGGGGATGATCGAAATCTGGTGCACCGGGTCCTGCGTCGGGCAGAAATACGCGGCAACCGCGTGACCGCCCTCGTGATACGCGGTGAGGGTCTTCTCCTTTTCCGTCATCACATGGCTCTTTTTTTCGGTACCGACCACCACTTTAATGGTCGCTTCCTCGATTTCTTCCATGGTGATGGCTTTCAGGCTCTTTCTTGCGGCCAGAAGCGCCGCCTCGTTCAGAAGGTTTTCCAGATCCGCTCCGGTAAAGCCGGCGGTGGATTTGGCGATTGTTTTGAGTACCACGTCCGGCGCCATCGGCTTGCCGCGCGCATGTACCTTGAGGATTTCCTCACGGCCCTTGATATCCGGATAGCCGACCATGACCTGACGGTCAAAACGGCCCGGACGCATCAACGCGGGGTCGAGGATGTCCGGCCGGTTGGTTGCGGCAATCATGATTACGCCTTCGTTTGCACCGAAGCCGTCCATTTCAACAAGCAGCTGGTTCAAGGTCTGCTCGCGCTCATCGTGCCCGCCGCCTAAGCCGGCGCCGCGCTGACGGCCGACCGCATCGATTTCATCGATAAAAATGATGCAGGGGGAGTTCTTCTTAGCCTGCTCGAACAGGTCACGCACACGGGACGCACCGACGCCGACGAACATTTCAACAAAGTCGGAACCGGAAATGGAGAAGAACGGAACCCCGGCTTCTCCGGCGACCGCGCGCGCCAGCAGGGTTTTACCGGTGCCCGGAGGGCCCACCAGCAGCATGCCCTTCGGGATACGGGCGCCAAGCTCGTTATATTTTTTCGGATTTTTTAAGAATTCGACGATTTCA
>JAEWUH010000279.1 GCA_023397245.1 Bacillota bacterium | reverse complement strand
TTCCTGATTCACTTAACGCACTCACAGAACGCGAACGGAATATAATTGTCATGAGGTTCGGACTGAACGATTCACAAGAGTACACACTAGAAGAAGTTGGCAAAGTAATGGGAATAACAAGGGAACGCGTTCGGCAGATTGAAAAAAAGGCAAGGGGAAAAATTGTGAAGTACCTATATGCTAGACAGAGTATTACACAAGAACAATATGATCAAATTATTTTACGAAAAGACAGTAAACGTAAACTTAAAAACAAAGCAAAAGAATAAATATTGTGATAATGTAAATTTATAATGCCAAGAGAGTTCGCAATTTCGGGGCTCGAGAAAATGAATTAAGTTGCATTTAGCTGCAAGTACATAAATTTTTAGTTGAGATATGCTCTGGAAACCGACAAGTCCTCAGTATACTCTTTACGAGGAAAGTGTTAACTGACCCTAGTAAGAATTTGCAAGTTATTTCTGCAAATAAAAGGAAGTGGCACTGGATAGGAACATTCAATTAACTTATTTGTATTATTTCACTTAATGCACACCCCCTATGGGGTTGCATCTATTGATAGCGGTATATGATTCACTCGCACGCGCACATGAATCAATAAACAAGTTGGCCTTGGTGCCTGAGAGCTTTAATGATTAGTAATTAAACAGTTTGTGTTTGCAGGGAGAATTTGCATAAAATAGAAATTAGACAAATTTTAATTCAAACAAATTTGCTTAGATTGCTTTCTTCTTCAAAAAATTATTAGTTCAAGATTAAGTAGTATATTGAAATAAATATAACTTCATAAGTAGGGTGCTGTACTATGGAAGAACAAGATTTTGGAAGGGTCCTTATTTATCAAAATGAAAAAGGCGACACGAAAATTGATGTTTATTTCGATCACGATGACATTTGGATGACGCAAAAAAGTATTGCTAGCTTATATCAGGTTAGTGTTAAGACTATAAATGAGCATGTTTTAAATATTATTTCAGATGGTGAACTTTCGGAAGATTCAACTATCCGGAAATTCCGGATAGTTCAAAACGAGGGCACTCGACAGGTAGAACGTGAAGTTTTGCACTATGATTTTAAAATGATTTTAGCTGTTGGATATCGTGTTCGTTCTGCTGTTGGCATGCATTTTCGAAACTGGGCGTCTAAGGTTTTAATTGAATACAGCAAAAAGGGTTTTGCGATAAATGATGACCGGTTAAAAAACCCCCAACCATTTGGTGTCGATTATTTTGATGAGTTATTAGAGCGTATTAGAGACATTAGAGCCTCGGAAAAGCGCTTTTATCAAAAAATACAAGAAATCTATAAAACCTCGGTGGATTATGATCCGCAACTGGAAAGCACTCAGAGATTTTTTAAAACAGTACAGAATAAAATGCATTACAGCGTAACAGGTCATACAGCGGCTGAACTAGTAGCAGAACGCGCTGATGCTGCTAAACCTAACATGGGTTTAACTGCATTCAAAGGCGCAAAAGTACGTAAAGCCGACATTGACGTTGCAAAGAATTACTTAAACAAAGATGAAATATCAGGGTTAAACCGTGTGGTGGCAATGTACCTCGATTATGCTGAAGATCAAGCGAAACGACATATTGAAATGCATATGTCAGATTGGGAAGAAAAGCTGGACGCGTTTCTGCGCTTTACTGGAAGAGAAGTTTTAGAGAACGCTGGGAAAATTTCTGCGGATGTTGCGAAACATCTGGCTGGGCAACAATATGGAATCTATGATTCAAACAGAAAGATTCAGGAAGCTGATATTGGCTTGTTGGAGGAAAAGGTGAAAGTAGTTAAAACTGAAAAAAATGATTTACAGTAAAACTTTATTAAATTACCAATTAATGTCGTAAAAGTGTCGTACTAAGCTGAAAAATTGGCGCGGTTGCTGGATTTTGTCTTGACTTTTAATCAAGGTGTATAAGATTGATTTCATATGATAAACTAAATCATTACAAAAGCCAAACATAAAGCTCCTAATCTTCTATTACTGTAGAGATTAGGAGCTCTTTAACTTTAATGGAAGATAACTGAAGATCAAACTTAGGAGAAAAATAAAAAAGTAACGCCAACCGCGGTTGGAGTTACTTTTTTGTACCTTTAGGTGTCGCTGATATTATGCCCTTTTAGGGGTGGCTTTGACTGCCAAGATGTTCTAAACAGGTCTTAAGTATAGGGCAGATGTCTCGAGTCAAGTCGTTATTGCAAGAAGCCCAATTACATTCACTTTAATTACAGAGTCTTCAAAAAATCTACAACAGCAACCAAATTCTCGCGGAAAGTGCCGTTTGAAACGAATTTTTTATCAAATAATGCGCTACCCATAGTAAAGTAAGCCGGATTCATCTGCTTGACTAATTTCATGCGATCATTGCTTCCGATGCTTCCTGCAAGAACTGTAGGAGTGGTCGCCGCTTGAATATAAGCAGCCGACAGAATATTCGGATCACCGTCAACATAACGGTAGCCTAACAGATCGACGCCATAAGCGCCTTTTGCTGCATATTCAGCCTGTTGTTTTAGCATGAAGTCTACGGAGCCCTCAAGAATGGAAGGACTCTGAGATACTTTTCCGACAAACGGAAAGTACTTCATCTTATTGGCTTTGACATAATCCATTACGGAGTCATAAAAAATGGTACCCATCAGGCAATCAAATCCGCATTCAACTGCCAGTTTTGCACCGCGCATACAATCCTCCTCGGAGTAAGTTACAACCTCCAGGTAAGTGGTCTTTCCCGCAGCTTTCATTTCAGCACAGAGCTTTTTCATGTCCTCCGGTGCCATGCCTACATCTTTGAAACCCCAATTATTGATCGGTAAATCTTTGTTTTCATTGAACAACTTTTGGGCGTCCGGGTGAGTGACATCGTTGTGGGTCAGCATTACGATAAGCTTTTCTAACATGGTGATAACCTCCTAGTAAATTTTTGCAATTTTGCTTGTATACCTAATTCACATGTTAAAATCATATATTTTTCATTAGCATAAGTCGATTGTTTGTATTGACACCAACATTTCCTTTCTTGACAAAATGCTTTTTATTCTGTAACAATAACGGTTCAATGTAGCAGCATGTAGTCTTGGAAAATTTTTATTACACTGCAAGATAACAAATAGGTTAGACAAAGTAGATAATAGACAAGGTTTGTATCTACAGATATACTGATAAAAAATAATTTATTATAAATATTGAAATATGTAGGCAAAGAAGCCTGCTTGTTGACTGGTATAAAGCAACAAGCAGGCTTCTTTTCTGTATAATCTAAAATTTTGTTGATAAAACTCTAGTTTCGTTTCGAACTATGTTCGGTGTTGTCATAATGACGCTTCTATTAGATGATTGGGTTCTGCATGTGTCTAAAAAAATGAATTAATGAAATCACATTTTATACAAACTGTTTAGTTAAGACAAAATTAGAAATGTTAGATGCAAGATTGTAAATTGTATAATTTATAGAATAGACATATATTAGAACCAACATCTTTGCAATAAACTGTGCAATCTGTAAAACATCGTAGCCTTTATTACTGGTCCATAAAACATATTAGGTTAAAAAATTATATACAAATATGTTTACAACCAGAAATAATTCAAATTTGGTAAAGAAAGGAGGACAAATATTTTTCAGTAGACATGATATACATGAATTCAAAATATTGAAGAATAGTTTAGGAGGAAGAGTTATGAAAAATGGAATATTTAAGAAATTAAAATCAGTACTGTGTATTGTACTGGCAACTGTACTTATTGGGACCACAACAGCATGTGGCTCAAACAATGCAAGTTCCCAACAGGGGAAAGGGACGGCTTCTTCCGGGGATAAAAAAGTAGTCAATATTGCTTTGTCTGAAAATCTGAATACCCTTGATCCTCTGGATTCTGATAATTTGCCAATGGACAGCCTTTCAAAAATGATTTATGACACTCTTGTAGAGTCTGACCAGAAAGGAAATTATACTCCAGGTGCGGCAGAATCATGGACGACTTCCAGTGATGGGCTGACATGGACCTTTAAGTTGCGCAAAGGCATTAAATATACCAATGGTGAAGATCTTAACGCTGATTGCGTGGTTACTACGATGGAACGATTGATCAAGGAGCCTGAGCTGGCCATAGCCAATACATATTGGGGTTCTTTAGGCGGAGTTAAAAAGGTGGACGATTATACCGTTCAGATTACTATGAAAGAAAAATTTGCTCCGATGCTTCTAGCTCTGTCTTTTACCCCTATCATTCCGGCAAAAGCATGGGCACAAGATGGCAAAAAAATGTATACTGAACAAAAGTGTATCGGAACAGGACCGTGGAAATTTGTACAGTGGGTTGACGGACAATATGTACATTTGGTAAAGAATCCAGACTTCTGGGGTAAGGACAAATTTAACTCCTATTATGATGAAGTCTATCTGAGAATGACCAGTGAAATTTCCACAGCAATTTCTGCCCAGCTATCTGGTGAAGTTCAAGCGTATATTAATTCAGACGGTATTCCGGCCAATATGCTTACCAGATATAAAGGGACAGAAAACAAAATTAATTTGACTACCATTGATTCAAGTACTTTTTATTATATGGGATTCTCCATGAAAGAAAGTTCTCCATTCTATGACAAAAAAGTCAGAGAGGCATTTGAATTTGCGATTGACAGACAGCAATTAGCGGATAAGGTGTTGTTTGGAAAAGGAACTGTACCAAATAGTATTATTTGTAATCCTGTAGTGGGTTATAATCCGGATCTTCCAAAGTATGAATATAATCCTACGAAAGCAAAACAATTGTTGTCGGAAAGCTCGTATAAAGGCAAAAAGATTGTATTGTATTCTCACACAAATACCCTGAAAGCGCAAGATATGCTCGTAGCTATTTCGGCAATGCTCAATAGTGTTGGATTTAATACTTCTGTTCAGGTAGTTGAACCGGCTACATTACGTGATTTGAGAGCAACGGGCAACTATGATTGCTTTATGGTAACGAATTATTGCCAGGGCGGGGATCCATTCCCTGTTTTGAATTACCGTATTTTAAATGATGGCCATCATTCAATGTATAAAAATCCTGAAATGATGAGTATAATCAAGCAATCCAATCAGGAGCTCGATCCGAAAAAGCGTGAGCAGCTGCTTCAGAAATTCAGCGCTTTAATGAGGGAAGAGTCTGCACCGCAAACAGCGCTCGTACAATTGAAACTCACAGAAGCAGTAAATTACGGTTTAACCGGGGTTGAAATATATCAGAATGGCTTCTTCTCTTTCCGCTATGTTTCATTTGATAAGTCAAAGGCAAAAGCCTAAAAGAATTATAACAGTACCGGGAACCAGTCATGCTCTAAAGTATGACTGGTTCTATAAAGGAGTATAGTAATGAATTATGTGAGATATATTCTAAAACGATTAGGCCAAACGCTCCTTGTCCTTTTTTGTGTGTCAGTGATTGCGTTTATGCTGATTAGAATTGCACCAGGCAATCCCGCGCGTATGATGCTCCCTGATGGTGCTCCGGACTCGGCTGTACATGCAATGGAAATTAAGCTTGGGTTAGATAAGCCGTTGTATGTCCAGTATATTAAATATATTGCTGGTGTTTTTCAAGGAGATTTAGGAACTTCCACACTATATAGAACATCAGTTAGCGGAATTATAGCGGGTCGATTGCCAGCAACCCTGCAACTTACGGGAATTACTACCCTGGTGAGTTTATTGCTCAGTATCCCCCTTGCCATGATTGCGGGAACGCATCAGGGAAAAGCGATTGATTTTATTGCCAGTACTTTCGCGTTAATAGGACAGTCAATGTCTACTGTGTGGTCCGGTACACTCTATATCCTTATTTTTGCAGTTTGGCTAGGACTACTTCCGGCGATGGGCAGCGGAGGCTTAGAATACCTTATCTTGCCTGCAATTACTTTAGGCTGGCCGTTTGCAGCACAGATTACACGAATTGGACGTTCGGGTATCATTGATGTTTTGCGGCAGGATTATATAACTTCTATACGTGCAAAAGGAATTTCTGATAGAGTGATTTATACAAAATATGCTTTTAAAAATGCAATGATTCCAATTGTAACTATAGTAGGTCTAAATATGGGATATATGCTTTCCGGAGCGGTTGTAACGGAAAAGCTTTTTGCCTGGCCTGGAATAGGACAGTTAATTATTCAATCAGTCGGTAATAGAGATTATGCATTGGTTCAGTCAATCCTTCTTGTTTGCGCAGCCTTATTTGCATTTATAAATCTAGTGGTTGATGTTATTAATGCAATGATTGATCCAAGAATTACATTGCAGTAACAGGAGGTAACGAAGTTGAGTAAACGGATCATTTTTCATAGAATGTTTCACAGTAACTTTTTTATGATAGGAGTGGTTACAGCTGCTATTATTTTTATACTTGCTGTGTTTGCACCATACATCGTTCATTATTCTCCAATTGCGAATTCGCTGGAGGATTCACTGTTGGCACCGCAGTTGTTTGGAGGAAGCCACTTTTTTGGAACAGATCAGTTGGGGAGAGACATATTTACCAGGTTACTGATGGGCGGACGCTATTCCCTGACCATTTCTGTTTTGGTTACAGTTACTTCTATGGCTTTGGGAACTGCTTTAGGTATTATCTCAGGATATTTTGGAAAAGCAATCGATACCGTTATTATGCGTATATGTGACGTTTTTCTGTCAATTCCGAATATGATTCTTGCCATTGCAGTTATGGCCGTTTTAGGAACAAGCGTTGTAAATCTGGTTGTTGTTCTTATTGTGGTAGGTTGGGTACAATATTGCAAAGTTACGAGAAATAATGTGTTGGTTATAAAAAATATGGATTTTACAAGAGCATCAAGAGTGTTGGGTGGATCAAAATCACATATCATGTTCCGTCAAATATTCCCGAACGTCACAACACAGTTAATAATTCTTTTTACATTCCAAATTGGAGACACAATTATGCTTGAAGCATCATTAAGCTTTTTAAATCTGGGAATCCAGCCGCCGCTACCGTCATGGGGCAACATGATTACAGACGGGCGAGATTATCTAGCGACTAATCCATGGCTGGTCTTAGTACCTGGGATAGCCTTGATGATCACAGTTTTGGCATTTAATTTTCTGGGAGATGGTCTTCGTGATGTCCTTGATCCGCAGCGCACATAACAAACTGAGATAATTTGGAGTATATAAAATGGAAAAATTATTGGAAATAAGCGATTTAAATGTTGAGTATCGTACAGAGCGTGCAGTTGCTAACGCTTTGAATGGTCTCAATTTGGCATTAGAAAAAGGAGAATCCCTAGGGCTGGTGGGAGAATCAGGCGCAGGTAAGACAACGACGGCACTCTCTATTTTGAATTTATTACCTAAAGGGACAGGGTATATTACAAAGGGATCAATCAAGTTTAATGGGAAATCAGTGCTGGATATGTCCAAAAAGGAACTTATGGAAACTCGGGGAGAAAAAATTTCAATGATTTTCCAAAACCCTTTAACTGCGTTAAACCCGGTTTTTACGGTAGGCGAACAAATTGCCATGGTTCTGCGAAAGCATAAAAACATGAAAAATGAAGAAGCGATACAAGAGGCGAAAAAACTTTTGGAAATCGTTGGGATTGCAGGCTACAGAGTCAATGATTATCCGAACCAGTTTAGTGGAGGTATGCGGCAAAGAGTTGGAATTGCAGCAGGAATTGCCTGTAATCCAGAACTTTTAATTGCTGATGAACCCACCACAGCATTGGACGTTACTATTCAAGCACAGATTCTCGAATTAATGAAAGATCTACAAAAAAAGTATTCCACTTCATTGCTGATGATTACACATAATTTGGGAATTGTTTCTGAATTATGCGAAAAAGTGGCTGTTATGTATGCAGGCCGGATTATCGAATATGGGACTGTGCAGGAGGTATTTCGCAATCCGGCGCACCCATACACAATAGGACTTTTGGGCGCAATTCCTACATTGGGAGAAAAGCGGGATCGCCTGTCTGCAATTCCCGGAATAGTAGCAGATGCAAGGGATCTTCCCGATGGATGTAGTTTTAATCCTCGTTGCGAGTCTTGCCAAGAGTCCTGTAAAAAGCAGAGTCCCAAAATGATTTGCATAAACCAAAATCATTTTGTTGCATGTTGTAAATATACGGGAGAATAGTATGAAAAATATATCAAATTCAAAGTCTGAACCTTTACTTGAAGTTCAGAACTTAAAAATGCATTTCAAAATAACTGGCAAGGGAACCTTACATGCGGTTGACGATGTAAGCTTTTCCATCTACCCGGGTGAAACCGTCAGTTTAGTCGGAGAAAGTGGATGCGGCAAAAGCACGGTGGGTAATGTTATTATGAGATTGCTCGACCGCACTGACGGTAAGGTTTTTTATCAGGGGAAAAATATTTATGAAGCGGATAAGAAAGAAAGCATGGAAATCTGTAAAAAAATGCAGATTATTTTTCAGGATCCATATTCTTCTTTAAATCCTAAAAAAACAATTAGACAGATTTTAGGGGAAGCGTTTCAAATACACAAAATCAAGGGTAAAGAAAAAGAAAATAGAATTTTGGAGCTTTGCGATAAAACAGGGATTCCCCATAACCTGCTGGATTATTTCCCACACGAGTTGGACGGCGGTATGCGTCAGATTGTCGGCATAACAAGAGCATTGTCAATGTCTCCAGGTTTTATTGTATGCGATGAACCGATATCAGCTTTGGATGTATCAGTTCAAGCGAAAATTATTAATTTGCTGATAGATTTGCAAAAGGATATGAATCTATCCTATTTATTTATTTCACATGATCTGAGTGTAGTTAGGCATGTATCAGACCGTATTATGGTCATGTATCTCGGACAAATTGTCGAAATGGCAGACACAGATGAAATCTTCGCAAATACAATGCACCCGTATTCAGTTGCCCTGCTTTCTGCAGTACCTCGTGTAAATCTTGATGGAAAGGTCCGCAGAATTGTCCTTAAGGGTGATGTTCCAAGTCCGATGGATCCTAAGCCAGGCTGCCGCTTTGCCCCAAGGTGTTGGATGGCGGATAAATGCTGCACCGAAAAGACCCCGGAGTTAAGAGAAATCGAACCGAACCATTATGTTGCGTGTCATTTTGCTGAATTGTCCCGTGAAAGAGCCAAAACCGCAGTAACAACAGGAATCATGGAGCAGAGGGAAGAAACGAAATAACTTTGTGCTTTAGCAGTGATTATCAAATGCGTAGATAAAAACAAAATAGGAAAACTGAAATGCAATAGTGTTACTGGAAAAAGCAATAAAAATGAATAAAATATAGATTAGCAAAACAACCAAGTCGATTTTATGAAAGGAATTATTTATGAAAAATTATGTAGTAATGCCGGATTCGCTGAAGGCATATATTGCGAATGTTTTTTCCAAAGTGGGGGTTGATAGGCAAGGGGCAAACTCAATTGCTGAGTTGCTTGTTCATGCAGATGTTCGGAATGTTCATAGTCACGGAGTAATTCGAACGATTCCTTACATCGATAAGATCCGCCAGGGAGGAGCTTCAAAGACAAGTTCCTATAAAATTGTCCATGAGACTCCCAATACTGCAGTAATCGATGCAGAAGGCGGTTTGGGGGCTCTGGCAGGCGAAATTGCTGTGAAAATGTGCCGTGAAAAAGCGAAAAAAAATCTGATTAGTATGGTTTCCGTGCGTAACAGCAACCATTTTGGCATGGCGGGACATTGGGCTATGAAACTCGCAGGAGACGATATGATTGGATTTGCCTGCTCAAATACAGACCCGTCCATGTCTCCTCCCGGAGCAATCGTTCCGTTTATGGGCAACAATCCTTTTGCCTTTGCTTTTAAAGCCAGTGAAAAATATCCGGAAGTTTGCACAGACATGGCAACCAGCGCTGCTGCTTTGGGAAAAGCAAAGGATATGGCTAAGCGCGGTAAACAAATTCCTGAGGGTTGGCTTTTGGATAAAAATGGTAACCCGACCACCGACGTAAACGAGTGTTTTATGCTGGTTCCGATGGCAGGTCATAAGGGATATGGAATCGCCTTTGTTGTAGAGATGTTTGCTACATTGCTGTCCGGCGGCGTCCTGTCTCCAGATATCAATAATCAGGACCTTCCTGATGTCCCGGAACTGTCCAGTCAGTGCTTTGGATGTATAAACATTTCCGCTTTCCGTGATCTGAATGAATTTCATAAGTCCTCAGAAAAATATATCGAAGATATACATGCACTTCCGATGAAGGAAGGTATGGGCACCGCTAAGTATCCCGGCGAAATTGAGTATGGCTGCAAGCTTTATAACTTGGAGAACGGCGTTGTTTTGCCGGCGAATTTAATCGATGAACTGATTAATCTCGGTACAGAACTGGGTTTGGACGGAAGCTTTTTAAAGGCTCAGGAAACCGATCGCCAGTAAATCATCTTTAAGGAAAACCATTATTTCTATATTACAACCAATAATTTAGGAGGATATGACAATGGAAAACAAAATTCGTAAATTACTCAGCGAGGGAAAATCTACTGTAAACACCCGCATTTGGAGCACCTGGCCTACTGTTGTGGAGGCTGCCGCCACAACAGGAAACTTTGATTATTTCGAGTTTCTGGCAGAATACGCACCGTTTACACTTCCGGAACTGGAAAATTTTGTCCGCGCATGCGAGCTTCACAACGTTGGTTCCATGATTAAAGTGGATTTTCAGAACCGCTTCTATGTAGCTCAGAAAGCAATGGGAGTTGGATTCCAGGCTGTTCTTTTCACGGATCATCAGAATGCGGATCAGGTTCGCGAGACCCTGCACGCAGTTACCCCGGAAGATCCTGAATACAAGGGCAGATTCGGCTATCCGAACGCACGCTGGCTCGGTTACAATCCAGAACCGAAGCAAATGGAATATGCTGCGATGAATGCAAGTGCCGTAAAGGCGTTTATGATCGAAAAGAAGGAAGCTGTAGATAATATCGAGGAAATTTGTTCTGTCCCCGGTGTAGACATGGTGCAGTTTGGCCCTTCAGATTATTGCATGAGTAGAGGCTGGAACTGCTGTGACCATAAGGACGACATTGCGGCAGCAGAAAAGCATGTGATTGAAGTTGCGTTGGCCCATGGCGTGCAGCCCCGTTGCGAAATTTATTCCGTTGATCAGGCAGAAAAGTACAAGGCGATGGGCGTAAAGCATTTCTGTATCGGAGATGAATTTGATATTCTTAAGGATTACTGGGCAAATGTCGGCGGTGAAATGAGAAAATTTGCAAAATAAGAAACCACTTTTATGATGAGTAAAAAAGGGAAACGATCATTACTACATAAAAACAGAAGGCGGTAATCCTGTCGGAATGCTACGCTTGTATGATCGTAATTTAACTTGGGTTTTGCCAGAGCCGATTCTGTACGGGGAACACGTGAATGCCTTAACATGAAGTAGATGAGGTTCCCTTTTTAATATCATTTGTTTATAACATTTTAAATAGAGAGACTTCCTGTTTTAACAAATACAAGGCTTTTGCTGTTGCAAAAGCCTTGTATTTGAATAGAGAAAAAATAAAAATTATGTCTGAAAGGAGTGTTTTGAATGGAAAACATCATTGTGAAGCCTAAAACTGAGACAAAAATCTGGATGGAGGATCAGGAGGTATGCCGGGAATACTACAAAACAGATAAGATCACCTTTGGCATGTCAGAACTGCCGCCAGGTGGCGTAGGCACGTTGGATCCAGGACACGCTGAGGCTCATGAGGTTTTCTACTGCGTGCAGGGTGAAGTCCTCTGCTATGTTCCGGAGGAAGACGAATATTATCGGCTGACTGCTGGGGATGCCATGCTTGTCACACCGAAAAAGGGTCACAAGCTGTATAACATCGGGGAATGCCGGGCAATCCTTACATGGTCCTGTGCGCCGCATCAATAAGGAGGCTACAAAATGGAAGAATATATTCTCGGAATAGATATTGGCACCACTTCCCTAAAGACGGCTGTCTTTGACCTTAGCGGCGTTCAAAAGGCCTCTGCTGTGGTGGAGTATTCACTGCTTACCCCAAGCACTAATTATGTGGAAGCGTCTTGCAGTGTCTACATGGAATCTATTAAGAAATGCATGCGTGTGATTGCCCGAAAAGGAACGGTTGATCTCAGCAGAATTACCATAGTAGGCTTTTCGGTACAGGGAGAGACGCTTTGCTTTTTAGACGCAGACGGGAATCCCTTACGAAATGCGATTGTTTGGATGGATAACCGCGCCGGGAAACAGGCAGAGGAATTACGGGCGAAATTTGGCGACGAGCTTTGCTACGAAATCACCGGTCAGGTAAGCTTTGAATCCTGCTGGCCTGCCTCTAAGGTCCTTTGGGTTAAAGAAAATGAACCCAAAATATTTACTAAGACAAGACATCTGCTTTTGCTAGAGGATTACATCATTTATCTCCTCACAGGCAAGTTTGTCTCAGAAGGCTCTCTGCTCACCTCAACGGAATATTGGGACATCAGGACAAAAAAGTACTGGAAAGAGATGCTCAACTTCATTGGTATCGATGAAGCTATCCTGCCTGAGATTATGGAATCCGGCCAGCTGGTTGGAACGATAATTCCCAATATGGCAAAGGAACTTGGCATTTCTCCGAATGCCAAAATCTGTACTGGATGTTTGGATCAGGCAGCCGGGGCCATCGGCGTTGGCAACATCCGCCCGGGAATTTTTTCTGAAAATATCGGAGCAGCGCTGGCAATCTGTGTTCCAACATCCAAGCTGATTTACGATAAAAATCGTCTGATGCCAGTCCATTATTTTGCAATTCCGGATACTTATATGATGCACACATTTACGACTGGCGGAATGTGTTTGCGTTGGTTCCGTGATACGTTTTGCAGAACCGAAATGGAAATTTCGGATACGACCGGACTGGACTCTTATTACTTGATGGACAAAGAGATAGAATCTGTGCCTGCCGGTTCAGACGGCCTGATTACTCTTCCACATCTTCAAGGTTCTATGGCACCGGATGTAAATCTTAATGCAAAGGGCGTGTTTTACGGTGCTACCCTTAAGCATACGAAAGCGCATTTCATCCGTAGCATAATGGAGAGTCTTGGGTATATTATCTGCCGAAATCTTGAGGCCGTCAATGAAATGGGTTTGGAAGTCAAGCAAATTCGGACGATGGGCGGTGGTTCTAAGTCAAACATATGGAATCAGATCAAGGCGGACATTACAGGGAAAACGCTCTATACAACCAAATCCTCTCAGGATACTGCGTGTCTTGGAGCGGCGATACTGGCAGGCTGTGCGGCAGGTGTGTTCAGTAGCATTGAAAGTGCTTGCGAATCCATGGTGGAAATCAAGGGTGTTTATGAACCAAATCCGGAAAACCACGCGTGCTATCAGAAGCAGTATAAAAAATTCAAATTGCTGTTCAATGCACTCATAGAACTGTTTGATGAAGACACTAAGGATTCAGCAACATAAGGTGTAATATAAACGTGATGTGTGCAGACGGACCAGAACCGCCCTGCACACATCATGTCAAATAATTAAAAGCAAATGATTTTCAGTCTTCCATATCAGCGGTGTGGGAGCGCGTTTGCTGTTCTTTGTATTCAAGAGGGCTAATGCCCACATATTTCTTGAATGTTTTGTAAAAGTAGCTGTAATTGTTAAAACCGACTTTTTCCGCAACTTTGCTAATAGTAAGCTCACCTTTCAGATATTGTCTGGCTTTTTCTATACGTTTTTCAACAATATAGTTTGTCAGAGTGTAGTTTGTAGTTTGTTTAAATATCCTGCAAATATAATATTCACTATAATTAACTTCTTTTGCCAACTGCTCCAGAGTTAGTTCCTCGTGTAAATGTTCATTAATAAAATCGACAAGTTTCGCAATCATAGAAATATGTCTTGAATTCGTACTGTCAAAATGAATTCCGTTATAGCAATCACTGAATAAATAAGAAGCAATTTGATGAATCAAAGACTTTTCAAAAATATCTTGTCCATGGGCTAATTTTTCGTTCTTGAATTGTTGAAGAATATCAAGATATTTGTCAAAACACTTTCCGACTACATGGAATATAGGATAGTTTTTACTTTCGGATGAAAATATATCCAGAAGGTTGGATTTGGTGGTATTAAACGAGAGCAGCAGGCTGGGGTCGATGCTTATGCTGAACCGCTCATAATGGGTATTTTTATTATAGATTAGTGTATGGGGGTCAAACATATTGATCAGAGCAATGTCTCCTCGTCGAATTAGATATTCCTGTCCGTTGATTAAAAAAATACCTGCATTCCCTAAATAAACTACGATTTCATAAAAATCATGATAATGCAAGTTCGAAGGCATCTCGTTCGCGGAGGTTCTGAATAAGCAGTCGTAATTACCTTTATAAAGGGATGAATGAGAAAGAAATTTTGCTTCCATAATACTTTCCTCCTTTGCTTTCAGTTTAAACAACTGACGTAAAAAAGTCAATTAAATCGCAATATATGAAATGTTATCTGCAAAATTGTAGATCGGCTGAATATTAAGATGTGAACTACTATTATCATACACGAGAGTTATCAAACTTGTAGTTGTTATCGCAGGATGTGCAAACTCATGAAAATTTCAACGAAATCAGGATGCTGTTATTATATGAGCGAATAGAATCTTTAATCATTTTTCGGAAAATCCTAAGATACTTCTTCTGGGAATTTCAGTCTAAAAATCCATGGGGTTACCCCGTTTTCAAATGCGAAAAAACTTTCTCTAAATATCATAAAAAATTATAGGAGAATAGAAAATGACGCTTGAAGAACAAATGAGGAAAATTTTATCCGAAGAAATGTACAATGACTTAACTGAAGAATTAATAAATGCAAGGAAAGAGACTGTCTTTCTGACAAACGAATATAACTGTACATATGGAGAGCCGCAAGAAATTAGAGAGAGGTTCTTGAAAAGAATCTTAGGCTCAATGGGAAAAAACGTTTTTTTTGAGCCCTCATTTCGCTGTGAATTTGGTCGCAATATTAGAATCGGGAATGATTTTTATGCGAATTTTGACTGTGTCATGCTAGATGGAGGTGGAATCGAAATCGGCGATAATGTGTTGTTCGGCCCCAGAGTGGGCATTTATACCAGCAGACATGCATTTGATGCAAAAGAAAGAGCAAATGGAGCCTGCTTTGCAAAGCCAGTAAAAATTGGGAATAATGTCTGGATCGGGGGCGGAGTGCATATTGACCAGGGCGTAACTATAGGGGATAATTCCATTATCGGTGCAGGCAGTGTAATCACCAGAAATATTCCGAAAAATGTTGTTGCGGCAGGAGTTCCTTGTAAAGTAATTCGCAATATATCTGAGGATGAGAAGACGGATTATTTTGAAATGCTGAAGCGGGAATATCAATAACATATTGAACGAATAGAGCTACTCCGGAATAGATTTGAAAGTATGATATTGAAAGGGGAAAAGTATGTTTAAAGACTTGAATGAATCACAAATGCAGGAAAAGACCAAGAAGCTTAGAGCTAACATTTTGAAAATGATTTGGGAGGCCGGTTCCGGACATCCGGGCGGGTCGTTGTCATCTGTTGACATCATAGCTGTACTGTATAATAAAATTATGAATCAGGACCCGGCAAATCCATCTTGGGATCAACGAGACAGGTTCGTACTTTCGAAAGGCCATGTTTGTCCGGCACTTTATGCCGTTTTGGCAGATAGCGGTTATTTCCCGGAAGAGGAACTGATGACGCTGAGAAAGTATGGAAGTATCCTGCAGGGACATCCCCAGATGCTTAAGACTCCCGGTCTTGATATTTCTTCAGGATCGCTGGGACAGGGGCTTTCGGTATCGGTAGGGATGGCACTTGCTTTCAAAATGAACGGCGAAAATAATCGGGTGTATTGTTTAATGGGAGACGGCGAACTGCAGGAAGGGCAGATTTGGGAGGCAGCCATGGCTGCCGGGCATTATAAACTGGACAATCTTTGTGGTATAGTCGATTATAACAGGCTTCAGATAGATGGGAAAGTTGAGGATGTCATGGATATAAATCCTTTAGCTGAAAAGTGGAAGGATTTTAAATGGAACGTTATAGAAACGGATGGGCATAGTCTAAAGAACCTGGAGGAAGCATTCTTAGCAGCCAAGGCATACCAAAGCAAGCCTACCGTAATTATTGCCCATACTATCAAGGGCAAAGGGGTATCTTTTATGGAAAACAATAGCGAATGGCATGGTATTGCCCCGAATAAGCACCAGCTTGAGATGGCTTTAGCTGAGATGGAATTTTAAGGGAGGAGAATATCATGATAAATATTGATCTGAAAGTAAATTTGAATAATCCCGAAACAAAACCGACGAGGGACGGGTATGGTGAAGGACTGGTAGCAGCAGCGGAAAAGAATAAAGATATAGTTGCCATTGGGGCGGATATAACAAGTTCAACCAGAGTCGATTGGTTTAAAAAAGAGTTTCCAGATAGATTTATAAGTATAGGAATAGCGGAGCAAAATCAGATGTGCATCGCTGCTGGTATGAGTTTAGTTGGCAAAATACCTTTCGTGTGTAACTATGGAGTGTTTTTGGCAGGAAGGTCCTGGGACCAAATCAGAACAACGGTGTGCTATAATAACCTGAATGTGAAATTGGGAGGCGCGCATGGCGGTATATCTGTCGGTGCAGATGGGGCAACACATCAGGCTTTAGAGGAAATAGCACTTATGCGATGCCTGCCGAATATGAAAGTGATTGTACCGGCAGATTCAGTCGAAACAAAAAAAGCAACTTTAGCCGCCGCACAAATCAAGGGGCCAGTATATATTCGATTTGGCAGGGAAAAGGTTCCGATTATTACTCAAGATGATACACCGTTTGAATTTGGGAAAGCGTACTGCTGTAGGAATGGATCAGACATTGCAATCATAGCCTGTGGTACGATGGTATATGAAAGTCTTGTGGCAGCACAGCAACTAAGCAAGGCAGGAATAAGTGCAATGGTCATCAATAATCATACAATTAAGCCTCTTGACAAACAGACAATCATTGAAGCAGCGAAAAAAACCGGAGCGGTTATAACGGTTGAAGAGCATCAGGTGGCTGGCGGAATGGGAAGCGCAGTCGCGGAATGTATTGTCCAGAATTACCCAGTTCCAGTAAAAATAATAGGAGTAAATGATCGGTTTGGGGAATCCGGGGATCCAGATATACTGATGAAAGCATTCGGATTGAAAAGCGCCAATATAATTGATGCGGTAAAAGATGTCCTCACAAGGAAAAAATAAATGTTCAACAGTCAGCAATACTTTCGAGGAATACGATAAATACGGAAAAGTGCGTTCCCGGGTTATGGAAACGCACTTTTCTAATATAAAACTGTATGAAAGATAAAATCATGAATTGGGAATGTAGAATGAGCTATTAAAAATTGGGTATGATTACTTGTCAATAAATGCGACCGCGCGGATCGGAGAACCAGACCCGTCGCGTATCTTTAATGGAAATCCCATAAAAAAGCAGAACGAAGGCAGACGGTCTAGATTGTCCAAATTTTCCAAAATTAAAATTTCATTTTTTAAAAGTTCCTTATGAACCGGGAAACTTTCCGTTCCATAAACATCAATACTGAGGGTATCGGAACCAACAACTTTTACCTCTTTTGATGAAAGATATTTAGCTGCTTCTAAAGAGAGTCCCGGCCATGTTTTCAAAAATTCATTGCTGTTTTGAGTAAGATCCCACTTTTTACTCCAGTGATAATTGAAAATTACGATGTCGTCTTTTGCAATTTTTCCGTTTTCGGATTCCCACCTTACAATATCTTGCTCCGATACCAAATCATCCGTATCAGATTTAATACATGAAATCACAACACATCTGCCAAAGCATGACCATAAAGATATTTGATCAATCCCATAATGCGCAGGGCCTTCGGGAATAAAATGCAGAGGAGCATCGATATGAGTCCCCGTATGCTCCCCCATTATCAATTGGTTCATTGTACTTACATCAGTTTTATATTCCTCCCATACATTGGAAAAGAATTTTGGGTGGGTTGGCCATGACGGCATATCGCTCTCTAATGTATGGCTCAAGTCAACGATTCGAAAATTCTCTAGGAAATTTTGGAATTCAAAAATCTTATTCTCCATATTAACATTCTCTCTCATATATTAATAAATTATTTGTTTGCCTTTTCCAGAAACTCTTCATGTATTTCTTTATCTCCAAAAGGCCATATCTTTTTAAAATAAGAAAAGACAAGAAATACCCCTATACCAACTATAACCCAAACAATCGAAAAGAGCATAGTAGTTGTTCCTATCGCAGTAAAGGCATAGACCCATCCGAAAAACGCGATAATGCTTGGTACAGGATATAAAAATTGCTTATATGGCCGCTCCAGGCCTGGCTGTTTATGTCTTAATATTGTTAAGGCAACAATTTGCGCTAAGGATTGAATCAGAACGGTAACGCCCGTAAGGATATTGATAACGGCAGTCAGATCAAGCAGACTGCCAACAATAACAACTGCTCCCATAACAAGCAAAGATATATTTGGGAAGCTATACTTGGGGTGAAGATTGCCAAATGATGAAAAAAACACACCGTCTTTAGCGGCATTATATGGTACGCGTGATGCTCCCAAGAGGCCGGTAAATATGGAAGCTGCCGCTGCGATCATAATCATGCCACTCACAATGAGTGCTGGAACTTTCCCCCAACTCTTAGAAACAACAAAAGCTGCGACATTATCGGATTTAGTTAATTCGCTCCATGGAGCAGTCCCGAGTACTCCTATTTGCATGGTTAAATATAACATTCCCATGAATAAAATGGAAAGAATTATTGCGCGTGGCATGACCCGACCTGGATTTTTAAGCTCCGCCCCCATATAAGCAACTGTACTGTAACCGGTATAGTCGTACAGCGCAATTACCAGCCCTGCACCAAGGCCGGCGGCAAACTTACCGCTACTTAGCAAATCTTTCGGATATGAAAATGCTAAATTGGAATCCCAATGTGAAAAAGAGGCAATTACCGTCAGTAAAACCGCCGCCATCATCACGCACCATAGAACCACTGTAATCACTTTCACGGATTCAATTTTTCTATATAGTGCGGCGACTATTATCAAAACAAGAACAACGCCAATTGTTTTTGACACAACAGGAGCTAATCCTGGAATGAATGCGCCTAAATATTGTACAAATCCAATAACCCCCGTACTTAATATAAGGGGCAGTGAAATGATTGATGTCCATGCAAAAAGGAACGGCATCAGTTTCCCTGTTTGATATTGATAGGCTTCTCTCAAATATAAATAAGTTCCTCCGGCTCCCGGCATAGAAGCGCCTAACTCAGCCCACACAAGACCGTCGGCCATTGCAACCAGAGCGCCTATCATCCAACCAAATATTGCCTGTGGGCCGCCCATTGCCGTTAGCATTGCCGGAATAGTTATAAATGGTCCTATTCCGCAAATTGCATTCATATTAGTAGCAATCGCAGCGGGAAGCCCAACTGCTTTATGAAAATGCGGGTCAACATTTTCCATTTTGGAGATTCCTTTATTCATTACAATTCCTCCTCGTTTACTGTCCATAGCTTAACTAAAATAACGATCATAAATGCATTCCACATAAAAATATGACATTTTACTACATAAATACATTATGACTATTTTAACATATGACGGTTATATAAATTTTGCAATTTATAATCTTGCGGAATGTAACGCGGTTTCGCAGTTGAAGACATTGATGCATTAACAAGATAGGTAATGCTCAGCGCAAGATTAATAATCGACGGAATTATAAAATATCGATATTCTATTACTAGGTGGAAGTCTTGCACAACTAAACGTAAAAACGCTGTCATCTCAAAGCAAAATGAAATTAACTTTGAGATGGCAGCGTTCGTAAAGCGGAATAATAATACAAAGGAGAACTGTACAATGAAGAAAATCCTTATTTCTGAATGGGTCCCGGAAGAGTGCCTTGCTCCCTATAAGGGAAAGTATGAATTTACCTTACCTTCGAAAGAAAAACGGGCATTTACTTATGATGAGGCGTATAAAATGATTCCGGCTTATGATGCCTACTTTATTCTGGATAATGACGGAGACAGAAAAATTATTGATCAGGCAAAAAATCTGAAGGTAATTGCAAATTTTGGCGTTGGCTATAACAATATCGACTGGAAATATGCTACAGAGGTCGGGCTGCCTGTTGTGAATACGCCTACAACCGTTACAGAGGCAACTGCGGAGCATGCTGTCGCATTAATAGTGGCAAGTATGCGCGGCATTGCAAGATATGACAGGGAAGTTCGGCAAGGAATCTGGAAATCTCCGAATTTTTCTGACATTGACTGTGAAATATATGGCAGAACCTTGGGAATCATGGGATTTGGCCGAATCGGCAAGCGCGTTTGCAGGAAAGCGCAGGGTCTTGGAATGAATGTGATTTATTACGATAAGTTCCGGGCTTCAGAAGAAGTCGAAAAAGAATTTAATGTTGCTTACATGAGCTTTGACGAAGTTGTGAAAAACAGTGACTGCATTACTTTGCATATGCCTTATATCCCTGAAAACCATCATATTATCAACGCGGGAACATTTAAACAGATGAAATCCAGCGCATATCTCGTAAATGCCGCAAGAGGCGCCGTCGTTGACGAAAAAGCGTTGGCTCAGGCATTGCGCACAGGTGAAATCAAGGGGGCCGGACTGGATGTTTTCGAGGATGAGCCGAATGTCAGCCCGGAGTTGTTGACGCTTGATAATGTTACATTAACGCCGCACATTGCGAGCTGCACCCTGAAAGCGCGCATGGGCATGTGTGCTGAAGCGCTCAGTGGGATAACAGGAGTATTGGAAGGTCAGAAGCCTTACAATGTGGTGAATCCCGAAGCGCTTAAGTAAAATTAGAGTTAGGAGAGTGCAGTAATGAAAATTGTAGTATTGGATGGTTACACTTTAAATCCGGGCGACCTCGATTGGAGAGGGTTGGAGGCATTGGGTGAAGTTACGGTTTATGACCGCACTCCATTGACCGATGTGCAGGAAACAATCCGCCGAATCGGAAACGCTGAAATTGTCTTTACCAACAAGACCCCTTTGTCCAAGAAAGTGTTCGACTCATGTCCAGGTATCCGATTCGTTGGGGTACTGGCTACAGGATACAATGTCGTGGATGTAAATGCGGCAAAAGAAAAAGGGATTCCGGTTACCAATATACCAACTTATGGGACAGATGCAGTGGGACAGTTTGCTATCGGCTTGCTTCTGGAAATATGCCATCATATTGGTCATCATAGTGATGCAGTGCACAGCGGTGCTTGGGAATCCAATCCGGACTGGTGTTTTTGGAATTTCCCATTGATTGAGCTGGCTGGGAAAACCATGGGTGTTATCGGATTTGGCCGCATTGGCCAAACAACAGGACGTATTGCTAAAGCGCTTGGCATGAATGTAATTGCGAACGATGAATATCCGAACGAAGCCGGCAAGAAAATTGCCGACTATGTTTCAAAAGATGAATTATTAAAACAAGCGGATGTTATTGCCCTGCATTGTCCTCTGTTTCCGTCAACGGAAGGGATTATCTGCAAAGAAAATATTGAAAAAATGAAAGACGGAGTTATTATTCTGAACAATTCACGTGGTCCGCTGATCGTTGAAAAAGACTTAGCGGATGCTTTGAATTCAGGAAAGGTTTATGCGGCAGGCCTCGATGTAGTATCGACCGAGCCGATTAAGGGTGACAATCCACTGCTGAAAGCGAAGAACTGCATTATCACGCCGCATATTTCCTGGGCTCCGAAGGAATCCAGACTCCGTTTGATGAATATTGCGGTAGAGAACCTGAAAGCGTTCTTAAGCGGAAATACGGTAAACGTAGTGAACCAGTAGAAACTGCAAAAAGGAATTACAGCAATATGTAATCCACTTGTTGAAGACGTAGTGCAGTTTTCAAATCCTGTAAGGGAGATGATTATAAAAATGGGTAAGAGAGAAATCTTGTCTGCCATGGATGCAATTACGCAGGGTGTGTACGTGATTGGAGCGCACTGGGAGAGTACGTATAATTTAATGACGGCGGCTTGGCTGTCACCGGTATCCGTGAATCCTCCCATCATTATGGTCGCAATCGCTAAAAATCACTACACCGTGGACTTATTGAAAAAAAGTGAAAAGTTTTCGGTAAGCGTGCTTACGAAGGAACAAAAATCAGTTGCGCTTCGCTGCGGAACGGTCAGCGGAAGGTTTAAAAACAAACTGGAAACTGTTGATACCGAATTTTCAGAGAATGGTTTACCGTTTATAAAATGCGCGGCTGCTTATCTGACCTGTGAGGTACGCGAGTGCTATGAGATGACCGATCATATCCTGTTTTTCGGTGAGGTAGTCGATGGCAGGGCTGTATCGGAGAATACATTGGTATATCGGAGGCGGGAGTTTTTCTAACACGGACCGATTTTACTTGAATCGATTTCGGTGGTAAATTGTGCTTTTAATCATATAAAATTTAGGAGGATATGGTTATGAATCAGCCAAAAGTAGGAGTCGTCGGCGTCACGTGCAAATTTGAAAGCGGCGGCCAGCGAGCCGACGAGTTATTGAACGGAATTACAAAATCATTGACTGAACAGGGGATCAATACTGTTCGGGCTCCGAAAATAGCCTGGGACGCAGCAGATGCGATCGACGTCTGCAATCAGCTGAAAAATGAGGATCTTGATGCCCTGGTTATTGTAGAAATTACATGGATTATGGATTCCATGCAATACATCTTCATAAACGAACTTCAATTACCTACTGTTTTCTGGGCAGTACCGTATACTGAAACATTTTCCATAGGCTGCGTACAGCATTTTGGTTCCATTTTAAAAGGGCAGGGATATGAATACGACTATGTCTATGGGCTTGCGGATAATGAAAAAGCTGTTCAAAAGGTAAAAACTGTTGCTGAAGCGGGACAGATTATCAAAGCAATAAAAGGGATGCGCCTAGCGCTGGTAGGACCCCGTCAGACATGGCGCGTGGCCGGTTCGCAGGATATGTCCAGTGAAGAATGGGAATTTTCAAAGAAATTCGGTGTAACGCTCATACATATTGAAATGACTGATATTACGGATCGAGCGGAAGCCATTTCAGATGCCCAAGCGCGTGAGACCTTAAAATGCCTTTCCAAGCGGACCGGAAAGGTATTAGCTAATGAAGCAACCATGTTGCATATGGCCAAGGTATATCTGGCCACAAAAGAAGTTGTAAAAAAATATTCGCTTGATGCGATGGCTGCCGAATGTTATCCCATGTTTAGCGGTCTGATGAATCTGACTGCTTCCTGGTTGGCGGATGAAGGAGTTATTGTTGACACAGAAGGCGATATTGGACATACCATGGTGATGTATATGTTGAATCTTGCTGCAAAGGGCGGAGCGTGTGCGTTAGGCGAAGTAGGAAGCATGGACGATGTAAACAATATTCTTGCACTTGCACACGAAGGCAGCACCGCCCATTCATTAGCAGAGAGTATTGACAAGGTTCAGATTTCTCAAAGTGGAGAAAGAGGAACCTTTGTGGGGTTACCTTTAAAACAGATGGATACAGTCACCATTTCAAGCATTGTTGGAAACAAAGCAAATTATAAAATTCTCGTTGAAAAATCAGATGTTGTGGAAGCAACTCATCAAGAGTGGGTAGAAGGTGGAGAAAAACTGCTGGTTAAACTCCATGTGGCTGACAAGGCAAGCAACGTAGTCGACCAGCTCATGCAGATTGGTATGGATCATCACATTGTGGTTAAAGAAGGGGATTATCGGAATTTGATGTCCACGGTCTGCAAATATTTGGGAATAGAAGAAGTAAACCTTTTTTAACCCGGATATTGGAATTCTATTTCTATTGAAATGCTCCACTGAAAACGGCATTAGTAAAAATAACATATAAAAGTGCCACCACGCTTTCAGTGAATCATTAAACATATTTTCAATGGAAAAGCCAAAGCAGCATGCCTAAAATTGATCATCTGAAAAGAGGAATGGCAGATTGCTTTGGCTTTTTTCTATTATAAAGGCAATTGTGAGGAATATGGATATGAAAAAAATTATTTTGATACCAGACTCCTTTAAAGGCACGATGAGCTCCGAAGAAATCTGCGGGCTTATGAAGAAACAGATAAAATTATATTTTCCGGAAGCAGAAGTACTTTCCATTCCGGTAGCCGACGGCGGTGAAGGCACCGTAGACGCCTTCCTGACTGCGATGGACGGAAGAAAAGTTACGCTCACAGTTAAAGGGCCATTCATGGACGAAATGGAAAGCTTTTATGGAATTGTAAACGGTGGCGACACGGCTGTTATTGAAATGGCGGCTTGCGCAGGACTCCCTCTCGTCGGCAGCATCAAGAGACCTGATCTGACCACAACTTACGGAGTAGGCCAGATGATGGTTGATGCTGTTAAACATGGCTGCAAAAAGATTGTTGTAGGCCTTGGAGGCAGTTGCACGAATGACTGTGGCGCCGGAGCAGCTGCGGCAGCAGGAGTGAAATTCTACGATAAAAACGGGAATGAATTTATTCCTGCTGGCGGTACGCTATCATCCGTTGTACGGATAGATGCATCCAAAATCTGTCCGGAACTGCGTAATACCCAAATTATTGCTATGTGTGATATTGATAACCCTCTTTATGGAGAAAATGGCGCAGCATATGTTTTTGCTCCCCAGAAAGGGGCATATACTGAACTGGTAAAACAGCTTGACAGCGGACTGAAGAATTTTGCTGATCAGATTCAGCGTGATTTGCACTTGGATATTTCTGAAGTGCCTGGTTCAGGTGCCGCAGGGGGCATGGGTGCGGGCATGAAAGCTTTTTTTAATGCTGAATTATGCAGCGGTATTGAAGCTGTACTTGATACCGTCCATTTCAGTGATTTGGCAAAAGATGCAGATTTGGTGATTACCGGAGAAGGAAGGCTGGACTCTCAGAGCCTGCGCGGAAAGGTTGTCATCGGGGTTGCCCGTCGAACGAAAAAACTGGGGATTCCTCTGATCGCAATAGTCGGAGATATTGGTGACGATATTCAACCGGTTTATGATGAGGGCGTTTCTGCAATATTTAGCACGAACCGGGTAGCAGTCAATTTTAAAGAAGCGCAAAAGCGTAGCAAAAGCGATCTTTCTCTTACGGTTGACAATTTAATGAGGCTATTGAAATGTTATAAATTGTAATTTGCCCAATGTGATTATCAACTTTTGATTTTAATAGTATTCATTTAATTGAATACTGCACCTGAAAATAGGGGTACTTGAAGGAGTACTCCTATTTTTGCAAAACAATCAATTACTGGAAAGATTATTATTTGTCGGGGGAAAAGATAACTGATGCTGAAAAATATGAAAATTGGTAAAAAATTAACTTTAACATTTATTTTAGTAACATTGATTTCAAGCATTAGCGGTATTGTTGGGTTAATAATAATGATATCTATGACTGCCCAATATTCAAATGTAATTGAAAAGTATGGCTTTTCGCAAGGAGATATTGGTTTATTCAATACAGAATTTAACAATAATTGTACAATTATGCGTGATATTATCATTCAGACAGATGATACAGAGAGGTTAAATAGCAAAGAACAGCTTTTTCAGTCGACTACAAAGTTAAATCAATATTTTTCCAGAATGAAATCGGACATGGTTACAGACAAGGAAAGAAGTTATTATAATACAATAAAAGAAACACTGGACCAATATGTGTCTTCACGTGATAGAGTAGTTGAGTTGGCTATAAATAATCAGGGTACAGCAGCCTACTCGTTAATGTCACATAATTGCAATATGTTTTCTGATAAAGTGCGGTCTACAGTTGAATTGTTGGTTAAAGAAAAAACAAATGTTGGAGGCAGTATAGCAACCGATTTAAATATACAAGCCAAATTTGCGGATGCTCTAGTAATTGC
>JAEWUH010000182.1 GCA_023397245.1 Bacillota bacterium | reverse complement strand
TCCTTAACCAGCGTCACAATGCCGAACGTAACCTCAATCGGCAGTTATGCGTTTTCCGGCTGCACCGCCTTACCCGGCGTCACAGTACCAAACGTAACCTCCGTCGGCGATGATGCGTTTTCCGGCTCCGCCTTAACCAGTATTACGCTGCCAAACGCAACCTCATTGGGAAAAGAAGCGTTTAAAAGCTGCAGCAGCTTAACCAGCGTTACAATGACAAGTTTAACCACGGTTCAATATGATGCGTTTGATAGCTGCAGCAGCTTAACCAGCATCACAATGCCAAACGTAACTTTTATCGGCGATCACGCGTTTTATAACTGCACCGCCTTAACCAGCGTCACAATGCCGAACGTAACCACTGTTGACGGTAGTGCGTTTGCTTTATGCGAAGGCTTAACCGACTTCACAATGCCAAACCTAACCTCCGTCGGCTCCGGTGCGTTTTATTGCTGCACAAAATTAACGGACGCCATTATGCCAAACGTAGCTTCTATCGGCGACGGTGCGTTTGAATACTGCAATGACTTAACCGGCGTTACCATACCAGGCACAGCCTCCATCGGAGGGAAGGTGTTTTCTGACTGCAGCCGCCTTCATAACCTTTATGTAGTGGGTGAGGCAGCCCCAGCCGGCATGCCGGAAATTGCCAACACGTTCCTGTTTACACGATATCAGACTGACGGACAGAGCTATTATAAACTGACCGGCTATACCTGCACCGGGACCGGTATGCAAATTCCGACGGATTTTTCGGGGATACAAATTCAGCCGTCAATTAATAAAAATGATATCAAAATAACGGATAAGATTGCCTACTGCAACGGTACAGGGCTTTATACGAATGAAGGGTGTACGATACCGGTTGATTCTTCTTCCAAGTCTCTCCTCACTAAAATTGTATTCTCACCGGGTATTACCGCCATCGGCGATTCTATGTTTTACGGCTGCACAGACTTAGCCACTGTTACCATTCCAGCCAGTGTTATTTCCATTGGAGATGCTGCGTTTAATGAGTGCAGAAATCTAAAAGATGTCACGATCCTGGGCGCCGCCTCAATCGGAGAGCGTGTGTTCGAAATGTGTGGCGCATTGACCAGCATCACAATGCCAAACGTAACTTCTATTGACCGTAGTGCATTTTATCACTGCACAGCCTTAACCGGTGTCACAATACCGAATGTAACTTCAATCGGTGAAGAGGCTTTTGTTGGCTGCAGTAGCTTAACCAGCGTGATCATACCGAACGTAACCTCAATCGGATATTATGCGTTTGCTGGCTGTCCCGCCTTAACCGCCGTCGCATTCAAAGGAAAAGCAGACATTGAAATTGGAGCTTTCTGGACTTCAGAATTTTCCGGTGCCGTAACATTCGCCGTACCGGCAGAAACAAAAGCATACTATGAATCGCTTTTGAATTCCGATGTAATGGGGCCGATAAAAGCAACCGTAATTGCCGGGGAGCTTGTCACGGCATTTGACGCGCTGCCTTCCGGCACGGCCACCCAGAATGTGGCAAACGGCACAGCGCAGGCAGCTTTAATTTTACCCTCCGATTTGAGCGCAACCGCAGACGGGCTTAAGGAAACGATTCATAACGTTACCTGGGCGCCGGCCACGGCCTACGAACCGGCCACGGCGGGAACCTACATCTTTACCGCCGTACTGCCCTCAAATTATATTCCTGTCGGCGGCGTTGCCCTGCCGACAATCACGGTTCATGTTGCCGCGGCTGAAAGCCATCATTCAGACAGCAGCGCCAGTCCCGAGGCTGCTGCCCCAAGAGTGGAAATAACTACGGCAAATACCGCAAGCAGTACCGTGACGACCGTAACCGCGGTTCCGGATTCCGCTCCGACTGTTTCCGGCAGTCAGTCGAATGTTTCCGTCACCATACCCGCGGATGTTTCATCAACAATTACTTCCGCAACGCCAAAGAAACCGGTGGAGGTAAAAATTACCGTTCCGACCGCTTCTCTGGTGGAGCAGTTAAGCAGCAGCGCGGTTCAAACGGTTGACCTGACCGTTAAGGTCCCGGCGGCGGTGGCCAACAACACCAACACCAGCGCGACGGTATCCATCAAAGCAGAACAGACGGTTTTACAGGCTGCCAAAGACGCGAAAAAAGACGTTACCCTGTCAGTCATTAATTCCGAAACCGACAGCGAAGCCTACAGCTGGACGTTTAAGGGTTCCGACTTAGCCGCTTCCACCACCGAGGTCAAGAGTGTTGATCTTGCATTGAGTGTGAAGCCCACCACAGCCGTTCCCTCAGTGAACAAGGCCACGCAGAGCAACAAGGGACTTGTGCTCAGCTTTGCAAATAACGGCGTTCTGCCGAGTACGGCAACCGTCAAAATCAACGTAGCCGGTCAAGGCTACAAACCGGGGCAGACGGTGTATTTCTACTATTACAACCCGACAACGAAAGCATTGGAGCAGGTTGGCAATTCGGCGGCTTACACAGTGGACGAAAACGGCTTTGTAAGCATAAAAATCACGCACTGTTCCGATTATGTGCTCCTGCCAAAGGCAGCCCGTTCCCTTACGCTGGACACGAAAACCTATACGGTGGCTCCAAAAATGAGCTATGAAATCGGAGCGAAGCTGACCGGCGCGAACGGTATGACCGTTAAGGTTTATTCTTCCGGCACCGGAGCTGCTGCCGTAGCAAAGCTCAAAAACGGCAACTATAAGGTAACCGGTTTGAAACCCGGAGTAACATACATCATGTTTGATGTTTATGACGAAAAAAACAAGCTGATTTCCAAATCGCACGCGTCTGTTCGGCTGAATGTAGTAAATCACGCGAAGCCAAGCGGCGATTCCACAAGACAGGTAGCTGTATTTTAGTCATCACTATAAGCGAAACAGAGGGCGGATGAAAATCCGCCCTCATTATTACTTGCAAGCTGTTATGACCAATACGTGACGTAGGTAATGAAACAGTCGTGAGGGCATGGACAATGATCCGGAATTGCCCGCAAAACAGTGAGCCGAAAACTAGGCATAAAATTTGATTACAATCACAGAAAGACCTCCCACAGCCTGTTATAATGATGGTGAAATCAGAAGCAGGCTGCGGGAGGTATTCTATTGAAAGACAAAATTCTGGATTTAAATAAGACGGTGTATGAATTATGCAGCAGTGATTCGGGAATCACTAAATTATTGGAAGCAGCTGGGTTCCGGGATATCGCAAATCCCGGAATGCTCGCAACAGCGGGCAGGTTCATGACCATTCCAAGAGGTGTAAAAATGAAAAATTTCAACCTTGAAGACATAAAACAGACTTTTAAGGAGCACGGCTACAAAATAAAGGAGGAATCCACATGAGTGAGGAAATCAACAACCGGGAATATCGTCAAAAAGTCCTGAAAGAATTGATCACACAACTGCACGACGGGAAAACTGTTGAAGAGGTCAAGGGGCGATTTGCCGCCGTGTTCGGAGGAGTATCCGCAGAGGAAATCGCGCAGGCGGAACAGGCTCTTGTTGCGAACGGCCTGCCGGTTTCCGAAATTCAGCGCCTTTGCGATGTTCACGCGGCTGTGTTTAAAGGCTCTATTGAAGAAATCCATCAGCCGTCCGACCCATCGGAGATTCCGGGGCATCCGGCCAATACCCTGAAGCGCGAAAACAGGGCCATTGAAAAGTTGATTGCAGAGATTCGCGAAGAGCTTGCCCGATCATCCGGCAGCGAAGAAAAAAATGTGGAAACCGCTCTCGGGGAGCTGACGAAAATCGACCGCCATTATCTGAAGAAAGAAAATCTGCTCTTCCCCTATCTGGAGCAGTATGGTATTACGGCTCCGCCCAAGGTAATGTGGGGCGTGGACGACGAAATCCGCGCGCAGCTCAAAGAAATAAACGCGCGGCTTAAAACCACCGATCTTTCGCATTTGAAGGGGCTGATTGAGGAACTGTTTGCTAAAATCGGCGAGATGATCTTTAAAGAAGAGAACATCATGCTTCCGATGCTGCTCGAAAACCTGACGCAGGACGAGTGGAAGCGCATTGCCGAGGAAAGCGGCGAACTTGGCTATTGTTTGATTGATCGCGTGCCTGACTGGTCGCCGGTCATTCGAAAAGAACAGGAAGTCCTACGGCAGGAAAAAGCCGCGCCGGGTGTCATTAACCTGCCGACCGGTGTGCTTAAAGCCGAAGAGCTTGTGCGAATGCTCGATACCCTGCCCATTGATATTACCTTTGTGGACAAGGATGACACCGTAAAATATTTTTCGCAGGGAGCAGAGCGCGTCTTTCCACGCACAAAGGCGATTATCGGACGGAAGGTTTCCAACTGCCATCCCCCGGCAAGTGTGCATATCGTTGAAAAACTTGTGGAGGATTTCAAAGCCGGCCGGAAAGCGAGCGAAGATTTCTGGATTAACATGGGCGAAAAATATATCCTTATCCGGTATTTTGCCGTCCACAGCGAAAAGGGCGAGTATCTCGGCGTACTGGAAGTAACCCAGAACATCCGACCAATCCAGGCCATCAAGGGAGAAAAGCGCCTGGTTTCAGAGTAACACAAAAATTTTTTAAAAAGGTGGTTTGCAGTATGGAGACGCATTACCTAAAAAATATTGAATTTAGGAGCGCATTGGAGCTGCCCGCGCTGGTGGAATACCAGCAGGGGCAGGTTGTGAGCCGGACTCTTGCGCAGAACAAAGCCGTAAGCATCACACTGTTTGCATTTGATGAAAATGAAGAGATCAGCTCGCACTCTTCAGACGGCGACGCGATGGTGACCATTCTTGAAGGGAACGCGCATATTACCGTTGGGGATCAAGACTTTTCACTGGCTGAAGGAAAAACCATTGTGATGCCGGCCGGAATCCCGCATGCTGTAGCGGCGGATGGAAAATTCAAGATGCTGCTGACGGTTGTATTTCCTCAGTCATAAGCATATTTTAAATTATTTTTGAAAGGATGCGAATTTTATGAAAGCAAAACTTGACAGAAGCGGATGCATTTCCTGCGGACTCTGCGCAGAAACCTGCCCGGAGGTTTTCCGAATAGCCGACGACGGAGTGGCGGAAGTTCATCAGGAAAATGTCCCGAACGAAGTGGAGGATCAAGCCGTGGAAGCACAGGACGGATGCCCCGTTTCGGTGATCACGGTCGAATAGTTTCGTTACGTTAGGAAAGCGGCGGCCTGCATGAAATCGGTTGCCGCTTTCTTTTGCTTTTAAACGGTGTCCTCGTAATTAGCTTGAATGATACAAGCAACGCAAAAGTGGAAAATATTTTACCCAATATTGCAGATGCAACATTGGACTTTATTGCGAACGCAACATAATATTGTTATAATATTTAGTAGTTCCTATATCCTGCAATGATGCACAGTGGTAATCCAGAAACAAGGGATATCACACAAAATTCCAATGGCAAAATGGGCAATCTTGCGGGCCTGTTCCGTTCATTTGTTCAACAATACACCTTTTTAAGTTCTCCGGAGCAAGGATTTCTTTTTTACAGACAGCAGAAAGATTTTCGCCAGATTAAAGAAAGAATTCGTCGCGAAAATGGGAAGCTATATCCGTTGGCGGAAAATTGACAAGTGAGGAGAAAGAATGAATGAATCCATACGATAAACTTGATTTGGAATTAAAAAAAGCGGAAATCAGCGGAAAACTTCAAAATGTATCTGAAATGATTGAAGCAAATGGAGATCCCAGCGAAACGAAATTGCTGAAAGCGCTTTTACACCCTGAAAAAGAACCTCTCATCATAAAAAGCGGAACATGTGGAAGCTGCGCCGGCGGGAAAGGCGCGTGCGAAGCCGCATGCCTTTTTGACGCAATCAAGCGCGATAATAATAACAACGTCGTGATAACCGGAAATTGTACAGGCTGCGGCGAATGTGTCAACACCTGTCCGGAGCATACGCTCTCTGGACGCAAGGATTCCCTTGCTGTGCTTCAACTGCTGAAAGACAAGAAGACACCGGTTTACGCTATGATCGCGCCGGCGTTTTCCGGAC
>JAEWUH010000097.1 GCA_023397245.1 Bacillota bacterium | reverse complement strand
CCAGAAAACTGCGTTCCGCATAGAGTCTGCCGTTCCGGAAGACTTCCACCAAAACCTCTTTTGTCGGCAGCATTTCCAGAACCCGGAGCGCAAGCGGGGCGGGAATAAAATTCGAGTAAATGCTTTTCTTTTCGTTCCGGTCATGGACGACCGCGCCGTTTGAGGCAACCGCATAGCGAATCCCCGGAATTTCCATAACGGAAGCGGGTAAAAGCGCGTCGTTGCGCCCGGTTGCCGGGACAACGGCAATTCCTTTTGCAATCGCGGACTCGATTGCGCGCCGTGTTCTCTGCGATATGGAGAAGTGGTCGTTCATCAGGGTGGTTCCGTCCATATCGATTGCAATCAGCTGTATATTCATTGTGTTGTCTGTCCCTCTCGTTTCACCGATATATCATATATTTTTACTTTCATTATACAATATATTTATAGCTTTGAAAAGGTGAATAAAAAGCAGAAATAACAGCTGATGCGTTGATCGACTTGGTACACTTTTCATAGTTTTACGGCTTGTCCAAATACAAGGGGGGCGCCGCAGCACGCGGCGTCCCCCTTCAGACCGACGACAAAGTCGCGCGGTCAGATTCCTGTTATTACACAAATTACCGTACGCATGCCCCGAACGGCATCAGCGCCAGTTTCGCAATTTTAAAGCACTGCAGGCCGAAGGGAATCCCTACGATGGTAACGCAGAACAGCAGGCCTACGCCCGCCGCTTCCAGAGCCAGTTCAAAACCGCCGAAAATCAGCCATAAGATATTAAGAAGGAAGGAGACGGGGCCTCCGCCGAAGTCCACTTCCTTGCCGAACGGGAAGAAGGCCAGCTCCGCAAACTTAAAACACTGGATTCCTACCGGAATTCCCACAATGGTTACGCACCATAAAAGACCTACCAAAAGCCAGCTCAGGCCAAGAATCAGGCCGCCGAAAATAAACCAAAAAAAATTGCCGATGCACCCCATATCGAACCCTCCGTAATTTTATAAATTATATGTAATGCTGTCCGGTTTCCGTTAATAAACTGTTAGTAATGCGAATTATTATAAAAGGGGGCTTGCTTTGATGTTTATCAATGTTCCGTATGACCGGTCAAGCGTTTCGGAATACGCCCGCACCTGGGCGCTGAAAAGGAATCCCGCGTATTTGGACTTTGACAATCTGGGCGGCGACTGCACAAATTTTGCTTCCCAATGTATCTATGCCGGCAGCAATGTAATGAACTATACCCCGGAGATCGGGTGGTTTTACATAAACAGCTACAACCGAACCGCATCGTGGAGCGGCGTGGAATACCTGTACCGGTTTCTGACCTCCAATAAGGCCGCGGGGCCTTATGCCGTAGAAACCGACGCGGCGGGTGTGGAAATTGGCGATATCGTGCAGCTTGGGGATACGGATGATCATTTCTACCACAGCCCGGTTGTCGTGGCGGTCACACCGCAGGAAATCCTGCTGGCCGCCCACACCTATGACGCTTATATGCGGCCGCTGGATACATACAATTTTCATATCGCCCGGTTCCTCCATATTGCGGGAGTGAGGAAGTACCGCTGACCCCGAGCGTTATTTACTATTATACGCTTCACGGATTAAAATTCCACCGTGCTGAATTAAATGCTTCTTTAAATTGGATTAAAAATAGCGCCCCGGCCCGTAATGTGAACTATACCCAACGTTAAAAGGATTACCCCCGCAATTTGACATGCTACCCCCAGACAAAACAGCTTTTTTCACAGCCTATCAGGGGGTAACATGTCAGACTGCCTTTTCGCTTAATTCTTTTCAATCCGTGCCGATATATTAATATAGCTTTTACCGGGTACCGTTCGGAGCCTTTCCGGGCTGCCGGTAAAACTGCAGCCGCAAATTGCGCTGGCTTTGCTTCCTTATGGATGGCGGGATGTTTTTTAATACTCTGGTGGCGTATTGTGCGGTACCTTTTCTTTTGGTTCGTTTTGTAGTAAAATAAATTATGATTTCTCATAGAACCGGCCGGAACGGCCGGTACTTTCTGTATAATCCCGAAGAACGGAGGCCATTTGAATGAGCAGCAAGCATCGGCACAGCCTTGAAAAAGCGGACGGGGCCGCCCCGGCAGCGCCTGCGGATTATGTTTTTGCGCTGGATATCGGCACGCGGAGCGTGATAGGAGTCGTAGGCGTTCTGGATGGGGAGATCCTGCGGATTCAGGCGGTCGAATCGGCCGAACATACAAAGCGCGCGATGATCGACGGGCAGATTGAGGATATCGAGCAGGTGAGCAGGGTGGCGCTCAAGGTAAAGGAGCGCCTTGAAAAACGGCTGGGATATCCGCTCAGGCAGGTCTGCGTCGCGGCCGCGGGGCGCGCGCTGAAAACGCAGAAGGCCTCCTATCAGATTACGCTGGAAGAATCGCAGCAGGTGGATCAGGAGATGGTCTGCAGCCTTGAGGCCGGCGCGATTGAAGCGGCGGAACGCCAGTTTGACCCGGGAAGCGACCCGGACAATCAGCATATTTTTTATCTTGTGGGCTATTCGGTCATCGAATATACGCTGGACGATTACCCGATTTCCAGCCTGCTGGACCATAAGGGAAAGCGCATTGGCGTGGAGGTAATCGCAACCTTCCTGCCGCGCGAGGTGGTGGACAGCCTTTATACCACCATGCACAAGATCGGTCTGGATGTTGCCAGCCTTACGCTGGAACCGATTGCCGCCATGAACGCGACCATCCCGCAGCAGCTCAGATTGCTGAATCTTGCGCTGGTCGATATCGGTGCGGGTACTTCCGATATCGCGATTTCCAAAGACGGCGGTGTGGTCGCCTATACTATGGCTACCGTGGCCGGAGACGAAATCACCGAAGCGATTATGAAGAAATACCTGGTGGATTTTGCTGCGGCGGAATCAATCAAACTTAAAATCGATCAGGAACAGGATATCTGTTTTAAAGATATTTTGGGATTTGACCATACCATGCAGCCCGCGCAGATTCAAAAGGATATCGAACCGGTCATGCGGCTGCTCAGCAAGGAGATCGCGCAGGATATCGTGCAGGCGAACGGCGCTTCCACCTCCGCGGTGTTCCTTGTGGGCGGGGGAAGCAAGCTGAAGGGCATCTGCGCGTGTGTTGCGGAATACCTGAATCTGGAACCGAACCGTGTGGTCATCGGCGGCAACAATTTCATGATGAATGTTTCCTCTCCGGATTATGACGTTACCGGGCCGGAGTTTGCCACCCCGCTCGGAATCGCCATTTCCGCCGCGCTCAACCTCATCAGCGACAGTTTTTCCATTACACTCAACGGTTACAAAGCGAAGCTGTTCCGGAGCAAAAAGCTGACTGTGCTTGACGTGCTGCTGATGAACGGGTTCAGCTATAACCAGTTTATCAGCCGTTCCGGTCAAAGCATGATTTTTGAGCTGAACGGGGAGAAAAAGATTATCTACGGCGGGCATCCGGAGGTCGCTAAGATCACGATCAACGGGGAAAGCGCCAATATATCCGCTCTGGTAAAGGCAGGGGACGACATTGCCTTTACGCCCGCGTCCGCGGGAAAGGACGCGCAGCCGAAACTCAGCGAGGTTGTAAAGTTTGAGCCGTCCGGTATCGTGACCTTTCACGGCGCGGATTATATGATCGGTACGCAGGCGCGGGTAAACGGTATGCCGGCCTTGCCGGGCCATATGCTCAAACATCACGACAAAGTGGAAACGAAGCAGATTCTGACTCTCGGCGACCTTGTCCGTGAAGCGGGCGGCGAAGAAACCGAGAAACTTCTGGTAAACGGCCGTCCCGAGGATTTGAGTTACAGATTGTCGGACGGCGACGGTATCACTTATGCGGCCGCTCCCGAAGAGCCGGATACCGCAGGCTTTCAACAGACGGAGGAACTGCCGGAAGAGGATGTGCCGGCACAGGCCGCGGAAGAAGCGTCTGCCGCGGAAGAAGAAGCACCGCAGTACCGTTTCCGTGTGACTTTAAACCATGCGCCTCTGGCGTTGCCGCCCAAGGAAGACGGAACCCCCTACTTCTTGGTGGACATGCTCAATCTGGTGGATATGGACCTCACCAAACCGGAGGGCAGGATCATCGTCATCAAGGTGAACGGGCAGGACGCACCGTATCTGCAGCAGCTTGCAGAGGGCGACGACATTGATATTCACTGGGATTTACCCGGACATCTGAAACAGTAACTGTCAATTTAAGATACATAATAAAAAGCTTCAGAACCCAGCACGAGCATTTGCCCATGCGGTTCTGAAGCTTCTTTGTTTTATTTTATACTAATTCCTCCGGCATTCCTTGTCAAGGGGAGATACGCAGGTGACGGAGAGATTTCCCCAAAATCTTTAAAATGCCCTCGGCAGAAAACCGACCTTTTTCATGACCTTGTTCAGCGTGCGCGACGAAATGGCAAGCGCCTTCTGTGCGCTTTCGGTGTAGCACTTCTCAAGGTAATCCTTATTTTTGCTGTAATCGGCAAAGCGCTCCTGAATCGGGCGCAGATGCTCAACCACGGCTTCGCCCACGGCGGTTTTAAAATCGCCGTAGCCCTTGCCCTCAAATTCCTTTTCGATCTGCTCACAGGTCAGGCCGGTCACGCAGGAGTAGATGCCCATCAGGTTGTTTACGCCGTCCTTGCCCTCGGCATAGCGCACACAGGCGTCGCTGTCCGTAACGGCGCGCTTGAATTTGCGCATAATGTCGTCCGGCTTGTCGAGCACCGCCACGTAGCCGTTCACGTTTTCATCGGATTTGCTCATTTTCCTTGTCGGTTCCTGCAGCGACATAATGCGCGCGCCCTGCTTTGGAATGTAGGCGTCCGGAACGGTGAAGGTCGGGCTGTAAAGGCCGTTGAAGCGTTCCGCAATGTTGCGCGTCAGCTCCAGATGCTGCTTCTGGTCGGCTCCCACGGGCACCAGGTCTGCCTGGTACAGGAGGATATCCGCCGCCATGAGGCTGGGGTAAGTGAAAAGCCCCGCGTTTACGTTGTCCGCGTGTTTTGCGGATTTATCTTTGAACTGCGTCATGCGCTGCAGCTCGCCGAACTGCGTGTAGCAGTTCAGAACCCACGCGAGCTGGGCGTGGGTGGGAACCTGGCTCTGGATAAAGAACAGGCTCTTATCAATATTGATGCCGCAGGCAAGCAGGAGCGCGTAGGCCTCCAATGCGTTTTTGCGGAACTTTGCGGGTTCCTGCCGCACGGTGATGGTGTGCAGGTCCGCCAGCGCGTAAATGCAGTCGTAATCATCCTGCAGCCCGATCCAGTTTTTCAGTGCTCCCAGATAATTCCCAAGGGTGACTGTACCGCTGGGCTGTATCGCGCTGAATATTACTTTTTTACGCTCGGTAATCGCTTCTTCCATGATATGCCTCCAGTGTATCATAACGAAATTTATATTATGATTCTCAAATAATCATCAAACTGCGAGAACTCAGCCAAGGCGGCAAACGCGGCAAGCAAAATTGTTCCGCATTTGCGGCCGCACGACTTTTTTGTCAGTCTGAATCAATCTTTAATCATTTCCTTTGCCAGCTCGCCCAAAATCTGAATACCCTTCACGAGCTGTTCGTCGGTGGGTGTGGAGAAATTGATGCGGAAGGATTGGCAGGGTTCGTTCTCATCGGTTAAAAACGCGTTGCCGGGTACTACGCACACCTTGCGGAGCACCGCCTGCTTGCAGAAATCCTGCATATCCACGCCGTCCGGCAGTGTGCACCAGATGAACAGGCCGCCCTCTACGGGATGGTAGGTGATTTTCGGCGCAAGGTATTTGTCCAGTGCGTCCATCGCGATTTTTGATTTCTTCCGGTAGATTGCGCGGAGCCGTTCAAGATGCGCGTCAAAGTCGTAATTGGCCATGAATTCGCTGCAGATGATCTGCGACCAGATGTTGGTGTGAACGTCCTCGCCCTGCTTGCAGACAACCATTTTCTGAATCAGCGGTGCCGGCGCGATGGCGTAGCCCACGCGCATGCCGGGCGAAATAACCTTGGAAAAGCTTCCCGCGTAAATGACGATGCCGTCCTCGTCGAGCGATTTGATCGCCTTGATATGCTCGCCTTTAAAACGAAGGTCGCCGTAGGGATTGTCCTCGATGACCAGTACGCCGTACTGCTTTGCCAGCGCATAGAGCTTTTTGCGCTTTTCCCAGCTCATGCTGACCCCGGCAGGGTTCTGGAAGTTCGGTATCGTGTAGATGAATTTTGCGCGCTTTTCTTCCCGGAGCGCTTTTTCCAGCTCTTCCATGTTCATTCCGTCGGCTTCCATGGGAACGCCGCGCAGGCGCGCGTTGTAAGAGCGGAAGGTGTTCAGCGAGCCGATAAAGCTCGGCGCCTCGCAGATTACCGTGTCGCCCTCGTTGAGGAGTGACTTGGAAGCGAGGTCCATTACCTGCTGCGCGCCGCTCGTAATCAGGATGTTGTCGAAGTCGCGGCCGACATTATGCTTCTCTTTCATATAGGCGGTCAGCTGATCCCGCAAAGCCGGGTAGCCCTCCGTCACGCTGTACTGGAGCGCGTCAATCGGATGCTTTGCAAAAATTCCGGCGGATATTTCCGCAATTTCCTTTGCCGGAAAAGCTTCCGGCGCGGGGTTGCCCGCGGAAAGCGAAATCACGCTCGGGTCCGCGGCATATTTAAATATTTCACGAATCGCCGAAGGCTTCAGCGTTAATACACGGTCGGAAAAAGTATAATCCATTTTGTCACCCTCCAAAAGTAGCACGATATTAGTATTATTTTACCACAGAAGAGGCCCGGTGACTACAAAAACCTTACAAAATTGCAAAATACTTATATTGCGATTGAAACCGTCAAAATATTACAACACGTTATGACAATGCTGCTCATATACGAATAGTATAATTGTATTTACCAAATTATGGACAAGTTATCAAATATTGTATGGCGGTGATAATGTGATAAAAACGAATGCAAAGCGGGTAAGCCTTCCCCAGGCGGCTGCGGTTCCCGCAAAGGCTCTGGCGAGGCAGCTTGTTTATTTTACGGTCGGCCTGCTGTGCGCACGGGGGATCGTATTCGGAAAATATGCCCCGTTCGGGGTGGCTGCGGTGGCGGCGCTCCCGTACTCCTCACTGTGGAGTGTGATTCTGGGCAGCATTGCAGGGTACCTGCTGCCTTCCCATGCGGTCATACCGGTGCATTATATCGCGGCGGTTCTGGCGGCGGCGGCAATCCGCTGGACTCTGAACGACCTGGTCAAGCTCCGCATGCACCCGGGCTTTGCGCCAGTCACGGCGTTCCTGACGGTTATGGCGACCGGCCTGGCGATTATCTATGTGAACGGCTCCACTTCCGCCACGGTTGCCATGTATGTTGCCGAATCGCTGCTTGCCGCCGGCGTTTCGTTCTTCTTTGCCCGCACCTCGTCTCTTGCCGAAGCCGGAAAAAAGATCGGCGAAATGAGCGCGCAGGAGATCACCTGTACCGCGATGGCGGCGGGCGTGGTGCTTCTCTCGCTGGCAAATCTTAATATCGGGGCAGTCTCGCTCGGCCACGTCCTCGCGGTTATCGCAATCCTGCTTGCGGCGCGCTACGGCGGGGTTTCCGGAGGCAGCGTATCCGGAATTGCAGCGGGTATCGTGTTCAGCCTTTCCACTGCCGGCCTCAATTACCTGTCCGGCGCATATGCGCTGGGCGGCATGATGGCGGGGGTGTTTTCGCCCGTAGGAAAGCTTGCTTCCGTTGCGGCGTTTATCCTTGCCAACGCGGTCGCTTCCCTCCAGGTGGGCAATCAGACCGCGGTTATCAACAGCCTTTACGAAGTGATGATCGCCACCGTCCTGTTCATGCTGCTGCCGTCAAAAGTATGCGCGCCGCTGGTTGGGATGTTTTCCCGCAACGACGACACCGCCCGCAGCGACGGCCTTCGCCGCGCGGTGATTATGAGGCTGGACTATGCGGCAAAAGCACTGGGCAGTGTTTCGGAATCCGTGGAAGAGGTTTCCAAAAAGCTTTCGATTGCCTGCGCTCCGGATATCAACGGCGTTTATAAAAGCTCGATCGACGAGGTGTGCCGGAACTGCGGCCTTAAGGTGTACTGTTGGGAGCGGAATTACAGCGACAGCATGAACGCCTTCAATGACCTGACGCAGACGCTCCGGAGCAAAGGCAGCGTGGAACGCGGCGATTTCAGCATGCAGTTTGCCGGTCATTGCAGCCGGCTGAACATGATGATCAGCTCATTAAATACCAATTTCAACGAGTTCATGATCCGCGACGCGGCGGAAAACCGCGCGCAGCAGGTAAGAAACGTGGTGGCTGACCAGTTCATTACCACAAGTAATATGCTGGAGGATATGGCAAGCGAGCTGGAGCTTTATGAGCGCTTCGATTTCAGTTCCGCGCAGAAAATCAGCGAGGTGCTGCGCAACGCGGGAATCCTTGCAATCGACGTAAGCTGCCGCACCGACCGTTTTGACCGGATGTCCGTGGAAATTATAGCCGCCCCGATCGAAGGGGCGCGGCTCAACCGAGGAGAGCTTACCAAGGAGATTTCCCGCGCCTGCGGGCGGTTTTTCCAGCAGCCCTGCATCAGCTCCGTAAAGGGGAAATGCCGTCTGCAGATGAGCGAGCTGCCCCAATACCGGGCGCAGACCGGCTGCGCGCAGCATTCCTGCGCGAACGCCCAGTTCTGCGGCGACAGCTGGGAATGCTTTACGGACGGCAACGGCCGCCAGATTGCGATTATCAGCGACGGAATGGGTACGGGGGGACGTGCGGCAGTGGACGGCGCCATGGCCAGCGGCATCATGTCGCGGCTGATTCAGGCGGGCATCGGGTTTGACGCCGCGCTGAAAATCGTAAACTCGGCGCTGCTTGTAAAATCAAGCGACGAATCCTCGGCGACCATTGACCTGGCGGCGCTTGACCTTTTCAGCGGCAGCGCCGAATTCATGAAGGCCGGCGCACCGATCAGCATTCTGCGCAAGTCCGGGAGCGCGGTTCGGGTAGACGCGCCCAGCCTGCCGATCGGTATCCTGAATGATACCAGCTTCACCAAATCCTCAGACGTTCTGGAGGACGGAGATCTTCTGGTCCTCCTTTCGGACGGCGCGCTTTCTTCCGGAGACGAATGGATCTGCGACGAGGTTGAAAAATGGGACGGCCAGGTGCCGCAGGAGCTTGCTGAGACGATTGTATCACAGGCGATCTCCCGCCGCAGCGACGGCCACGACGATGATATCACCGCTCTGGTCATGAAGGTTATGCGGCGCGAATAGAGGCTGCGCGGCTTTGCCGCCGGTCTGAAAGGATATTACAAAGATGGAACTTGATTCTTTTTTGTTTCCGTTATAAGATGAGCATAGGAAAAGAATTCTATGTAAGTCGATAAGACAGGGAGATGATCGGGATGCTGTTTCAAAGAAAATCGGTGGCTTTCTGTATGGCCTTGATCCTCTGCGCCGCTTTACCGGCCGGCTGTTCCAAACCCGGAAACGAATCCAGTGCGGTTTCCTCCGTGCAGGCGGTTTCGGCGCCGTCTTCCGGCGCTGCTTCTTCCTCTGAGACCAGTGCCTCGGTTCCCCGCAGCCTTTCCGCTCCGCAGGAGAATAAAGATCTTCTGATCAGCATACAGAAGGAAGCCCGGCAGGGCAGAGTGATCGACTGCGAATTCCCCGTGGAAGCCAAATGTATCGAAGACGTCCAGAAAGTGTGGGGCAAAGAGGATAAATCCGAGTATGTCGCTTCCGCGAAAGGAACGTATGCCGTTTATAACAAAAAGAATATGGTTTTCGGGTTCAATAAGGGCTCCCAGCTTTTTGAAGTGCGTACGTTTGACAGTCGTCTGAAAGACATCACGATGGCCGAGGTTAAAGATGTTTTTGGAAAACCTTCGCATGACGTCTTTTCGGGCAGTGAGGAAATCCTCGGCTATGTTGTTACGGAAAAGTATAAGCTGCTGCTCGTGTTTGCCAACGCCAAAACGGACGGTGAGAACGCGAAGCTCGACCATTACTTGGTTTTCTACCCGCAGGGCACGGTGAATTTCATGGCCGACGACCCGGGCAGGGAATGGTAAAAGTTTGCCGGAATCATTGCAGAATGGAGATAGCTAAGGGAGGCAGCTGTGTGCAGCTGCCTCCCTTGAATTTTTATTTTATTCCGAAAAGCGCTTCGGCATTGTGCCGGGAAGCATTCAGAACCGTTTCGATGGTGATTCCGCGTATCTCCGCAATTTTTGCCGCGGTGTAGGCGATGAGCGTGGAATCGTTCCGCTTACCGCGGAACGGAACCGGCGCCATGTACGGGCAGTCCGTTTCCATAAGCATCCGCTCCAGTGGGATTGCCGCCGCAACCTCGACCGGTACGCGCGCGTTCTTAAACGTGACCGCGCCGCCAAGGCCGATGTACATGCCGAGCCGGATGACTTCTTCCGCCATTTCCACGCTGCCGGAGAAGCAGTGCACCACGCCGGCGGGTTTCAGCTTACGCAATAGCTCTATGGTGTTGCCGTGCGCGTCGCGGTCATGCACGATAACCGGCAGATTGTGCTTCTGTGCAAGGCGGATTTGTGTTTCGAATACGGCCTTCTGCACTTCCTTCGGCGCGTTTTCTTCAAAATGGTAGTCCAGTCCGATTTCTCCGACCGCAACCACTTTGTTTTCCGCAAGGAGCGATTCCAGATGACCGGCGTAGTCCTCCGGAGCGTCCTTGGCGCACTCCGGGTGGATTCCCACAGCGGCGTAAATATAGGGATAATCCGCCGCCAGCTTTACGGAAGCCCGGGAGGATTTCAGATCGGCGCCGCAGTTGATCACGCGACAGATCCCTTGCCGGGGAAGTTCGTTCAGAAGGCTTTCCCGGTCTCCGTCAAACGCTTCGTCGTCGTAGTGCGCGTGCGAATCAAAAATGGATGCCTCCATGCTTACCGAACCTTGCTGCCGGCGGGGATGCCGTCCGCAAAGATCACCTTTACGTCGTTTTCTCCCGCATCCGCCGCCAGAATCATGCCCTGGCTTTCCACACCGCAGAGCGTTGCGGGCTTAAGGTTGGCAACGAGGATGACGCTGTGTCCGATCAGGTCCTCCGGCTTGTACCACTGGGCGATGCCGGAAGCAACCGTGCGCCCCTGGGCGCCGTCGTCAATCGTCAGCTTCAAGAGCTTCTTTGCGCGCTTCACCGGCTCGCAGGCGGTGATTTTACCGACCCGCAGCTCCACTTTTCCAAAGTCGTCGATGCCGATCTGCGCGATTCCCTCAATCTTTTTCTCTTCTGCCTTTTCCTCCGCCTGTTTTGCCGCCGGGTTCGGAATCAGCTGGTTCAGCTCTTCAATTTCCTTGTCCGCGTCGATGCGCGGGAACAGGGTCTGGCCTTTTGAAATTACCGCGTCCGCGGGCAGAACGCCCCACTTTGCAGCCGATTCGTAGGTGAGCGCCTCGCCGCTTACGCCGAGCTGCGCCTGAATTTTCGGCGCGGTTTCCGGTATAAAGGGCGTAATGAGGATGGATACGATGCGCAGGCTTTCGCACAGGTTGTAAATTACCGCGGCCAGGCGGGCGCGCTTTGTTTCATCCTTGCCCAGCGCCCACGGCATGGTTTCGTCGATATATTTATTGGTGCGCGCAATCAGCTTCCAGATTTCGGTCAGCGCAGCGCTGAACTGGTAGCCGGCAATCGCGTCGTCGCATTTTTGGCGCAGGCCAAGCGCCGTCTGAATCAGCTCGTCGTCCACCGGGGCACTTTCCCGCTCCGCCGGAATCTTTCCGCCGAAGTATTTTTCCGCCATGGCGGTCGAACGGGACAGAAGGTTGCCAAGATCGTTGGCAAGATCGGAATTGATGCGGCTGATCAGCGCTTCGTTGGTAAACAGGCCGTCCGCGCCGAACGGGATTTCACGCAGCAGGAAATAGCGGATTGCGTCCACGCCGTAGCGGTTGCAGAGAATTACCGGGTCCACCACGTTGCCTTTCGATTTACTCATTTTGCTGCCGTCGCCGAACAGGAGCCAGCCGTGGCCGTAAACCTGCTTGGGCAGCGGCAGGTCGAGCGCCATCAGCATCGCCGGCCAGATGATCGTGTGGAAACGCACGATTTCCTTGCCGACAAAATGGACGTCGGCAGGCCAGTATTTCTGGTAGGCGGAGTCGTCGTCCGAGCCGTAGCCCAGCGCGGTGATATAGTTGGTCAGCGCGTCAAGCCATACGTAGACGACGTGTTTTGGGTCAAAGTCCACCGGGATTCCCCAGGTGAAGCTGGTGCGGGAAACGCAGAGGTCTTCCAGGCCCTGCTTGATGAAATTGATCATCTCGTTCTTGCGGCTTTCCGGCTGAATAAAGCCGGGTTGCTCTTCATACAGTTTTAAAAGCCTGTCCGCATATTTTGAAATACGGAAAAAGTAGGCTTCCTCATTTGCCATTTTTACTTCGCGGCCGCAGTCCGGGCATTTGCCGTCCTTGAGCTGGGTCTCCGTCCAAAAGGACTCGCACGGCGTGCAGTACCAGCCCTCGTATTTGCCCTTGTAGATTTCACCCTTGTCGTAAAGAGCCTTAAAGATTTTCTGCACTGCTTTTACGTGGTAATCGTCGGTGGTACGGATAAAACGGTCGTTGGAGATATTAAGAAGCTTCCATAAGTCCTGAAAGCCCGCCACGATTTTATCGACGTATTCCTTGGGGGTAACACCCTCTTTTTCGGCGTTTATCTCAATCTTTTGGCCGTGCTCGTCCGTCCCGGTGAGAAACATGACGTCATAGCCCTGCATTCGCTTGTAGCGCGCGATTGCGTCGCTGGCAACGGTACAGTAGCTGTGGCCGATGTGCGCCTTGCCGGAGGGGTAATAGATCGGCGTTGTGATATAAAAGGTTTTTTTGTCCATTTTTTTACCTCCAAGAGAAATTAGATAACTAATAAAATATTATATCATTTAATATATGAAAATAAAAGATACAAATACCACGGAATGGGTATAATTCGGGAAGGAAAAGGCAAAAAAGAAGCCGGCAGTTTTTCCTGCCGGCTCCAGACTGCGATAAAACCGCACAATACCGCGTTGGCTGCGCTTGGCCGATTTCTCGCAGTTTGATAATTTGTTATTCTGCGGAGGTTACCGTGCTGCCGTTTTCGTCTTCCCCGTAGATGAATTCCCGCAGCAGCTTGCAGTTCTTTTCCAGATTCGGGACGAGCACCGCCCCCACGCCCTTTATGGTTTCATCCTTATACGTCCCCTCGTTCGGAACATGCATGGTCTTCATCGGGTATTTGGCGACCGAACCAGCGATGGAGGCCAGACGCAGAAGCTCAAGGTCGCTCAGGTTGGTTTTTACATAGGGAAGATATTCGTACACGATTGTATTTTCTTTCAGCGGGTTCAGGGAGCGAAATTTCTTGATCATCAGCTCGACCACCTCACGCTGGCGTCCCGTACGGCCGAAATCGCTGTCCGTTTCGCGGATTCGGGCGTAATACAGTGCGAGCCTGCCATTTAAGTGGTTCACGCCGGGCTTTAAATGGCTGCCCATGTTCCGGTTTTCCGCGTCGCAGAGCGCCTTGTTCATATTGATGTCCAGTCCGCCCATTTTATCAATAATGGCGGCGAAATTGTCGCTGTTTACGGAAACGTACTTGTCAATCTGAATCCGGTAATTGTTTGTAAGCGTCTGCATGGTAAGCGCGGGGCCGCCGTGGGAAAACGCCGCGTTCAGCTTCGATTTGCCGACCGTGGGAATTTCAAGATAGGTATCGCGCAGAAAAGAGACCAGACGGATTGCTTTTGTCTTATTGTCTATGGAAATCAGCATATTTGTATCGGAACGTCCATCGGAGCCGTCCTCGTTTTTGTCTATTCCGATCAGCAGAATATTCGTGATGCTGCTGTCCGATTTTACGCTCCACGCCGGCGCGGCGGAAGGCTGCTGCACATAGCTGGCGGTATTGCCGGAATCGGAACGGTCGAGCCGGGAAAACATAAAGAGCGCGTATCCAATCGCCGCCAGTGCGACAATCAGTATCAGGGAAAGGAGCCCGAGCAGGAACCGTTTGGCGCCGCCCCGCTTTTTCCGCGGATATCTGCCGCCGCGGCGGGAAGACTGCTTTGTGTGTTTGCTGCTGCTGTATAAGTCGCGGTCCACATAATTGTACCGGTCGAACTCATCCGTATCATACGGATTACCCGCACGCCGGTTCGGCGTGCCTGCATGAGAGCTGATATCCCGGCCGGAACGGTAACCGCTGTAACGTTTATCCATATTGCACCTCAAATATATTTTTGCAAAGCGTTTTTATTTTATTGCAAATATAGGAGCGTGTCAATGGTTATGTAAACTTATCGCGGTTAAACTTTTGTAAACAATTCAAAATATTGCGCCGCGTGTTTCAGATGCCGCGCAGCAGAGCCTCCACACAATAATCCTTTGCGGATTCGGAATCCTCAAAACTCAGCGCCGCGCCAAAAATATAGGAAAGGCTGTTGCTCCAGTCTTCCGCGGTGAAGCGGGAAGGTGCCAGCCCTCTTACGGCCGATAGAATGCGAATATAATTTTCGGGCCGCCTTAAGTCAGAAATCAGCAAATTGCATTGTTCTGCCAAAAAATCAACCAGTTTTTCGTTCATGTGCATTTTCCTTCCGTCTTCCATAGGGGATGAAAATATCTGAATTTATTTAACATTCCAATTACACATTATAGTAACAATTTGTCACATAGTCAAACTATTTTGTCAAAATTTAAAAAAACATGACACGAATTGCAACAAAAATTGAATGACATTTCTTTGAATCGTATAATCCTTAAAAGGAGATGATAAGATGGTTGCTCAAAAAATGAGAGAACTGAGAATGGAGCAAAAGCTTACTCAATATGAACTCGCAGTCATCTTGAAAATTTCGCGTGAAGCATATTCCATGTACGAAAATGCAAAAAGACAGCCGAACTATGAGACGCTCTGCATGATTGCGGATTACTACAGTGTAAGCCTCGATTATTTATTCGGACGTACAAATATCAGGTCGTTACCGATAGAAATGAATGAAAAGGAAAGTAAACTGCTGCTTGAATACCGCGCTTTGGACGGACGCGGCAAGGAGAATATATTAAATATGGCGGATTTGGAGTATAAC
>JAEWUH010000086.1 GCA_023397245.1 Bacillota bacterium | reverse complement strand
GCGTGGAGGACGCAAAGGGCAACCGGACTTTTAAGAGCGATCCCTATGCCTTCCATTTTGAAACCCGGCCGGGGAATGCCTCAAAATATTACGAACTGGGCGGCTATCACTGGGGAGACGCCGCTTGGATGAAGCATAAGACGGTAAAGCCGCATTACGGCCAGCCGGTCAATATTTATGAAGTGCACATCGGTTCCTGGCGCAGGTATGAGGACGGAAACGTGTTTTCCTATGACAAGCTTGCCGAAGAACTGATTCCTTATGTAAAGGAAATGGGTTATACCCATATTGAACTGATGCCTGTCACCGAGTATCCCTATGACGGTTCATGGGGTTACCAGGTTACCGGGTATTTTGCCCCCACTTCCCGTTATGGGGAGCCCAAGCAGTTTATGAATTTTGTGGATCAGTGCCACAGGGCGGGAATCGGCGTGATTATGGACTGGGTGCCGGCCCACTTCCCAAAGGACGAATGCGGACTTGCCCGGTTTGACGGAACGCCGTGCTACGAGTACGCGGACCCCCGCAAGGGCGAGCACAAGGACTGGGGCACGCTGGTTTTTGACTACGGACGCAGCGAGGTGATCAGCTTTTTGATTTCCAGCGCGATCTTCTGGCTGGAAAATTATCATATTGACGGGATACGCGCGGACGCCGTCGCCTCCATGCTTTATCTGGACTACAGCCGCAAGGCGGGCGAATGGATTCCGAACAAGAACGGCGGAAACGAAAATCTGGAAGCCGTCGCTTTTCTGCAGAAGCTCAACGAATCCGTGTTCGAGCTGTTCCCGGATACCATGATGATCGCAGAGGAATCCACATCGTGGCCGATGGTTTCAAAGCCGACCTACTGCGGCGGCCTTGGCTTCAACTACAAGTGGAACATGGGCTGGATGAACGATATGCTGCATTATATATCGCTCGACCCGATCTATCGCAAATTCAACCACGACAACCTTACTTTTTCGTTTATGTATGCCTTTTCCGAAAACTTTATCCTGCCCATCTCGCACGACGAGGTGGTGCACGGCAAGTGTTCGCTCATGAATAAAATGCCGGGAACAATGGAGCAGAAATTTGCTTCGGTAAGGGCTTTCATGTGCTACATGATGGCGCATCCGGGGAAAAAGCTCCTGTTTATGGGCACCGAATTCGGCCAGGTAATCGAGTGGAATTTCGAGCAGGAGCTGGACTGGCTGCTGCTTGGCTACGAGACCCACCGCAAACAGCATGATTTCTTTAAAGCTCTGAACCACTTTTATTTGGAAAACGCGCCGCTCTGGGAGATCGATTTTTCATGGGAGGGCTTCTCGTGGATATCAAACGACGACTATAACCAGAGCGTGATTGCCTTCCGCAGGATTGATAAAGCGGGAAATGAGATTATAACCGTCTGCAATTTCCTGCCCGTTCGGCGCGATGGCTACTGTATCGGGATACCGGAGGACGGCACATACGCCGAAGTCTTTTCTTCCGATTCCCCGGAATACGGAGGGAGCGGCATAACGAACGGCGACAGCATCGCCGCGCAGCCTGTGCCGATGCACGGCTGCCAGCAGTCCGTCAGCCTTACGCTGCCGCCGCTGTCGGTAATCTATTTGAAATTAAATCGCCGCAAGGCAAAAAAACAGGAGAAGCCCGAACCGGAAAAAGCGGCGGAGACAGCGGAGAAAACAGAGAAAATCAAACCGGTAAGGAAAACGAGGACAAAACGTACCATAAAGCAGAATCCGTAATTCAGATAAGTATAAGGAGGGAATTCAAATGTTGCCAAAACAAGAGGTAGTTGCCATGCTGCTTGCTGGCGGTCAAGGCAGCAGACTAGGAGTGTTGACGAAAAATCTGGCAAAACCTGCAGTGCCGTACGGGGGGAAATACCGCATCATCGATTTTCCGCTTTCCAACTGCGTGAATTCCGGTATTGAAACGGTCGGCGTGCTCACCCAGTATCAGCCGCTGGTACTGAATGAATATATTGGAAGCGGCCAGCCGTGGGATCTGGACAGCATGAATGCCGGTGTGCGCGTGCTGCCGCCCTATCAGCGCAGCCGCAAATCCGACTGGTACAAGGGTACCGCGAACGCCATTTATCAGAATATACAGTATATCGACCGGTACAACCCCGAGTACGTGGTTGTGCTTTCGGGCGACCACATTTATAAAATGGACTATTCGAAGATGGTCGCTTTCCACAAGGAAAAGGAAGCGGACTGCACCATCGCGGTGATCGAAGTCCCGCTGGCCGAGGCTTCCCGTTTCGGTATCCTCAATACCCGCGAGGACGGCTCCATCTACCAGTTCGACGAGAAGCCGAAGGTTCCCAAGAGCAATCAGGCTTCCATGGGCATTTATGTGTTCACATGGAGCAAGCTCCGCAAATATCTGGAAACGGACGAGGCAAACCCGAAGTCCTCCAACGACTTCGGCAAGGACGTCCTGCCCGCCATGCTTGACGCCGGCGAGCGCATGTTCGCCTACCGCTTTGAAGGGTACTGGAAGGACGTCGGAACCATCGACAGCCTGTGGGAATCCAATATGGATCTGCTGAACCCGAACCTGCAGCTTGACCTGAGCGAGGAAACCTGGAAAATCTATTCCCGCAACCCGGTCATGCCGCCGCATTACATAGCCAAGTGTGCAAAGGTACAGAATTCCCTGGTTGCGGAAGGCTGCAACGTTTACGGGGAAATTGATTTTGCCGTGCTGTTTGCCGGCGTTTATATCGCACCGGGCGCGGTTGTAAGGGATTCCATCATCATGCCGGGCACCCGCATTGAGGAGAACGCGATTGTGCAATACGCCATCGTCTCGGAAAATGCGGTAATCGGTAAGGGCGCCGTTGTAGGCGCGCGGCCGGAGGACATTGAAAACAAGGACGAGTGGGGCGTCGCCGTTGTGGGCGACGGCTGCGTGATCGCCCCCGGCTCGACCGTTCCGCCGAAAGCGATGATCGACGCGGAAAAACTTGCAGAGGAGGCGTCAGGCAATGCGCGGAAATAATGTAATGGGATTGATTTTCTCCAATGTGCACGAAGAAAAGGTTCGTGAGCTTACGGAGAAACGTACGATGGGCTCGGTGCCTTTCGGAGGACGCTACCGTCTGATTGACTTTCCGCTTTCCAATATGGTGAACTCCGGCATCAATAAGGTCGGGGTCATCACCAAAAGCAATTACCAGTCCCTGATGGACCATCTCGGCTCCGGCAAGGCGTGGGACCTTTCCCGCAAACGCGAAGGGCTGTTCATGCTGCCCCCGTTCGGGAACACCTCCAGCGTTTTCAACAGCCGCATTGAATCGCTGGCCTCCATCAATACGTTCCTCAGCAATTCCAAGGAAGATTACGTTCTCCTGAGCGACAGTGATACGGTCTGCAATATCGATTATACCGATGTGCTTTCCTACCACGTAAAGCGCAACGCGGATATCACCATTGTCTACCGCTTTGGAAAGCTGCCGGAAAAAATCTGCGACCCCACGGTGTATACGATTGATCCGGACGGGCGCGTGCGCGATATGCTGGTCAACCCGAAAACCGACGGGGAATGCAATTTCGGCATGAGCATGCTGCTGATGAAGCGCGAGCTTATGGTCAAGATGGTTGCCGATTGTGTAAGCCGGAACCTGTATAATTTCAAGAGGGATTTCCTCCAGAGGAATATCTCCAACTATACGTTCTACGCGTATGAATTCAAGGGCTACGCGCAGACGATCTGTTCCATGAACGCCTATTTTGACGCGAATATGTCCCTGATGCTCCCAACGGTGCGCTCGCAGCTCTTCAACTCCGACCGCCCGATCTTCACCAAGGTGCGCGACGATATGCCGGCGCGCTACGGCTTGGGCTCCAGCGTTTCCAATTCGCTCATTGCGGACGGCTGCATTATTGAAGGCACGGTGGAGAACAGCGTCCTGTTCCGCGGTGTGCATGTTGGCAAGGGAACCAAAATTGACAACTGTGTGATCATGCAGGACAGCGTCATCGGCCCGAACTGCAAGCTCAATTACGTCATTATGGACAAGGACGTAGCCATTAAGAACGACCGCTCGCTCTTGGGATTCCAGTCCTATCCGGTATTCATCAGCAAGGGCAGCGTCGTTTGATCCATACAACTCACAACACGATTGCTAAGGAGGTATAAAAATGAAAGTACTATATTGCACAAGCGAAGCAAGGCCTTTTGCCGCTACCGGCGGTCTGGCAGAGGTGGCGGGTTCTCTGCCGCAGGCGCTTCGGCTCCGTCTCATCGGCTGCCGCGTCGTGATGCCGCTTTACGAGGATATTCCGCAGGAGTTGCGGGACAATATGAAATTTGTTACCAGCCTTTCCGTTCCGGTTGCATGGCGCCGCCAGTACTGCGGTGTGTTTGAGGCAAGGGTCGGCGGAGTAATCTATTATCTGATCGACAATCAGTACTATTTCAAGCGTAAGGGTCTTTACGGGCACTATGATGATGCCGAGCGCTTTGCGTTTTTATCCCGCGCGGCTCTGGAAATGCTTCCTTACATCGATTTTAAACCCGATGTCATTCACTGCAACGATTGGCAGACGGCGCTTGTACCGATTTATTTCAGTATTTTTTACGCTAACAACGACTGGTACAAGGGCATTAAGACCGTATTTACCATCCATAATATCCAGTATCAGGGGAAATACGGAAAAGAGCTTGTTCAGGACGTTCTCGGTATTCCGCAGTCCGAGGTTTCCGTTCTGGAGTACGACGGCTGCATCAATCTGCTCAAAGGCGCCATCGAGTGCGCCAACCGCGTGACAACGGTCAGCCCGACTTACGCGCAGGAAATCCTTGACCCGTGGTATTCCCACAATCTGGACAGCATCCTGAAGGAACGCGGCTGGAAGCTCAGCGGGATCCTCAATGGGATCGACACCGTCAGCTATAACCCGGAAACGGATCCCGACTTATATGGCAACTATTCCTCAGAGGATATTTCCGGCAAGGCGGTAAATAAGAAGGGTCTGCAGGAAAGGCTGGGCCTGAATCTGGATTCCGACGTGCCGCTCATCGGCATGGTAACCAGGATGGTGGCGCACAAGGGCCTTGATCTGGTGAAGGAAACGCTGGATCAGCTGATGCAGGAAACCAACGTGCAGTTTGTCATTCTCGGCTCCGGGGACTGGGAGTACGAAACCTTCTTTAAAGAGCTGCAGAACCGGTATCCCGGCCGGCTGTGCGCCTGCTTCGGCTTTATTCCCGAGCTTTCCCGCAAGATTTACGCCGCAGCGGATATTTTCCTGATGCCCAGCAAGAGCGAGCCGTGCGGGCTTTCCCAGATGATTGCCCTGCGCTACGGCGCGGTTCCCATCATCCGCGAAACGGGTGGGCTTAAGGACTCGATTCAGGACAGCGGCGACGGAGAAGGCAACGGCTTTACCTTCAAGACCTACAACAGCGGCGACATGCTGAACGCTATCCACCGCGCGCTGGCGGGCTACGAAAACAAAGAGGGCTGGAACATCCTCGCCGGGCGCGCAATGAACTGCGATTTCAGCTGGGGCCGTTCCGCCAACGAATATATCCGTCTGTATCGGGAATTAATTAAAGGAGAATAAATTCAGATTGGCGGAAAAGTGGCGCAGCCGTAAAATTACGGCGCAATTTTTCGCAGTCTGCCGGATTATTTGCAACCAAAACAGCCTGCCGCAAAACGGCAGGCTGTTTTAGAAAATCCCTGCTGAAATGGGGATAAGTCCGGCAAGGCGGACAACAATAGAACGATGAAAGAGAGGAACAGTCCGATGAGCTTAGCGTTAACGGAAGAAGAAAAAAGCATTCTGCTTGATATACGGAATCAGAAACGGTTCCCGATTGTGCGGCTGGAGCTGCACAACTCCGAGGAGGAGGAGCTTGTAAGCATCGCACTGAACTATGTGCGCATCACGGAGCCGGAGGACTCCATGGAGCTGGTAAAGGCACGCGGTGCCGCCTTAAAGAGCCTGATGGAACACGGTTTGGTTTTTATTGATTACACTGTGCACGTCTGGGTTTCCGGTGATTACGACGTTTATTATAAGAGCAAGATTTATGAGCTGCTCTGTCACATGGTGATGGAGGGCGCGAAGGAGCCCGGCGCTTTGTTCAATCTTCCCTATATGCGCAAGGGATATGCTCAGCTGACCGCAAAAGGCCAGAAGCTTTCGGCGGCACTGTAAAAGAAAAACCGGTCTGTCAAATCCTGACGGACCGGTTTGTTTTTAAGCCCATTTTTCGGAATAATACTTCTGCGCTTTAACTGATTTGTGCGGAAGTCTCTTTTTGGGACGCCTTCTTCTTTCTGTCTGCAAGCATCCAGATAACGATTGCCGCAGCGACTTCGAGAAGGCTCATAACAATCAATCCGGTATCCAACCGGATATCCGTGGAACGAAGAGTGAACATAGCGCCAAGCACATTGCTCCATGCGTGCAGCAGGGAACAGGCAAAGACGCATTCGGTCAGTTTATACAGAGCAGCCAGCGCGAAACTGAGAACAATGCAAAATACAAGGAACAGGAAAAAATTTGCCGACGACTGAGAAGCGCCCTTTACCAGCCAAAGTGGCAGATGCCAGACGGCCCAAATAATGCCCATAATAAGTGTCGCAACGGGAAACGGGAACTTCTTTTCCAGACTTGGCTGCAGGAATCCCCTCCACCCGGGTTCTTCCATGCCGCCGCCAATCATCATGAGCGGAATCAGGAGCAGAAAGAGATACCAGGGGTTACCAAGATATCGATTGCCGACAATGTTGACCGCGAGCAGAGCACCGAAGAAAGCAACCGTCATTAATACTGCTCTTGGCGCATTGTCTGTCTTAAAGTAAAGCCTGAAAAAGTCTTTTACTCCGTTAATATGCTTATACTTTTTCAAAAGGATATAGATGGCATAGGTTGGCGCGAACCCGGCTCCGAATCCGATAACGGCATAGGTGATGAAAAACCCTGCCGTTCCGGGGACGGTACCCGTCATGATTCCGAATTGTTCCAATAGAATAAGGACTGCTTCCGAGACCCATGCAATCAGAAATACCAGCGCAAGATATTGCAGGGTCGGCCTCTTTTCATTTTCGTTCCACATGATTGTATTTCCCCCAAATTCTATGTTTACTTTAAGATGAGGCGAGCGGGATCAGCCTGCAAAATCGAGTGAAATGCTGCCGTTGCTGTTGGTTAGCTGCAGTGAGTTTTCACCGTTTCCGGTCTGAGCAATACTGTTTCCTTCTCTGGAACCGTTCAAAGTGATGCTTCCCAAATTTGAGGATGCCTTGAATGTATAAAGTTTCTGCGGAACCGAAGTTTTTACGGTAATACTTCCCAAATCGGAGTGGACAGTGGTTTTTCCCATTAATGCACCTTCCAGATTGGTTCCCCCGCTATGGTTCTTAATATTTGCGCCCTTTGAATCAAGATGGCTGATGTCGATACTGCCCAGAGAATTTTCAGCGTCCAGATGATCGATTTTACAGTCATTCATTTTCAGCGAGCCGTTGCTCAGCTTGCTTTTCAGCTCTGCCGCGGTCAGCTTTTCCAGAGTAACGCTTCCAAGGTCATCGCTTATTTCCATGGACCCTGCCGTAAAGTCCTTCATTGTGATTGAGCCGTTGGAGGCTTCCAGCGTTGCTTTTTGGGAAGAGGAAACCGCGACGTTTTCAAAGGTACTGCTTCCCAAATCGTTTCGGAACGCCATCGTATCCGCCTTAATATTCCGAATTTCGCTTTTGCCGTTGCTGAGGGTGAAATCCGCTTTGCCGCAGCTCGCGTCCGACAGTTTAAGACCGCCGAAGGACAAATCAATGTCGGTATCGGCCGAGTCGAAGCCGGACGCGGTAAAACCGCCGTACTGATTCTTCACGTTCAGGCGTTTTAGCTGTGTATCTTTTGGCAGGTAAACTTTTACCGTGTTATGGCTCTCTGCAAAGATACCCCACCCAAAATGAACCGATTCCGTATTTTTTTCAGAAACGGTTAAGGTGCCGTTTTCGTCGGTGCAGGTGAACTGGTCCGCGTCCCCGTGGTAATTGATAACAACTCCGTAATGGTCGGAAGGAACGAACTCGATATCGGCTCTGTCAATGTTCATATCAATGGCTTCAAATGCCGCTATATTTTCCTTTTTGATTTCACGAAGGGTGCTGTCCGCCGGTTTTGTCCCGCCGCTGCCGACGGATAAGTTCAGCTGTGCTCCCGTAAAAAACCCGATTGCGGCGAGCACCAGTCCAAGCGCCATTAAGCAGCCGCAGATTTTGAGTAGCTTCTTTTGTGTCATGATAATTTCCTCCTGAGCAGGAATTTATTGAAAAGCTTTACGATTGAGAGAAATCCGCTTTTGCTGACGCGGGCGATAAACGGGCACATTGCAACCCCCGCACCGGCAAGGAACAAACCCGCTCCGGTAAAAAACAGGAATGTCGGAAAGCTGGAAGCAATCATGCCGATTCCCGCGGCCACGCAGATCAGCCCGCTGAAGGCAAAGGAAAAAGCTATGATTCCCAAAGCGGCAATGAGAGTAATTACAACAATCGCGAGTGCGAGGACGATCATTGCCAATGCTGCCGCAACCGGTATCGCAATGGGGGAAGCAAAAATAGCGAGAATAACGACCCATATGGCAGATAACCCTTTTTTATCGGATTTATTGGCAATCACCTGCTTCATTTCGTATTGCGTACTGATTTTTGAAGCGACTTTTGCCGACGAACCCCAGGAGGCAATCGTGGCTGCTTCATTTTCCGGCCCTGCTTCCGCCAGATATTCCTCATAGTATTCCAGTGCGTTATCCACTTCGTCATGCGGCAGCCTTCTCAGTTCTTCCCGCAGCTGCAGCATAAATTGTTCTTTGTTCATGGTTCTATCCCTCCACCTAAAATGTGATCTACTTTTGCTTTGTATTCCTGCCATTCCCGCGCGTACAGCGCAAGCCGGTTTTTCCCGTGCTCCGTTATGGAGTAGTACCGTCGGTTGCGCCCCTGAAAGGGCTGGTCATAGGTCGTCAGGCAGTCTTCCTTTTGAAGCCGCCGCAATACCGGGTACAGGGAAGACTCTGAAACATCGATCATTTCCTTCACGCTTTGCGTCAGAACATAACCGTAGGTGTCGTCCTTTGCCAGTACGGCCAATACGCAGGCGTCCAACAGAGCGGAACCTAATTGAAATACCGTATGAATCACCACACATTAATATTATTACATTGCCAATATTATACGAAATATAATATTATATGTCAATAATATATTTGCGTGAATTTTAACTTTATAAAAACAGGCCGCCAAAACGATCGTTTTGGCGGCCTGAACCGGTTTCTTGCAAATTAAACAATTTATGCTATAATTTATTTGCTTGATTTTTTCGCACCCATCCGCACTTCCGCGTTCTGGATGAGGTTAAATAGCGAGGTTGAAAACAGAGGGTACTCCTCGGAAATTTTTTCTGGGGATATGGCCGGCATTTTGCCCTTTTCCATCCCCTTCATGTCCTCTACGTCGTCGCCGCCTGCAAGGCACTGGGCGTTCGAGAGCGCAATATCCTGCGCGGCGCAGGAACGGCCGCTGCTCAGCTTGGCCGGAATCGAAAAAAGCCCTTGCGGGTTCTTGGAGTTTGCGGAATATAACAGGCGGAAGCTTTTGTAAACCGAAAGGTTTAGATAAGCGGATATTTCAGCGGTAAGCGCCTTGTTTCCGCATTTCTGCAGGATGCTGTAAATGATATTCAGCGAATTGGCAATCAGCTTTTTATTCAGTACGGGCAGCAGGCTTCCCTTTAAAACGTTTTCCTTGCCCATTGCGTCCGGCTCGGGGATATCCTCCACCGTGATGGTCGCGCCGTTGCGGTGCGGGGTTCTGCCAAGCAGATAATCGCAGGAGACGTCATAAAAATCGGCGGCTTTAATCACAAAATCCAGTCCGCATTCCCGTATTCCCTTTTCATAATGCGACAATAAAGCCTGGGAAACTTCCAATTCCTCGGCTGCCTTTTTCTGACTTAATCCGCGTTCTTTCCGTAATAAAGTGATAATTCTAGGGAAATTGTTATTCATATTAGGATGTCCCCTGTCGAATTGTGAATGAATTTAACACCTTGTAAAGTATATAACAAATATAACGCGTTGTAAAGCCGCTATATATCGTGGCTTTCTCAGAAAATCTTAATGTATTTTGAGATTTGATAAAGGATTAACAGCTTAATCCGCTAGAAACTAAATTTCGGTATGGAATATATTTATTTTAAGGAGCAGAAATATGAAGTCGTATACCATTCATCTCATTCGCCACGGCGTTACAGAGGGCAATTTGCTCGGCCGGTATGTGGGGCGCACAGACCTCCCGCTTGCCGCAGAGGGAATCGCGCAGCTTGAGAAGCTGAAAAAAAGCAGCCCCTATCCCCGGGCGCAGGTTTATTACTGCAGCCCGCTCAAGCGCTGCGTGCAGACGCTGAATATCCTGTATCCCGGTGCACAGCCGGTTATTGTGGACGATTTCCGCGAATGCGATTTTGGCGACTGGGAGGGGAAAACGGCGGAGGAGCTGGCAAAGGAAAACAGCGGCTTTGCCCAGTGGATGGCTGGGGGCAAAGCGGTGACTCCGCCGAACGGCGAGAGCGGCGGGGTCTTTATGCACCGGGTGTGCGCCGCTTTTGAAAAGGTTGTGGAGGGAATGCTGCGCTCCGGCGTCACAGACGCCGTCATTGTTGCCCACGGCGGCACCATCATGTCCATCCTTTCGGCGTACGGGCTGCCGCGCGCGAATTTCTACGACTGGCTTACGGAGAGCGGCTGCGGTTACTCCCTGCGCATCACGCCGGGACTTTGGATGCGCTCGATGGTTGCCGAGGTCTATGCCACGATTCCGGCAAAGCCCGCGGAGGAAAACGACAGCCAGAAGCTGGTAATAGACCTTGCGCGGGAGGCCGCCGACCGCGCCTATGGGAAAAAAGAAGAAAAGCACTTGACAAACCCGGATGCATAAAATATAATAATAGTTAATTTAACAGAACCAAAAGGCAATGAAGGGAATAAGACAACTG
>JAEWUH010000057.1 GCA_023397245.1 Bacillota bacterium | reverse complement strand
GCCTTAAGGTTTCCGAATGCCTGCTGTATTCGTTTGGATTGGATACGGAAATAGGATACGGAAATATCAAATAATTCTTGACAACTGAAATAAATGCTGTTAAACTATTTGAGTAAAACAAAGCGGAGTACACTCAGTGCTCACACCTGTGGGGTTTCGTCCGTCATGGGTCAATACTTAAAAATTACTCTCAGGAGCAGTTTACGATGTATTGTGCGCGGGCGGAATTCTGCCCGCGCTTAATTTTTAAACTGTAACGTGTTTTGGAGGTGCTTAACTATCAGCAGCAAGGAACTTCAGATTAACGAAGAGATTCGTGACAAAGAAGTGCGCGTCATTGGTTCAGATGGTTCTCAGCTCGGCGTAATGACCGCGACTCAGGCCATGGAAAAGGCGTTCGAGCAAAATCTTGATCTTGTAAAGATTGCGCCGCAGGCAGTGCCGCCGGTCTGCAAGATCATCGATTACGGCAAATACCGGTTTGAGCAGGCAAAGCGTGACAAAGAAGCAAAGAAGAACCAGCGCATTGTCGATATCAAAGAGATTCGTTTGTCTTTAAACATCGACACCCACGACTTTAACACAAAAGTCGGCCATGCAACCCGCTTTTTAAATGACGGTGACAAGGTCAAGGCTTCCATCCGTTTTCGCGGCCGTGAAATGGGGCATCCCGAGCAGGGGTACACCATCATGAGAAGTTTTGCCGCGGCACTCAGCGAGATTGCCAATGTGGAAAAGCCGGCAAAGTTAGAGGGACGGAATATGTTAATGTTCCTTGCATCCAAACCCGCGAAGTAACCATTAATAAGGAGGACAACACCATGCCTAAAATCAAGACACATACCGGCGCGAAAAAGCGCTTCAAGCTTTCAAAAAACGGAAAGGTCATCCGCGGTCACGCAAATAAATCCCACATCCTGAACAAAAAGACCACCAAGCGCAAGAGAGGCCTCAGAAAAACAACGGTCGCTGATAAGACCAACGTGGCGCAGGTAAAGAGATTAATTCCTTACAAATAAGCATTGATTCAAATTGATTATAACCATTTTTTGGAGGTAATAGAATGGCACGTATAAAAGGTGCGTTGATGACACGCAAAAGAAGAAAGAAAACTTTAAAGCTTGCTAAGGGCTACTGGGGTTCCAAGAGCAGACATTTTAAAATGGCCAAACAGGCCGTTATGAAGTCCGGAAACTACGCGTTCATCGGCCGCAAGGCAAGAAAAAGAGATTTCCGCCGCCTTTGGATCACCCGTATTTCCGCTGCCTGCCGTGCAAACGAAGTCAGCTATTCCGTATTTATGAACGGATTAAAGAAGGCCGGTATTGTTTTAAACCGCAAGATGCTTGCAGAAATTGCTGTTGCCGATGAGGCCGCTTTCAAGAGCCTGATCGAGAAAGCAAAGGCAGCCCTATAAAAAGCTGTAATTGCGCCCGGAACACAAACCGGGCGCAAATTTTATATGGAGAACGCATGATATGCCGGAACTCATAACAAGCCGAAAAAATGAAATAATAAAGCACGCCGCCCGCCTTTCCTCTTCCGCGGAATACCGCCGGGAGCAGGGCCTCTTTCTGGCCGAGGGCGCGCGCCTTTGCAGCGACGCCGCCGAAAGCGGCATTGCTGTTAAGATTTTGTTTTTCACCGCGCAGGCACGGGAAAAATACGGGGATTATCTGGATGAAATCCTGCCGAGCACCGAGGCTGCCTATGAGGTAGAGCCTCATGTTGCGGAACTGCTTTCCGAGACAAAAACGCCTCAGGGCGTTTTCTGCGTCTGCGGGACAAGGGAACACACGGAAGACCTTACGCAGGTTGATTTCAGCCGTCATTACCTTGCGCTGGAGAATATTCAGGATCCGGCAAATCTCGGCGCGGTACTGCGTACGGCGGAAGCCCTTGGCATGGGCGGCGTGATCCTTGCGGGGAACTGCTGTGACGTCTATTCGCCCAAGGTTCTGCGCGCAAGCATGGGCGCGGTTTTCCGTCTTCCGTTCTTTGCCGCGGGCACCATAGCTCAGACGTCGGCGCTGCTGAACGCAAAGGGCTTTCTTACTCTTGCCGCCGTACCGGATTATCACGCGAAAAAGATCACGGAGTTTGATTTCAGCAAACCCTCGGTAATCGCGGTCGGAAACGAGGGGAACGGACTTACCGCGGAAGCCGTTGCGGCCTGTTCGCAGAAAGTGACCATCCCGATGCTCGGCAGGGCGGAATCGCTGAATGCTTCCGCTTCCGCGGCGATCCTAATGTGGGAAATGATGCGTTCAAAGTCAGGGGGCGTCGAGGGTGGAACTTGACCGGCGCGCTTATTGGGTATGGCTGCAGCACGCGCTTGGCGCGGGCAGTTCAAAACAGAACCGTATTCTTACAGATTATCCAAGTCTTGCCGATTTCTATTCCGCCGGGATGGAAGGGTGGCTTCTGGAAGGCTACTTTACCGGCGGAGAGCTTGACCGGCTCCAATCCTTTTCTCCCACGGATGCGGCGGCTTTGATTGAATACAGCGAAAAGATCGGCCAGCAGGTGCTGACGCCGGAGTGCGCTGCCTACCCCGAGCCGCTCCGTTCAATCCATAACCCGCCCTGCGCGCTTTATGTGAAAGGTACGCTGCCGGATTTCACGTGCGTTCCAAGCATTTCCATCGTCGGTACGCGCAAGGCAACGGCGACCGGGACCGCCGCCGCGCGCAGCTTTGCGTACGAGCTTGCAAAGCAGGGAACGGTCATTGTCAGCGGGGGCGCTCTGGGAATCGATACCGCCGCGCACAGCGGCGCCCTGCAGGCAGGCGGCAAAACCGTTTGCGTCTTAGGGTGCGGCATCGATTATAATTATCTGATGTGCAACGCGCCGCTCCGCGAGGCAATTACACGGTCGGGCGCGGTTGTTTCCGAGTATCCGCCCAATACCCAGCCCACGAGTTCAAACTTTCCCATCCGCAACCGCATCATTTCCGGACTTTCGCTGGGTACCCTTGTGATTGAGGCCGCCGGCAAAAGCGGTTCGCTCATCACCGCGGATTACGCGCTGGAGCAGGGCCGCGACGTGTTCGCGGTTCCCGGGGGAATTTACAGCCCTGTTTCGCAGGGAGTCAACAACCTGATAAAGAGCGGCGCAAAGCCGGTTTCCTGCGCGGGCGAAATTTTGGAAGAATATCTCGGCCGTTTTGCCGATAAAATTAGTCTGGAGGATTCGTCCGCCAACGTGGTCGTAAATCCGGAGCCGGAAAATCTTCAGAAACCGGATGAGACGGTTCAGCCGCTCAATCCGGAGGACTTTTCTCAGGAGGCGATCACTCTGCATTCCGCCCTGTCAAAGTTGCCATGCCATATTTCCGAGCTTGCCCGCCTTACGGGTATTCCGATGAAAAACCTCCTGACGGCAGTCACCGAACTGGAGCTTGCCGGGAAAATCAGATCCCATTCGGGCCGCCGATACAGCCTGCCGCGCTAAACCTTGTTAAAAATTGCCGGAATAACCGGCGAGTTTTAAAAATGTTTACGTTGAGCCATCCCTTAAATCACGACAGATGTAGAATCTTATGTCGGGGGAACAAGCGGCACTGCTCACAGCAAACAAGTAAGTATAAATGAGGTGTTTCCTATGTCAAAGCTTGTGATCGTCGAATCACCGGCCAAGGCCAAAACCATAAAAAAATATCTGGGCTCCGGTTATGATGTGATTGCGTCCATGGGCCATGTGCGCGATTTGTCCGAAAGCCGTCTGAGCGTCGATATCAAAAATGACTTTAAACCGAAATACGAAATTATCAAGGGCAAAGAAAAGCTTGTAGAGGAATTGAAGGAAAAGGCAGGAAAGAGCGATGCCGTCCTGCTCGCAACCGACCCTGACCGCGAAGGAGAAGCCATTTCATGGCATCTGGCCTATATTCTCGGTCTGGATACCGGGGCGATCGACCGCGTGACCTTTAACGAGATCACCAAGACCGGCATTACCGTCGGGATGGAGCATCCCCGCAGCATTGACATCGACCTGGTCAACGCGCAGCAGGCCCGCCGTGTTCTGGACCGCCTTGTCGGCTACAAGCTCAGCCCGTTTCTTTCTCAGAAAATCCGCCGCGGCCTTTCCGCGGGACGCGTCCAGTCCGTCGCGGTGCGTATCATTGTGGACCGTGAGGAAGAAATCCGCGCTTTTGTGCCGGAGGAATACTGGACGATCGATGCAAAATTTAATCCGAAGGGTTCCCGCAAGGTGTTCGGTGCCTCTTTCTACGGCGATGTGAACGGAAAAATCAAGATCACCAGCAAAGAGCAGTCTGACAAAATCCTTGCCGAGCTGCAGGACGCGGAATACCGTATTGCAAAGATGAAAAAGGGTACCCGCAAAAAGTCGCCGGCGCCGCCGTTCATTACGTCTACGCTCCAGCAGGAGGCTTCGCGCAAGCTTGGCTTCCAGGCGCGGCGCACGATGAAAGCCGCCCAGGAGCTGTACGAAGGTATCGAAGTCGGGAACATGGGCGCCGTCGGTTTAATTACCTATATGAGAACAGACTCCCTGCGTATTTCCGAAGACGCCATTAAGGACGCGGGAGATTATATCATGGAGCGCTGGGGCAAAAAGTATCTGCCCGACACACCGCGCCATTTCAAGACCAAAGCCAGCGCGCAGGACGGCCATGAGGCCATCCGGCCCTCCATGCCGAGCCTTTCGCCGGATAAGGTCAAAGACAGCTTATCCTCCGACCAGTATAAGCTGTATAAGCTGATCTGGGAGCGCTTTATCGCCTGCCAGATGGCGAACTGTCTGCAGAGCACAGTGCAGGTGGATATTCAGGCAAAAGATTATATTTTCAAGGCTTCCGGCTATACCGTCACATTTGACGGCTACACGGTGCTTTATGAAGAGGGCAGGGACGAAGAGGCGGAGAACGAGGGCTCGCTTCCGCCGCTGGAAAACGATATGCCCTTAAAGCTGAAAGAAATCGCGGGCAGCCAGCATTTTACCCAGCCGCCCCCGCGTTACACCGAAGCCTCTTTAATCAAGGCGCTGGAAGAAAACGGCATCGGCCGCCCGTCCACTTATGCGGCGACCATTTCCACCATCACCGGGCGCGAATATGTCGTGCGCGACGGAAAAGCGCTCAAGCCGACCGAACTGGGAGAAGTTTCAACCAAGCTGATGAAGGAACGCTTCCCAAAAATCGTAAATGTGAAATTTACCGCGCAGGTAGAAGACGACCTTGACAGCGTCCAGAGCGGAAAAACTGACTGGGTTCAGACGCTCCGTCTGTTCTACGGCGATTTTGACGAGACGCTGAAAAAGGCCAAAGAGGAAATGCAGGGCGTAAAAATCCAGCTCAAAGAGGACGAGACGGATATCATCTGCGAGAAATGCGGACGCAAAATGGTAATCAAAACCGGCCGCTACGGGAAATTCATCGCGTGCCCGGGATATCCGGAATGCAAAAATATTAAAAAGCTGGTTCAGGAAAACGGCGCGGAATGTCCTAAGTGCGGCGGAAAAGTCATCGTCAAGAAAACAAAGAAGGGCAGAGTTTTTTACGGATGCTCGGAGTACCCAAAGTGCGATTTTATTTCCTGGGACGAACCCACTACGGAAAAATGTCCGCGGTGCGGCAAGACCCTGCTTAAGAAAAAGGGAAAGCATCCGAAATATTATTGCGTAACGCCGGATTGCGGCTATGAAAAGACGGAGGAAGAATGAGTATCACGGTGATCGGCGCGGGACTTGCCGGGTGCGAGGCCGCGTGGCAAATTGCCGAAGCGGGGATTGAGGTAACGCTTTATGAGATGAAGCCGG
>JAEWUH010000036.1 GCA_023397245.1 Bacillota bacterium | reverse complement strand
AATCCAAGCGGTTCCCGCTCATGGAAAAGGCGGCGGGCCGCATTGCCGACCACACCATCCAGTGCAAAATCACGCTCGGCGGCAACCTTGCCTCCACCATCATTTACCGGGAAACCGTCCTGCCCCTGCTGCTGGCGGACAGTACCGCTGTGGTCGCCTGCGCAGACGGTCTGCGGGAATACCCCATCCGCCGGATCTTTGACCGCAAGCTGAACCTGCCAAAGGGCGACTTTCTTGTATCGGTTAAAGTGGAAAACCGGTACATCAGCGCGCCTTATTTTCATATTAAAAAGACACGGAATGAAAAGATCGATTATCCCCTGATTACCGCGTCGGGTATGAAAGTCGGCGGAAAGCTGCGTATCGCGTTCAGCGGCCTTCTTCCGTATCCGTTCCGCAGTGAGCAGGCCGAAAACCTTCTGAACGAGCCCACCGGATATCTGCAGCGCGCGGAAAAAGTTGTGAATTTCCTCTCGAAAGATATCATGGGCGACCTGAACGGCTCGGCGGAGTACCGGAAATTCGTGCTGGAAAATACCCTTGTAAGTGTTCTGGAAACCATGGAGGATGCTTAGAATGTATGTTTTAAAAGGGAAAAATATAGTAAAGCTGAATGTCAACGGAGAGTATCATGAGGTCACCATACGACCCTCGGATATTCTTTTGAATACCCTGCGGAATCAGCTTGGGCTGACCGGCGCAAAGCCGGGGTGCCTCAACGGGGACTGCGGTGCCTGCACGGTACTGGTAAACGGCTGGCCGGTGAAGTCCTGCCTGATGCTTACCGCGGAAGCCGTGGAGAAACAGATCACCACGGTGGAAGGCCTCAACGACGCACCGATTCAAAAGGCGTTTATCGAACAGTTTGCCTTTCAGTGCGGCTACTGCACTTCCGGCTTCCTGATGGTGTGCCACGCACTGACAAACCTTCACCCGAACCCGCCGGATATCGTAATCGACGAATGGCTGGAAAGCAACATCTGCCGGTGTACAAGTTATGAGGAAATCGGCAGCGCCGTGCGTGCGGTATTGTCTGGATCCTATAATAAGCCAGACTGATATAAAGTCCCTTTCGCGCCTGGTTTGCCCGGCCTGAGGGCAATATTTTGAGCGCCTGTTGCAAAGCAGCTCTGCCTTTCAATCTTGCTGCAGTAGGTCATATCTGTTTTTAATGCTTATCTCCCGCGGCCGTTATATGACTTTTTCCTTGAAGTGGTGCAAGCAAAATGCTATAATAACATGTAAACCTATCATATGGGAGGAAAGTCTTTTGGCGGAAAAATTCCCGGTGCATCTGGCGCCCCAGACTCGCTCACAGGCGGATTATATCAGCGACGTCGCCGAGATCATGGCGATCCGGGCGCGCGGAGGAGCACCGATGGCGCTTGTCCACACCTACGGCTGCCAGCAGAATGTGGCGGACGGCGAGAAAATCAAGGGCCTGCTGGCGAAAATGGGCTTTTTATTTACCGATCAGGAAGATGAGGCGGACCTCATCCTTTTTAATACCTGTGCGGTGCGGGAGCACGCGGAGGACAGGGTGTTCGGCAACGTGGGCGCGCTCAAAAACGTAAAAAACCGCAATCCCTCGCTCATCATCGCGCTCTGCGGCTGCATGATGGAAGAGGAGCATGTCGCCGAACGGATTAAAAAAAGCTTTCCCTTTGTAAATCTTGTTTTCGGGACCCATGTCATCCACCGGCTGCCGGAACTGCTGTTTACAACGATTACGGACGGCCGCCGCGTATTTGAGCGCGGGGACGACAGCGAGGACAAGCAGATCGTGGAGGGACTTCCCATCCGCCGCGACGGGAGAACCAAGGCGTGGGTAACGGTGATGTACGGATGCGACAATTTCTGCTCCTACTGCATCGTGCCCTATGTGCGCGGCAGGGAGCGCAGCCGCACCCCGGAGGCGATTCTTGAGGAATTCAAAGGGCTGGTTCAGGCGGGCTATAAGGATATCACCCTGCTCGGCCAGAACGTGAATTCCTACGGAAAGAAGCTGGACAAACCCGTGAATTTCGCGCAGCTTCTGCGGGTGCTCGACGAGGTGGAGGGTGACTACCGTATCCGCTTTATGACCTCCCATCCAAAGGACGCCACACACGAGCTCATCGATGCCATAGCGAACGGCAAACACATCAGCCACCACCTGCATCTGCCGTTCCAGTCCGGGAACGACCGGGTCTTAAAGGAAATGAACCGGCATTATACCGTCGCGCAGTACCTTGCGCTCGTGGATTACGCCAAGTCCCAAATTCCCAATCTTTCCCTTACCTCCGACGTCATCGTCGGCTTCCCGGGAGAAACTTACGAGGAATTCCTCGATACGGTAAAACTGATTCAAACCGTGGAATTTACCTCGCTCTTTACCTTCATTTATTCCCCGCGTGTGGGTACCCGGGCGGCAAAAATGCCCGACCCCGTCCCGGCGGAGGAAAAATCAAAGTGGTTTACCGAGCTTTGCAGCGCGCAGGAGCAAATCGCCGCGCGCCGCTGCGCTTCCATGGTGGGCACCGTTCAGAAGGTACTGGTGGAGGAGCGCAGCGAGAAAACGGGAATGCTCACCGGCCGCACGGACGGCAACATCATCGTTGACTTTACCGGCGACGAAAACAGCGTGGGGGACTTTGCGCAGGTAAAGATCACTGCCGCGCGAAACTGGATTTTAACCGGCGAACAAATTAAATCATAAATAAAATATAAAGGAGTTTCACAATGGATATTATCAGCTTGGCAAGAGAGATCGGCAAGGAATTACAGAAGGACGAAAGATACCTGAATATGCAGATCGCGCAGCAGAATACCGACGGCGACCAGGAGCTTCAGAACCTGATCGGCGAATTCAACCTGAAGCGGATGGCCATCAACAGCGAGGCGCAGAAGGAGCCCCAGGATCAGGAGAAAATGCAGGCGCTGAATCAGGAGCTTCGCGCTGTATACGCGCAGATCATGCAGAATTCCAACATGGCAGCCTACAACAAAGCCAAGGATGAGCTTGACGCCCTGCTAAAGCGCGTCAATGCCATCATCACCCAGTCTGCCGAAGGGACAGACCCGGAGACCGCCGATTATGAGGAAAGCTCCTGCGGGGGCAACTGTTCCTCCTGCGGCGGCTGCCACTAAATATAAAGGAAATTCGCAGTAACGGGAGATGAAGCGCGGGCTATGGCAAACCTATCACCGATGATGCAGCAGTATTTCGACATAAAAGAACAATATCCGGATACCATCCTGTTTTTTCGTCTCGGCGATTTTTATGAAATGTTCTACGACGACGCCAAACTTGCTTCGCGGGAGCTGGAGCTGACCCTTACGGGACGCGACTGCGGGCAGGAGGAGCGTGCGCCAATGTGCGGCGTGCCGTTCCACAGCTACGAAAGCTACGTGGCCCGTCTGGTCGCAAAGGGATACAAGGTCGCCATCTGTGAGCAGATGGAGGATCCGGCCCTTGCCAAGGGCCTTGTGAAGCGCGACATCATCCGCGTGATTACCCCCGGCACAGTGCTGGAAAGCAGCATGCTGGACGAAACACGCAATAATTTTATCTGCTCCCTCTGCGTCAGCGGCAGTACGGCGGGTGTGTGCTTCGCCGATATTTCCACCGGCGAGCTTCACGCCACCGCGCTGTGCGAGGGCGACCTGACCGAACAGCTTAAAAACGAGCTGTCCCGCTTTTCGCCGCGCGAAATCCTGATTAACCCGGACGCGCTGGAGCTGACCGAACTGCCGAAATTTATAAAGGAACGTCTTTCCGCCAGCCTTGAACTGCTCGGCGGCGAAGAATATGTACAGGAAACCTGCTCCGCGCAGGTGCTGGAACAGTTCGGGCAGGAGCATGTGGAAAACATCAGCCTTGCCGACCAGCCGGAGATTATCCGCTGTATCGGCGCGCTGCTCGGATATTTGAAACGGACACAGCGCACCGGCATCGAGCGCATGAACACCGTTGATCTTTATACCGGGGCGCAGTATATGCGCCTTGATTTGAATGCCCGCCGCAATCTGGAACTGCTGGAGACCATGCGGAACAAGGAAAAGCGCGGTTCGCTCCTGTGGGTACTGGATAAAACCCGCACCGCCATGGGCAAGCGCCTGATCCGCAGCTGGATTGAGCAGCCCCTCGTCAGCCCCGCGCAGATCGGCCGCCGCCTGAACGCGGTGGAGGAGCTTACGCAGGACGCGGTGCTGCGCGGCAGCATTGCCGAACAGCTTACCGGCATTCATGACCTGGAACGCCTGATGTCCCGCATTGTTTACGGCTCGGCGAACGGCAGAGAGCTGCGTTCGCTTTCCTCCGCACTCGGTCGGCTTCCCGGGCTCAAGAGCCTATTAAAGGGCGTAAAATCGAATTTACTGACCGGTATTTATAACGATATCGACGTACTGGAAGATACTCTGCAGTTGATTGACCGCTCCATTGTGGAGGAACCGCCGTTCACCGTGCGCGAGGGCGGGATGATTAAGCCCGGCTACAGTGAGGAGCTTGACCTGCTCAAGGGCGATATGAGCGACGGCAGGGGAATCATCGCGCAGATTGAAGCGCAGGAGCGGGAACGCACCGGAATCCCGAAGCTGAAGGTCGGCTATAACCGGGTGTTCGGCTATTATATTGAAATCAGCAACGGCTACAAGGATCAGGCGCCGGAGGATTACATAAGAAAACAGACCTTAACCAACTGCGAACGCTTCATTACGCCGGAACTAAAGGAACTGGAAGGGAAAATCCTCGGCGCGCACGACAAGTCCGTGCAGCTGGAATACCAGCTTTTCGACGAGGTGCGCAAACAGGTTGCCGCCCAGCTTATCCGCGTGCAGAAAACAGCGCACGCTGTTGCCCAGCTTGACGTGCTGACCTCGTTCGCACAGGTTTCCGTCGATCACGGCTATACCCGCCCGGTTGTCAATTTGGATGGTAAAATTATCTTGAAGGAAAGCCGCCATCCGGTGGTGGAGGCTCTGTCCGATTCGCCGTTTGTACCGAACGACGTGCTGCTCGACAAGGACGAAAACCGCGTTGCAATCATCACCGGGCCGAATATGGCGGGTAAATCCACTTATATGCGCCAGACGGCGCTGATTGTCATCATGGCGCAGGTGGGCTGCTTTGTGCCGGCTTCCTACGCGGAAATCGGTATTACGGACAGTATCTTTACGCGCGTCGGCGCGTCGGACGACCTTACCGCGGGGCAGTCCACCTTTATGGTGGAAATGTCCGAGGTTGCGGATATCATTAAAAACGCTACAAACAACAGCCTTTTAATATTGGATGAGATCGGGCGCGGCACCTCTACCTATGACGGTATGAGCATTGCCCGCGCCGTTTTGGAATACGTGGCCGATAAAAAGCTGCTGGGCGCAAAAGCCCTTTTTGCCACGCACTATCACGAGCTGACCGCACTGGAAGAGCTTGTGCCCGGCGTGAAAAACTACAACATCGCCGTGAAAAAGCGCGGGGACGACATCACGTTCCTGCGCCGTATCGTGCGCGGCGGAGCGGACGACAGCTTCGGCATCGAGGTGGCCAAGCTTGCCGGGGTTCCGAATAAGGTTGTGGCGCGCGCCAAGCAGATTCTGGCGGAGCTGGAGAGCGGCCAACAGGTCACCATGCCAAAAAAACGCGGGCAGAAGCAGGAGACACAGGACGATATGCAGCTTATCATGACCCCGCCGAACGAAACGGAGATTATGGAGCGGCTGAAAGCTCTGGACGTCAACACGCTCACGCCGATTGAGTGCATGAACACGCTGTTCGAACTTTCCAACCTTGCAAAATAGACATACAAATAAAGAGGAATATCAATGCAGCAGTATTATGATGCGAAAAATCCGGATATTAAAATACGTTTTGCGGTGGAGGAGGACACTCCGCTGATTTTAAGCCTTATCAAGGGGCTGGCCGAATATGAGAAAATGTCCGATCAGGTAACGGCAACGGAGGAAATTCTAAAAAACTCGCTGTTTGTCCGCAAAAAAGCGGAAGTCGTCATCGCCGAATACAAAGGCGAACCGGTCGGCTTCGCGCTGTTTTTCCATAATTTCTCCACGTTCCTCGGCAAGCCGGGAATCTACCTGGAAGACCTGTTCGTGAAGCCGGAAATGCGCGGACTGGAAATCGGGAAAGCGCTGCTTTCCTTTCTGGCAAAGCTGGCGGTCGAGCGCGACTGCGGCAGACTGGAATGGAGCTGCCTGGACTGGAACAAGCCGTCGATTGCTTTCTACAAAAGCGAGGGCGCCGTTTCCATGGACGGGTGGACAGTTTACCGCGTGACCGCACAGAGCCTTAACGATCTGGCGGAGCAGTTTTAAAAATCTCTCTGTCATCTGCGGATGACATCTCCCTTTAGCAAGGGAGACAGGGGAAGCAGAAATTACCTTTTTATCCTTGAGCCTCCCTTGCCAAAGGGAGGGGGACCGCCGCAGCGGTGGAGAGATTATTTCGCTGTAAATGCAATCTGCCTCTTATAACAGCGTCAATAATTTAGTTAGCCGCCCTCAGGTCGAATAAGATTTTATTTAGCTAACTGAGGGCTTACCCGGGGCGAGGAGAAAACCTCTATTACCATAAAGAAAAAGTTCGTGATCGCCGTAGGCGCGTATGACGCTGCGCGTCCAAGGGGGATTTTCAATCCCGGCGAGAGGGTTCCAAAAAATCCCCCTTGCATCCCCCGGGGTATCCCCATTCAACTCGGTTATGTCAGTTTTCTATAGGGTTTTCATTGACGGTAAATCAATTTCCCGTTTCCTTATAAAGAAGATGCTATCCTCAGATAAGAGGGAGTTTTTTCACCGCGGGCTCTTATTCAAGTATAAAGTGGTTTAAAATCAGGAGTAATACCCAATACATAAAGAAGTCAAGCAAGGAGGCGTTCCATGAGCAAAATACATGTTTTGGAAAAGCACATCGCGGAGTTGATCGCGGCGGGCGAAGTGGTGGAACGCCCGGCTTCCGTCATCAAGGAACTGGTGGAAAATTCCATTGACGCCGGTTCCACCGCGATTACCGTGGAAATAAAGAACGGCGGCATCACCTACATGCGCGTTGCGGACAACGGCTGCGGTATTGCCCGCGAGGACGTGCAGGTCGCTTTCCTGCGCCACGCCACAAGCAAGGTGCAGGGCCAGAACGATCTGGATCATATCGCGACGCTTGGCTTCCGCGGCGAGGCGCTGGCCTCCGTTGCCGCGGTCGCCCGTGTGGAGCTGCTCACCCGGACGCAGGAGGAGCTTGCCGGTACGCGCTACGGGATTGACGGCGGCGATGAACAGTACTGCGATGACGCGGGCTGCGCACAGGGTACCACAATCATTGTACGCGACCTTTTTTACAACACGCCCGCGCGGATGAAATTTCTGAAAAAAGACCTTGTGGAAGCAAACGCGGTGGCCGCCGTGGTAGATAAAATCGCGCTTTCTCACCCCGAAATATCGGTGAAATTTCTGCGCGATTCGCGCGAAACGCTGCACACCCCCGGTGACGGCAAGCTGAAATCTGCCGTCTACTCGGTTTACGGCAAAGAATTCACCTCCGGCCTGATCCCGGTGAATTATGAGTTGAACGGCGTAAAGGTGCAGGGCTTTGTCAGCAAGCCTTCCGCCGCCAGGCCGAACCGCAGTATGCAGCAGTTTTTTATCAACGGGCGTTATGTCCGAAGCCGCACCGCCATGGTTGCCATGGAGGAGGCTTTCAAGGGCTCGCTCATGGTGGGCAAAATGCCCGCCTGCGTGCTCCACATCGGTATTTCCTGCGAGGCGGTGGACGTCAACGTCCATCCCGCGAAAACAGAGGTCCGTTTCCTCAATGAAAAGCCGATTTTCGACGCCGTATATCATGGCGTGAAAACAGCGCTGAATCAGGGAGACACCCCCAACGTAATGCCGCTCAAAAAACCGATACTCTCTCCGTTTTCCCAGCCCGCCGCGCCGGTTCAGACGCGGTTTGAATTGAAACCGGAACAGCGTGCCATTCAATCTGCCGAAAAAGCGGACGCGCAGACTTCAAAAACGGAAGAAAGAATACCGGAGAAACCGCCCGAATCACCGCGCAGTTACATGGTGAGTGACAGCGGGGCGCCGCAGTTCCGGAATGATTTTACGGCGGTACAGCGAACCGTTCCCCCGCCGCAGCCAATGCGGCCCATCGAACCTTTGGAGGTTCAGCCGGAAAAGCCTGTGGCTGAAGGACTTGAGCCTCCTTTGGTGTCCAAACCCTCCACAGCTCCGGAGCAGCCCGCGGAACCCAAGCCCTCAAAGCTGGTGGGTGAAGCGTTCGGCACCTATATCATTATTGAGCGCGGGAACGACGAGCTGGTGTTTATTGACAAGCATGCCGCGCACGAGCGTATGCTCTATGAAAAGCTGAAGGCGGAGGGCAGTCAGGCGGCGCAGCAGATGCTTCTGCAGCCGGTAACCGTTACGCTCGACAAAAACGAATACTCCGCGGTGCTGGAGTCCCTTGACACTTACGCCGCCGCGGGTTTTGAAATTGAGGATTTCGGCTCCGGTACGGTGCTCGTCCGGAGCGTGCCGCTGATCCTGGGCGGCGAGGACGCGGCGGACGCGGTCATGGAGATCGCGGGATACCTGCAGTCCGCCAAGAACGACGTCACCACCGAAAAGCTGGACTGGCTTTATCATAATGTGGCGTGCCGGGCGGCGGTGAAAGCCGGGGACGAAAGCTCTCCGCAGGAGCTCGTTGCGCTGGTGCAGAGAATGGAAAGCGAGGACATCCGCTACTGCCCGCACGGGCGTCCGGTTTCCATCATTATGAAGAAACGGGATTTGGAACGGCAGTTCGGGCGGGTGTGAGTATGGAGGATACAAAGAAAATCCCGGTGATCGCGGTAGTCGGCCCTACGGCCTCCGGCAAGAGCCGGTTGGCGGTCGAACTTGCGCTGCGGAAAAACGGGGAAGTGATTTCCGCCGATTCCATGCAGATATACAGAGGAATGCAGATTGGCACCGCAAAGCCTACACCGCAGGAAATGCGCGGCGTGCCGCACCATCTTATTGATTTTGCAGACCTTGCGCAGCCGTTCAGCGTGGCAAATTACGTGGAGCTTGCCGCAGAGTGCATCGAAGAGCTGCATTCCCGCGGGAAACTTCCGGTTATCGCGGGCGGCACGGGGCTTTATGTGCGTTCCCTGCTGCACAATATAAAATTTACCGAGAATGACCGGGACGAAACGCTGCGCGCCGCGCTTTCGCAGAAAGCCGAACGGGAGGGGCCGGAGGCCCTTTTGAAGGAATTGAGGCAGTTCGATCCCGAATCCGCCGCACGGATTCATCCGAATAACGTCGGGCGCATCATCCGCGCGATTGAAATCTACCGTACTTCGGGCATTACCATGGCCGAGCAGATCGAACGGTCAAAGCAGGTTCCCACGCCTTACAAAGCCTGCGTCATCGGGCTTGACTACAGAAACCGACAGAC